>NZ_JBITMP010000008.1:0-368171 GCF_044466425.1 Nonomuraea sp. NPDC049400
TCGAGTACCCCGAAGGGCCTTTCCGCTCGACTTGCATGTGTTAAGCACGCCGCCAGCGTTCGTCCTGAGCCAGGATCAAACTCTCCAAACAATGTCTTGTCCGGAAATCAATCCGAGCTATCCGTCAAAAAGACGGGGTCATGCATGTATCTCATGCACTGGCTTTTAACACACTGTTGAGTTCTCAAGAAACGGACGCACATCATCCACCGGAATCCTTCGAGGACCCCAGTGTCCGAGGCTCACATTTCATTTCCTTCAGTCTACCCGATCCGGACGATCCTTGTCAAACCGCCCGATCCGGGAGCTTCCGGACTCGCCTCTCTTCGAGGCAACCCTGCTAACTTACTCCAACTTTCGCGACTTGTCCAACCGCGCGGCCGGACCGTCCCGAAGATCGGGTTCGTCAGAAGGGGGTGTCAGGGCTTGCCGCCCCACGTGGAAAACGATAGCAGCCCTGACGGCGTCGAAGGTCCATCTTAGGTAACGAATGGACCTTCCCCGCGTCCGGATGGTTCAAACACCGAGCCCGGCGAGCTGCGCCTCGAGCCGCACGATGTCCGCAGCGGCCTGCTCGGCCCGGTCCCTGACCTTGGCGACCACCGCTTCCGGCGCCTTGGCCATGAACTGCTCGTTGCCCAGCTTGGCGGCCACCTGCGCGGCCTCCTTGCGCGCGGCCGCGAGGTCCTTCTCCAGCCGCTTGCGCTCGGCCTCGACGTCGATGGCGCCCGCGGTGTCGATCTCAACGGTCACCCCGCCCACCGAGAAGCTCGCCGTGGCGCTGAACGACTCGGCCGGCTCCGTAAGGCGGAGCAGCGCGCGGATCGCACTCTCCTGGCCGGCCAGGACAGTGCCCGCCAGCCCGAGCCGGGCGGCCACCTTCTGGCCGGGCTTGAGCCCCTGGTCCGAACGGAACCTGCGGACCTCCGTCACGAGCTCCTGCAGCGCCTCGATCTCGGCCTCGGCCGAGGCGTCCGTGTAACGGGCGTCCACCACCGGCCACGGCGCCACGACGATCGACTCGCCGCCCGTCACGGCCCGCCACAGCTCCTCGGTCACGAACGGCACCAGCGGATGCAGCAGCCGCAGCAGCGCGTCGAGGACGTGGCCGAGCACCAGCCGGGTGTGCTCCAGCCCCTCGGCAAGCTGGATCTTGGCCAGCTCCAGATACCAGTCGCAGACCTCGTCCCACGCGAAGTGGTAGAGCAGGTCGGACGCCTTGGCGAACTCGAACTCCTCGAACGCCGCGTCCGCGGCCCTCACCACATCCTGCAGGCGCGACAAAATCCATCGGTCGGCCGCCGTCAGCTCGGCGTCCTCCAGAGACCCCACGGCCGCGCCGTTCATCAGGGCGAACCGAGTGGCGTTCCAGATCTTGTTGCAGAAGTTGCGGGAGCCGGCCGCCCACTCCTCGCTCACCGCGACGTCGGCCCCGGGGTTCGCACCGCGGAGCAGGGTGAAGCGGGTGGCGTCGGCGCCGAAGCGTTCGACCCAGTCGAGCGGGTCGACCACGTTGCCGAACGACTTGGACATCTTCTTGCCGTACTGGTCGCGGACCATGCCGTGCAGCGCGACAGTGCGGAACGGCGGCTCGCCGTCCATCGCGTACAGCCCGAACATCATCATCCTGGCCACCCAGAAGAACAGGATGTCGTAGCCGGTGACCAGCACGGAGGTCGGGTAGAAGCGCTCCAGCTCGGGCGTGGCGTCCGGCCAGCCGAGTGTCGAGAACGGCCACAGCGCCGAGGAGAACCAGGTGTCGAGCACGTCCTGGTCCTGCGTGTAGCCGGCGGGCGGCTCCTCATCGGGACCCACGCACACGACCTCGCCCCCCGGCCCGTACCAGACCGGAATGCGGTGCCCCCACCAGAGCTGGCGGGAAATGCACCAGTCGTGCATGTCGTCGACCCAGTCGAAGTAGCGCTTGGCCAGCTCGGGCGGGTGGATGCGGGTGCGCCCGTCGCGAACGGCGTCGCCCGCCTCCTTCGCCAGCGGCCCGACGTTCACGAACCACTGCAGCGACAGCCTCGGCTCGACCACTGTCTTGCAGCGCGAGCAGTGGCCGACCGAGTGGAGGTAGGGGCGCTTCTCCGCGACGATCCGCCCCTCGGCACGCAGCGCGGCCACGACAGCGGGCCTGGCCTCGAAGCGGTCGAGCCCCTGGAACGGGCCGTGCGCGGTGATGACGCCGCGCTCGTCCATGACGGTCAGCGACGGCAGGTTGTGGCGCCGTCCGATCTCGAAGTCGTTGGGGTCGTGGGCGGGTGTCACCTTGACCGCGCCGGTGCCGAAGGCCGGGTCGACGTGCTCGTCGGCGACCACGGGGATCATGCGGCCGGTCAGCGGCAGCTCCACCGTCGTGCCGATCAGGTGCGCGTACCGCTCATCCGAAGGGTGAACGGCCACAGCCGTGTCGCCGAGCATGGTCTCGGCGCGCGTGGTGGCCACCACGATCTCGTCGGAGTAGCGGATCGAGATTAGCTCGCCCTCGTCCTCACTGTGCTCCACCTCGATGTCGGAGAGCGCGGTCAGGCAGCGCGGGCACCAGTTGATGATCCGCTCGGCGCGATAGATCAGCCCGTCGTCGAACAGCTTCTTGAAGATCGTCTGCACGGCCCGCGAGAGCCCCGGGTCCATCGTGAAGCGCTCGCGCGACCAGTCGACGCCGTCGCCGAGCTTGCGCATCTGGCCGAGGATCCGGCCGCCGGACTCCTCCTTCCACTCCCAGACGCGCTCGACGAACGCCTCGCGCCCGAGGTCGTGCCGCGACTTGGCCTGCTTGGCCAGCTCGCGCTCGACGACGTTCTGGGTGGCGATGCCCGCGTGGTCCATGCCGGGCAGCCAGAGGGTCTCGCGTCCCTGCATACGGGCGCGCCGCGTCAGCGCGTCCTGGATGGAGTGGTCGAGCGCGTGCCCGATGTGCAGGACGCCCGTCACGTTGGGCGGAGGCAGGACGATGCTGTACGGCACGCGCGAGCTGCCCGGATCGGCGGTGAAATAGCCTTCGGATACCCAGCGCTCGTAGCTACGGGTCTCGACGTCGGCCGGCGTGTATTGGGTGGGCAGCTCTGGCGTTGTCACAATGACCAATTCTAGGGAGGCCGACAAGCGGAAAGCCCCGTACCCCGAAGCCGGCCCATGGCGTCGAGCGCCGGCCCACTCAGCGCGGCCGAAGTTCCCCCTCGTGGCCGAGCACCCTGATCCGCCGGAAGCGCCGTCGTACGCGGCGACGCCCAACCTGAAGGGGGCAGCTCAGGGGCGAGCGAAACAGGAGAGGGCTCGGGGACAGGCGGGCGCGGGAGCCGCAGAACACCGAAAGCGCCCGCGTGGCGTGGTGCCACGGGGCGCTCGGTATGACTGGCTGCGGCTCAGGCCGACTTCTCGCGCGGTGTGCGCTGCTGCTTGGCGGCGAGCTGGTCGCGCGGGACGAGCGTCGGGATCGCGTGCTCGAGCACCGACTCGCGGGTGATGACCACCCGGGCGACGTCCTGCCTCGACGGCACCTCGTACATGACGGACTGCAGCACCTCCTCCAGGATGGCGCGCAGTCCGCGGGCGCCGGTGCCACGCAGGATCGCCTGGTCGGCGATGGCCTCCAGGGCCCCGTCGGTGAACTCCAGCTCGACCCCGTCGAGTTCGAGCAGCTTGCGGTATTGCTTGACCAGCGCGTTGCGCGGCTCCGTGAGGATCTGGATGAGCGCCTCGCGGTCGAGGTTGTGCACCGAGGTGATGACCGGCAGGCGCCCGACGAACTCGGGGATCATGCCGAACTTCAGCAGGTCTTCCGGCATCACGTCGCCGAAGATGTCGGCCGTGTCGACCTCTTCCTTCGACCGGATGATGGCGTTGAAGCCGATGCCCTTGCGCCCGATGCGCGACTCGATGATCTTTTCCAGACCGGCGAAGGCGCCGCCGCAGATGAACAGCACGTTGGTCGTGTCGATCTGGATGAACTCCTGGTGCGGGTGCTTGCGGCCGCCCTGCGGGGGCACGCTGGCCGTGGTGCCCTCCAGTATCTTCAGCAGCGCCTGCTGCACGCCCTCGCCCGAGACGTCGCGCGTGATCGACGGGTTTTCGCTCTTGCGGGCGATCTTGTCGACCTCGTCGATGTAAATGATGCCGGTCTCGGCCTTCTTGACGTCGTAGTCGGCGGCCTGGATGAGCTTGAGGAGGATGTTCTCCACGTCCTCGCCGACGTATCCCGCCTCGGTCAGCGCGGTGGCGTCGGCGATGGCGAAGGGCACGTTGAGCATCCTCGCCAGGGTCTGCGCCAGCAGTGTCTTGCCGGAGCCCGTGGGGCCGAGCAACAGGATGTTGCTCTTGGCCAGCTCCAGTCCGTCGTCTCTGCCCCGGTCGCCGGACTGCACCCGCTTGTAGTGGTTGTAGACCGCCACCGAGAGGGCCTTCTTAGCCTTGTCCTGACCGATGACGTAGGCGTCGAGGAACTCGTAGATCTCCCTCGGCTTGGGCAGGTTGTCCCACTTGAGCTCGGAGGACTCGGAGAGCTCCTCCTCAATGATCTCGTTGCAGAGATCAATGCACTCATCGCAGATGTAGACGCCTGGCCCGGCAATGAGCTTCTTGACTTGCTTCTGACTCTTTCCGCAGAAAGAGCACTTCAGCAGGTCTCCCCCGTCGCCGATGCGTGCCACCCCAGATACTCCTTTGCGTGGGACCGCCCTGCTGCCGCGAGCAGTGTCTCCGGACATCCTCCGGACTAGGCCGAACCGCTCAGGTTTCGACGTTACCGTCTTCTGGGCCCTCAGTGAGCCCCCTAGCGGCGAGTCGCACCGGAACGTGCCCTATTGGGCAGCGCCCCGGTGCGTCACGTCTCGTCAGGAAGCTACGGCCGCAGCTCGCTTCTTCCTGGACGGGATGATGTCATCGATCAGACCATACGCCTTTGCCTCGTCCGCGTTGAGAATTTTGTCGCGTTCGATGTCCTTGCGGACTTGAGCGGAGGTCTTGCCCGAGTGCCTCGCCACGATGTCCTCGAGGAGGGTACGCATGCGAAGGATCTCGCGGGCCTGGATCTCGATGTCGCTGCCCTGGCCGCCGCCCTCGGTGGACGGCTGGTGGATCAGCACCCGGGCGTTGGGCAGCGCGAACCGCTTACCCGGGGTGCCGCCGGCCAGCAGCACGGCCGCGGCGGAGGCCGCCTGGCCGAGGCAGACCGTCTGGATCTCCGGCCGGACGAACTGCATCGTGTCGTAAATCGCCGTCATGGCGGTGAAAGAGCCACCCGGCGAGTTGATGTAGATGCTGATGTCACGGTCGGGGTCGAGCGACTCCAGCGTCAGCAGCTGGGCCATCACGTCGTTGGCCGACGCGTCGTCGATCTGCACTCCGAGGAAGATGATGCGGTCCTCGAAGAGCTTGGTGTACGGGTTGTGTTGCTTCACTCCGGTGGAGGTGCGCTCCGTGAACTCCGGAATGATGTAGCGGCTGTTGATATCCACTTCAGCTCCCCCTAAGAGACGGGGCCCTGCGAGGGCACCTGCCGCGCGCTGCGCACGACGTGGTCGATGAAGCCGTAGTCCTTGGCTTCCTCGGCCGTGAACCAGCGGTCGCGGTCGGAATCGGCCTCGATCTGCTCCAGCGGCTGGCCGGTGTGGAAGGCGATCCGCTCGGCGAGCGTCTTCTTCACGTAGAGCATCTGTTCGGCCTGGATGGCGATGTCGGCGGCGGTACCGCCGATGCCGCCCGACGGCTGGTGCATCATGACCCGGGCGTGAGGCAGGGCGTAACGCTTGCCCTTGGCGCCCGCGGTGAGGAGGAACTGCCCCATCGAGGCGGCCATGCCCATCACAACCGTGGACACGTCGTTCGGCACATATTCCATCATGTCGTAGATGGCCATGCCGGCACTCACCGAGCCGCCCGGCGAGTTGATGTAAAGCGAGATGTCGCGGTCGGGGTCGTCGGCCGCGAGCAGCAGCAGCTCGGCGCAGATGCGGTTGGCGATCTCGTCGTTGACTTCCTGGCCGAGCACGATGATGCGCTCCCGGAGCAGGCGCTGATAAAGCTGATCTTCAAGCCGGAAGGTCGAGCCGTTCTCACGGCCTCGCGACTCAGGCTGATAGAAGGTCGGCGGGCTGGTCACAGCGTCACCTTCCGATGCGTCGTAATCGATTGGCTTTGCTTGTGACCTTAACGCGCGCTGCGCACAGCTCATGCCCGGTCCCCCGTACTGTTCGCTGACGGCGCAGGTTCGGACAAGCCTCTGCCTGTTATCCTCCGCCCGACCTCGCCCGTTCCGTCCACGAAGTCCGGACCGCCGCCATGGGGCGATGCTCCCTGCGACGCCCTGGGAGTCCAGCTGACCGGAGTTACCGGTTTCCGGCGCCGCTCGGGCCGCTGCCGGAGCTCCAGGATCCCTACGAGCCCTCTGAGGGCGCCGTACGGCCTGCCCGCCCGGCCCAGTGCCTCGCGGGGCCTCGCGGAGGCAGGCGAGTACGTGGGGGCCGGCCGCAGCCGTGGGCGCCCCGCGCCGGCGCCAGGTCATGCACGCTCGGCGCGACCACGGCAGCAGCCGGAGCCCTGTGCCGCGCCCTTGGAGCGGATGCGTCCCGATGCGCGGCGTCCGGGGAGGTGGCGCTGCGCAGCATCGCGGCCCGCGACCAGACGTCCCCGGAAAAAGGGCGAAGCCCCCGAACCGGTTGGTTCGGGGGCTCAGGACCGTGACCGCCACGGCACAGACCCCAGGGGCCCGCACCGTGAGCGGGAGGAGGCTAGGCCTCCGGCTTGTCCTCGTCGGCCGCGGACTCCTCCTCCACGACCTCCTCACCGTTGATCTCGGTGTAGATGGCCTTGAGGTCCACCTCGTTGCCCTCGGTGTCCACGACCTTGGCGGCGTCGCCCAGGACGGCCTTGGCCTTGTCGCGGACGATCTCGACCATGGCCAGCGTGAGCTGGTCGTTGTCGGCCAGGTGCTTGGCCAGCTCGTTGGGCTGCACGCCCATCTCCATGGCGCGGCGCACCACGAAGTTGGTCAGCTCCTGCTCAGAGACGCCCAGCTCCTCAGCCTTGACGATCTTGTCGAGCACGAAGCCCACCTTGAGCGCACGCGCGGAGTTCTGCTCGAACTCGGCGAAGCGCTCCTCCTCCGTCGTCTGGTAGAGGCGGAAGAAGGCGTCGCGGCTCAGGCCGCTCTCGGCAATCTGGTGGTCGAGGTTGTGCTTGCGGGCGTCGACCTCGACCTTGAGCGCGCTCGCCGGCAGCGGGATGTCGATCTGCTCCAGGACGGCGTCGAGGGCCTTCTCGCGGGCCTGCACGACCTGGTCGATCAGCTTGTTGCGGCGGGACTGCTCGCGGATGCTGGCCTTGAGCTCGTCGAGCGTGTCGAACTCGCTGGCGAGCTGGGCGAACTCGTCGTCCAGCTCGGGCAGGACCTTCTCCTTGACCGACTTGACGTTGATGATCACGTCGGCTTCCTCGCCGGCGTTCTCGCCGCCGACCAGCTCGGTCTTGAAGCTCTTCTCCTCGCCCGCGGACATGCCCTCGAGCGCGGCGTCGAGGCCCTGGAGCACGGAGCCGGCGCCGACCTCGTAGGAGACCTCGCTGGCCTGCTGCTCCTCGATGTTCTTGCCGTCGATCTCGGCGCGGAGGTCCATGACGACGAAGTCGCCGTTGGCGGCTGCGCGCTCGACGCCGGTCAGCGTCGCGAAGCGCTGGCGCAGCGCGTCGAGCTGCTTGTCGACGTCCTCGTCGGAGACCTCGGCGGAGTCGACCGTGACCTCGAGGCCCTGGTAGTCGGGCACCTCGAAGTTGGGCCGGATGTCGACCTCGGCGGTGAACTCGATCTTGTCACCGTCGTCGATCTTCGTGACCTCGATGTCGGGCCGGTCGACCGGGAACACGTCGACCTCGTCGACGGCCTGGCCGTACAGCTTGGGCACCGCGTCGTTGAGGGTCTCCTCCAGCACCACCGCCCGGCCGAAGCGCTGCTCGATGATGCGGGCCGGAACCTTGCCAGGCCGGAACCCGGGGACGCGCACCTGCTGCGCGACCTTCTTGTACGCCGCATCCATGCTGGGGCGCAGCTCGTCGAACGGCACCTCGACAGTGAGCTTGACCCGGGTCGGGCTTAGCTCCTCGACAGCGGTCTTCACGGAATGGTCTCCTTGATCAAGCTACGAGTGATCGCGGGCGCGTCCATTCGGAAACGGCTCACGCGCCGCGCCCACATGAGCGGTGTTGGGCATGCTCCGCCACGGCGGGATCCAACGCCGATGGCCAGTCTAGGGCAGATGCATACCCAACAACGACTCCGTCACCGCCACAAGTCGTCCACGATCATCCGTAGCCCGTCGTCAGAACTCGTCCGCGATGGTCCGCAACAGCCCGACCGTCTCGTCCGGGGTGGTGCTCACGGCGCAGAGCCGCTCCATCACCTCGGTGTATCGGTCCACGTCCTCACGCTTGTCGAGGTAGAGCGCGCTGGCGAGCTGCTCCACATACACGACGTCGGGCAGGTCGGAGTCGGGAAAACGCAGGATGCTGAACGCCCCGCCCTCCGCGCTGTGCCCGCCGAAGCTGAACGGCATGATCTGGATCGTGATCTTGGGTTGGCGCATCAGCTCGATGAGGTGTTCGATCTGGGCCCGCATCACCTCGACGCCGCCTATGGGCCTCCGTAGCGCGGCCTCGTCGATGACCGCCCAGAAGACGGGCCCGTCCGGCCGCTCGAACATCCGCTGGCGCTCCAGCCGGAGATCCACCCTCCTGGCGATCTCCTCGGCCCCGATTCCCGCCGTTCCGGCGGTCACGACGGCCCTTGCATACTCCTTGGTCTGCAGGAGTCCTGGCACGAACTGGACTTCATAGGTCCTGATCCTGGCGGCGGCCTCTTCGAGGCCGACGTAAGCCTGGAACCACGTGGGCAGGACATCGTTGAACCGGTGCCACCAACCAGGCTCGTTGGCGGTGGCGACCAGGTCGAGTACGGCGGCGCGGGCCTGCTTGTCCTCGACCCCGTACAGGGTCAGCAGGTCCGCCACGTCGCGTTCTTTGAACCCCACTCGGCCCAGCTCCATGCGGCTGATCTTGGATTCCGAGCCCCGGATGAGGTGGCCGGCCTCCTCACGAGTGACGTTCTTTGCTTCCCTGAGCTTGCGCAGCTGGGAGCCCAGGAGGATGCGCAGCGCCGTCGGTCCGGAACCCGGCTGGTTCTGCGTCACTTTGCCTCCTATCAAGGTCCGCACACACAGTGACACCACATTGCCGGGTATGACAAGGTCTCAACCTCGTGTCCGATTAGCAGACTAATGCCCCAAAACGCCGCATGCTGCTGCACAATGCAACTGCACGTGCATTTGGGTCTTGCAGCTGCCGCGATCGTGACCCATGATGGCCTAGTGCATATTGGGCCAAACATGCACTAACTCGGGCTGAACGGGGAGGTATCGGCGGCATGGTGGAGGACCCTCTGGCCACTGCCGATGCTTTGCAAATCACCCGCGAGGTGGGCTTCGACCGTCTGCTCATGGGCGGCAAGCCGTACACGACCGCGTGCCCGTTGCCCTTTCAGGCCGACTCCGTGAAGACGGCCAGGGACGTGACCCGCTCGACCCTGCAGAGGTGGGGGCTGCCCGAACTCGGCGACGACGCCGCGCTGGTGGTGTCGGAGCTGGTGACGAACGCGGTCCGCTATGCGATGTACGCAGCAGGGCGGCGCGAGATCGAGCTCTTGCTGATGCGCGTACAGCCGCACGTGCTGCTGGCCGTGGCGGACCCCAGCGATGAGGTGCCGCGCCCCAAGGAGCCGGACTTCGTCTCCGAGAACGGGCGCGGCCTCTACATCGTGGAAACCTACAGCCAGTGCTGGGGCTGGGACCCCCTCGCCCGCGGCGGCAAGGCCGTGTGGGCGCTCTTCCGCACCGAGCATTGATGCCTGAGGGCTAACGGGCCCTCATTCGCCGGTCGCCCCGTCGATACGCTCGCGCAGCAGGTCGGCATGGCCGTTGTGCCTGGCGTACTCCTCGATCACGTGGACGAGGATCCAGCGGTGCGAGCAGTCCTGTCCGTTGCGGTCGCCGACGGCGTCCAGCGGCTTGGCCGCCGAGATGGCGCGGGCGCGCTCGACCTCCTCCTCCCAGGTCGCGAAGGCCTCCTTGACGGAGGCGGTGTCCACTTCGTTGAAGTCCGCGTCGTTGTCGCGGTCCTTGTCCCAGAGCTTGGGGATGTCCTCACCGTTCAGCACGCGGCGGAACCAGACGCGCTCGACGTGCGCCAGGTGCCTGACCAGTCCAAGCAGGGACAGCGTCGAGGGCGAGGCTGGGCGCAGGCGCAACTGCTCGTCCGACAGGCCCGCGCATTTGACGGCCAGGGTGCCACGGTGCCACTCGAGCCAGTTGTTCAGCACTGTCCGCTCGTCGCCGGTGAGGGGCGGGGGGATCCGGGTGTCAGTCATGAGGCCTGACCTTATCTACGCGGAGCTCCGGCGGTTGAGCCATCGCGTCACCAAGTCATCGCACTGGAAAGTTGCGCGCTGAAATAAATCGATGTACGGTCATGCTCAATCTTCCAGTACTGAACTACTTGAGACGGAGCACAGCATGTACCCCAGCGAGCTCACCGGCAGCTACACCATCGACCCCATGCACAGCCGGTTTGGCTTCGTGGCGCGCCACGCGATGGTGACCAAGGTGCGCGGCAGCATTCCCGTCAAGGAAGCCACCGCCCACCTCGACGCCGCCGACCCAGCCGCCTCGCACGTCCACGTGGTCCTGGACGTGGCCGGCATCCAGTCCGGCAACGACATGCGGGACGACCACCTGCGCACCGGCGACTTCCTGGACGCCGCCGGCCACCCGGCCATCACCTTCGAATCGACCGACATCAAGCACGTCGGCGGCGACAGCTTCGAGGTCACCGGACGGCTGACCATCCGCGGCGTGACCCGGCAGGTCACCATCCCCCTCGACTACACCGGAACCGCGGTGGACGCCCAGGGCATGACCCGGGTCGGTTTCGAGGGCAGCACGGTGATCAACCGCAAGGACTTCGGCATGACCTACAACGCCGTCCTGGAGACGGGCGGCGTGATGATCTCCGAGAAGATCACCCTCGAGTTCGACCTGTCCGCCGTCAAGAACGCCTGAACGCCTGGAACGCGTCAGCGCCGGCGGCCCTCCAACGGCATCCACCTCGACGCCGCCGGCTACGACGCACTCTCCCAGGCCGTCGACCTCGACGACCTGCTGTCAACGAGGCCGGAGCAGAGCACGCAGACGATGGTCACGGCAGCTCGGGCTTCCCTTAGTGGCGGAGAGTCTTATTCAGAGGGTGGGAATTCCAGGTCGATCCGATGGGTGAGACTGACTTTGGGGTTCGGCTCTGCGTGTGCGTTCTCAGCCGTGGATCGGATAGGCGGCCTGGAAGGTCAACCGCTGATCGGCCGTGTCGCCGATGTGGGTGAGGAGTTCGTCGAGTGCGGCGTATTCCTCCCATGGCTGCTGACCGCTTGCCTGGGCCAGGCGGGTCACGACGAGGACTTCGAGGTCTGGGACGCGCTTGTTCTTCCAAAGCTTGTCGGCCAGGCTCACCAGCAGGTCTTCGAGGGTGAATAAGGCGTTCTACGGCGACATGAAGCGCGTCTGCGCCTCCCAGACGGCCTACGGCCACCAGAACAAATGCAAGGCCTGGTCGGTGACGTACTACAACGCGGCGAAGCTCGCAAAGATCAAGTAGCCGGCGTCACACCGGGCGGATCCCAGGGGGGTGCTCCAGAGGTTGGCTGGGAGGCCGCGCGCCAGGTCAGCCACGCTGTCAACGTTGATGAGGCGCCGAGGCTGATGAGTTGGAAGGGAGTGGGAATCTCATCCCATCCCGAAGTCGCTGCTGCCGGCCCGGGCGAGCGTTGTCGCCGCTGACAGCGAACAGGAGGCCATGTTCGTCGAGATCGCCGAGCCGGGCTCGTTTCATCCTGAATACGCAGGTCGAGGCCTGACGTGAGCGTGGTGAGGGTGCTCGTGCGGGTCAGGGCGGGAGATCATGACGAGTGGTCACCTGTCACCTCGTGATCTCGCTGTTGGTCAGGACTAGTAGAACGTGCTGATCGATGGATGCCGTGGCCAGCGCCGCCGTGATCGAAGTGACCAGGCCATAGCGGCTGTCGACAGCCAGGTTACGCAGAATCCTCATGGCGTCCGTCTCGTAGGCCTTTATCACATCATGGGCTGCGGCGGTATATCGCAGGTATCGCAGGCCCCTGTGCCATGTCATCGCGTGTTCCGCAGTCACCTGCACCCTGAGAAGATCCCGATATGTCAGGACTACGCAGTTTCGAGAAGCGCTCCGACGGTGTTGTACGGCTCTGGCAGATCGAGCGCGAAGGCATCCGCTGTCACATGGCGTGGGGGATGGCGGGTGGCACCCTGCGGGGGACGAGCATGACCCTCGACGACGAGGCGCATGCCGTACGTCACTTCAACAAGAAGATCGACGAGAAGCGGCGCGAGGGCTACGTCGAGGTCGTGACACCCGAGCCCGAGCCTGCCCCCGCACCGGCTCCGGGGCACGTAGGCTCGCTTCTCGACATCCTGGATTCCGGCTACGAGCCGCTCGATGCCTACGACAGCGTGTACGTCATGCCCGTGCGACTGGGGATCGGGCGCTTCTGGCGCTATGCCGTACTGACGGACGACGGGCGCAGGGGCCTGATGTTCCCCGTAAAGGAGGCCTGCCATGACCCGGAGCTGGTCCGCGCGTTCCTGGATTTCCTCGTGCCGCGCCGGGAGCTGGCCTTCGACGGCAGTTCGCATCACAAGTTGCCGTTGGACGCGCTGATCGGGCCGTTCAGCCACGCGCTGCTGTGCTCGCCGCAGCTGATCAGCAACGTCTACGAAGGGCGCGTCGCCTACGCGTATCCGATCCACGACTGCGAGATCGGCGACGCGGACACCGGGACGTGGGTCGAGGCGCGGACCCAAGGACATGGCTCGCTACCGAATTCGACCTGGGATCGCGCTCCCCTACCGGTGACCGACCTGCGCTACGACCTGCGGAGCGCGAGCGGGCCGTTCGAGGGGATGGGTGATCGGGAGACGTTGAGACGGGCCAAGTTCAAGACCGGCACGCTGGAGGGGGCGGGGAATCTGCTGCGCCGGCTGGCGGTCTCGACGCCGAAGAGCTTCGTGGAGGTTCGGTCGTTCCGGGGCGAGGTCCTTGCTCTCGGGCCCGCCGACCTCACAACCGACACCTTGGACAGGGTCGGCAGGTTCGTCCGCTAGTTTGCCTATCCCTTCCGGAGACGCCACGATTGGGTTGGTCCCTATTGAAGTGGCAGGTCAAGGGCCTGGTGTGAGCTCCGCTGGACGTGCTCTTCCTGGTGGTGCCAGGGGTTCAGTGCGGATGATCGTTTGCCTGAGGGATCACGCACGTTTCATGATCCGTCACGGTCCGGATGATCGCGTTCACGATGATCCTTTGCGCGGGAATTGCGCCGTCTGTGAATGACCGCGGTAGAGGTACGGTGTCGCTTCTGGAACGCCTCACCGCGCGTCGCACGGAACTGGCCAAACAGGCCGAGCAGGTGATCGCCCAACTGCTGGCCGAAGACGAGCTGCAGGGAGAGCCTGTTCGGGCAGCTCAGGCCGCCCATGACGACACCGAGAACATAGGCGACGGCGGCGGCGAGATCGAGGTGGTGCCGATGTACCGGGTGGCGCTGCCGGCCCGGCGCGTGGCCGAGCCGCCCCCGAGGGCTGCTGATCCCCCACCGGGAGCGCGCCACGAGCGCACACGAGCTGCCGTCGACTACCAGGCGCTGCTGGAGGCGGTGCGCACCGCCGACGGTCGGGTGATCTGCAAGGCGATCTGCGCGCAGCTGGGTTGCCTTTCGAGTCGGGTCAGGTGGGAGGCGTGCGGGCCAAGCTGAAACGGCTGGCCGAGCGGGGCTGGCTGCGCAAGACGCCCAGCGGCGCGTTCGCTGCGCTGCGCTGACCACGCCCGAGGGCGCCCGAGGGCGATCGACGTCCCCTCACAGCCCCTGACCAGGGCGACGTCCCGGTGAACAGAGCAAACCGGCGGACACGATCCACCCGTGTTCGAATCGTCGAGGTCGCCAGCAGACGGGCCCGCTGTTGCCGCTCCCATCCAGCCAGCATCGCCTCGAACACGGCTTCTGCCGGGCGCAAGGGCACCACACCATCCGACAGAACCAGATGAGCGGCCCCCTCCACAGCCACCCTTCTCACCCTTCGATTGGCTCATGGCGCGCGGCGAAGAGGTCCTGCTGTCGACGGATCAACTCCGCCAGGTCGTTGCCAGCTGGACCGGTGTGGTCGACGGTCCCGTGGGTAAACGCCATCTGCAAGTGAGCGAATAGCTCATTAGATGCGATTCGTCCCATTTCTAGTTCATCGAGATGTGCACGTGGTCGTAGTGGTTCTCGGTGATGCTGCCCCGGTCCGACATGGCCCGCCAGCCTGAGCCCATGTTGATGCGCTGCTTCCAGATCACGTACTTGACCCCGAGCTTGTCCTTGTTCTTGAGTGCCCACTCCGCGATGCGGTCGCCCAGGGCGTTGTTGACGGCCGACGGCGTCGTCCCGCCGGTGCTCATCATGAAGTCGCAGGCCCGCCCCAGCGGGTGCTCGCCGCTGGAGCCGGAGCGGAAGCAGCCCACCTCGTACGGCAGCTTGAAGTTCTTCTCCACCTGCGCCTTCATCAGCCGCGTGCGGGCCGTGATGTTGTCCGAGCCCGTGGGCAGCTCCGGGGCCCAGCTGCCGTTCGTGTTGCGGCCGGGGCCGAACGGCACCAGGTCCTGGAGCTTCTTCTGGATGTCCTTGATGACGTCCTGGGCGTCTTCGCGCTGCTCGGCCACGTCCTTGGCGTCCGCGCTGATCTGGGTGGCGAGCGCGGCGGCCTCGTCGGAGGCCTTCTTCTTCTCGTCGCGGGCCTTGGCCACACCGTCCACGACGGCCTGCTGCTCGGCCGTGAGCTGCTCCAGCAGGGCCACGGCGCCGCCGTTGGTGGGCAGCAGGAAGGCGGGCAGCGAGGGGTCGTGGCTCTGGTAGCGCATCCTGGCGATGTCGGCGACCCGCTGCTCGGCCGCCACCACCGCCTGCTCCGCGGCGGCCAGGCGGTCCTTGGCGACCTTGGCGGCCTCCCGCGCCTTGGCCAGCTCGACACGCTTGAGGTTGTACTTCTCGATGAGCTTGTCGACCTTGCTGTTGAGCTGCTTGAGCTGGGCGCGGAGCTCGGCCTCCGACGGTTTGGGCGCGGCTGACGCCGCGGTCACCGGCAGGACTGCG
Organism: Nonomuraea sp. NPDC049400; assembly: GCF_044466425.1. Lineage (NCBI taxonomy): Bacteria > Bacillati > Actinomycetota > Actinomycetes > Streptosporangiales > Streptosporangiaceae > Nonomuraea > Nonomuraea sp. NPDC049400. The sequence continues at coordinate 15,257 of NZ_JBITMP010000008.1, forward strand.
ACGGCCGCGGCGGTGATGAGACCGATGACAAGGCGCACGGGGGACGCAGCCGCCACGTGGATGTTCCTCTCCCTCTGCCGACCGGGTTAGCTGACGGGTTCGGGCGCGGAGGTGCCCTACCGACACGTGGTCGGATTCACCCCAGAACTAGGTGGGTCCCCGGCTCCCGGGCGACACGCCCGGGATTAGGCGCGCAACGGCCGTTACAGCCGGTGCAAAAGGGATGTTAGTGGTAGATCACGAGTAATGCGACCCTAATAAGAAATCTGATAGTGATCTACTTGTGATCGAATCATACGCGCGGCCTCCTCCGGCAGCACGTCGTTCACGAAAGCGCCCATCGCCGACTCCGAGCCGGCCAGGTACTTGAGCTTGCCCGGCGCCCGCCTGATGCTGAACAGCTCCAGGTGCAGGTACGCGAGCTCACGGTCCTGCCGTACGGGCGCCTGGTGCCAGGCCGAGATGTACGGCATCACGACGCCGAACAGGTCGTCGAAGGCCCGCAGCACCGAGGTGTAGAGCGGCGCGAACGCCGAGCGCTCCGCCTCCGACAGCGCGGCCAGGTCGGGCACCTGCCGGTGCGGGTAGATGTGCACCTCGTACGGCCACCGTGCGGCGGCGGGCACGAACGCCGTCCACAGCTCGTTGGCGGCCACCACGCGCGTCCCCTCGGCCCGCTCGGCGGCCAGCACGTCGGCGAACAGGTTGCCCTTCGAGTACCGCTTGGCGGCGGCGAGCTGGAGCTTGGTCCTGGGCGTGACGTACGGGTAGCCGTAGATCTGGCCGTGCGGGTGGGCGAGCGTGATGCCGATCTCCTCACCCCGGTTCTCGAAGCAGAAGACCTGCTCCACGCCCTCGATCCCGGACAGCTCGGCCGTGCGGTCGGCCCACGCCTCCATGACCAGCTCCACCTGGTCGGTGGAGAGCCGGGAGAAGGAGGACGAGTGCTCAGAGGTGAAGCAGACCACCTCACACCGCCCCGCTCCCGGCCGCACCTCGCTCAAGCCACCCACTTCCGAATAAGTCCCGAAATTTCCGGAGAAGGAGGGAAACCGGTTCTCGAACACCACCACGTCGTAGTCGTGCGCCGGGATCTCCGACGACCGGGTGTCCGACGACGGGCACAGCGGGCACTCGCTCGCCGTGCCCGTCGGCTGGAACGTGCGCGTCTGCCGGTGCCCCGCGATCGCGATCCACTCCTCGGTCAGCGGGTCGTAACGCAGCTCGGAGGCCACCGGCCGCGGGTCGAGCATGCGCCGGTCGATCGCGCTCCTGTCGGCGTCGTCCCGCCGGTCGAAGTAGATCAGCTCTCGGCCGTCGGCCAGGTGGGTGATGGTGCGCTTCAAGGCGAGCCCTCCGCGATGATCAGTTCTCCGGCCCGTTCGGCCAGCTCCGTGCGTGCGTCCTCGGGCAGTCCCGCGTCGCTGATGACCACGTCGGCCTCGCTCAGCTCGGCGATCGTGCTGATGCCGACCGTGTTCCACTTGGTGTGGTCGGCGGGGATGACCAGCTTGGTGGCGGCCGCCACCAGCTCCCTGTCGGTCTCCGACTCCAGCAGGTTGGGCGTGGTGAACCCGGCCCGCACGCTCATCCCGTGCACGCCGAGGAAGAGCGTGTCCACGTGCAGGCGGCGGATCGCGGCCACGGCCACCGGGCCCACCAGGGCGTCGGACGGCGTGCGTACACCGCCGGTCAGCACGACCGTGCGGTCAGAACGCGGGTTCCGGTGGAAGACCTCGGCGACGGGGATCGAGTTGGTGATCACCGTCAGCTCGGGTACGCCGATCAGGTGGCGGGCCAGCGCCCACGTGGTGGTCCCCGCCGAGAGCGCCACGGCCGTGCCCGGCCTGACGAGGCCGGCCGCGCGCCGCGCGATGGCCTCCTTCTCCTGCTGCTGGCGGGCCGACTTGGCGGTGAAGCCCGGCTCCTCGGTCGAGCCCGGACCGAGGGCGGTGGCGCCGCCGTGGACCTTCTCCAGCAGCCCGCGCTCGGCCAGCACCTCGAGGTCGCGGCGAATCGTCATGTCGGAGACGCCGAGCTCGCGAACGAGGTCCGCGACCCGGACTCCGCCGTTGCTGCGCACGCGTTCGAGGATCGTCTGCTGACGCTGCTGTGCGAGCACACCCGCTCCTTCCAACAGATTCCACCAAATTATGACACGGAATTGTTGGGGAATGTTAGTTCGCGTGGTGCGCTTGCGCTGGTCAGGGCAGGCGGGAGACGCTCTGGTTCCGGCCGATCATCGGAGGCGAGCTATGGCCAGGCGCGCACGCAAGGGCAGGGCACGCAAGAAGAAAAAGGCTAACCACGGCAAGCGCCCCACGGCGCGTTGATCGGGTGGCCGCCTTTCCCGGCGGCCACCCTCCTTTGTCTGCGCCGCTTACGCGCCGCCGTCCGGCGTCAGCCGCACGGCGAGCCGGTCCGGGTGATCGGCCCTGACCACGACGTCGGCGGCCTGCTGGGGCCGTGCCTCCCGCTCGTACCGCTCATAGGCGGGCAGCCGCCACAGCTCGTCCTCGGGCGTTGCGCGCTCCAGCGCCCCCACCGACAGCCACACGTGCACGCTCACCTCGAACGCCAGCCCCCGCCCGAGCAGCAGCGTCCCGTCGACGATCAGCACCCCTCCCGGAGGCAACTCCTGGTACGGCGCCCGGTACGCCCGATCGATGCGGCTGTCCCAGAGCCGCGGCAGCACCTGCCCCGAGCCGCCCGGGTCCAGGGGCTCGAGGACCTCCCTGGTGAGCGCCTTGGCGTCGAGCCAGTCCTCGTAGAAGGCGTCCGGGTCGGTCCTGCCGTGCTCCAGCCGCAGCGACGCGGGCCGCAGGAAGTCACCCGCCGACACGCGCAGCACGGGCCTCCCGCGCAGCCGCAGCGGCGCGACGAGCTCGTCGGCCAACGTCTCGGGACGCGCGGCCGGCGCGCCGTCCACGGCCACCCGAACCCATCCCCGCCGCGCGGCGATCCTTTCCGCCAGTTCCTCGACGAGGGCGTCGCGGGAGATCGCTCGCCAACGCATGCCTACGCGCGCAGCCCCGCCACGAACCGGTGCATGGCCTCCGTCACATCCGTGAGCACCTGGGCCGAGGCGACCGGGTCCCCGAAGATCTCCATACCGTGGTCGGCGTCCGGGACCTCGAGGTACGGGTGCCCCAGGCCCCGCGCGACCTCACCGTCCCACGCCTTGTCGGCCGCCCCGCCGACCAGCAGCGTGGGAGCCTCGCTCCGCCGCAGTGCCCCGATGACGGACTCCATGGTGAGCAACGGGGTGAGCCAGATGGCGGGCAGGCCCCGTTCGGCGGCGAACGGTGCGGCGAGCGAGCCGAGCGACTTGCCCACCAGCAGCACCTGACCGGCGCTCTCCGCCTCCACGGCCTCGCGCGCCCGCTCGACGACCCACGCCTCACGTTCGGCGAGGGCGCCACCCGCGGGCGGCTCCCACCAGACCTCCTGCACGGTCCACCCGTGGTGCGCGAGCACCGCGCGGGCGAAGTGGAGGAGCGGGCGGGCCGGCACGTAGGCCGCGCCAGGAAGCAGGACGGCCACCCGATCCGGATCGCCTTCGTGCCGGGTGGGGACTCCGCAGACCTTCGCTGGCACCATTCCCGGAGTATAAGCCGAACCACCTGCCGAGATCATGAAGCCGCCGCCCCCGTCATGCCGGCCCTAACGCCGCACCCGGGCGGCGATGGTCTGCGCACACACCAGCGACTCGGTATGCGTGGTGTCCACCACCAGGTCGTAGACCACGCCCTCGTGGACCACCTCTGCCTGCAATGCGGCCATTCCCCCGACACGATCGCCCCGGGCGATCTCACGGCCCGCGGCGACCGCGCTGTCGCACTTGACGCCGACCCAGAGCACGTCCAGCCCGACAAGAGCCTTCTGCCACCGTTCCTGGGATGCCGCCCCGCCGAGGAACACGTCATCCACAATGACTCGAGCGCCCGCGCGGGCCATCGCGGCGACCCCCGCCGTCCACGCCGCGTCCAAGACCAGGAACTCCGGCCCGACAATCACCTGGCCGTCGGGGGCGAACTCGATCCCCGCATCCGATCCCCGCATGGAGGCGGGCAGCGCTTCGACCATGGTGTCGACTCCGACGGCAAGCCACGGATCCGGCAGGATCGCCTGCAGGCACCGGACGATCCCGGACTTGCCCGAGCTGGAGCCGCCATTGAGCACGATCATCTGAGTGGCCACCGCGCCACACTAGAGGGCTGGCCCTACACGTTCCAACTGGTTATCGACCCGCACCGCAGCAGGCGCCGAAGGGGCACGGAAGGAACGCGGAAGCAGGCATCGGGCACAAAAGATCGAGAAGAAGTAGCAGAGATCACGAAGGCCAGGTCGCCTCATGGGGCTGACCTGGCCTTTCGCCTTTGGAGCGGACGACGGGAATCGAACCCGCGTAGCTAGTTTGGAAGACTAGGGCTCTACCATTGAGCTACGTCCGCGCGAACCGGTCGAACTCTGGTCTAGACTTCATCCGGTCGTTAGGGCGTAAGCGTACCGGAGTCCCGGAGCGCATGCGCACTCGACGAGGCGGGGCGTGGCGCAGCTTGGCAGCGCGCTTGCTTTGGGAGCAAGAAGTCGCAGGTTCAAATCCTGTCGCCCCGACCAGGTCAGAAGGCCCCTCCCGAGCGGGAGGGGCCTTCTGCTTGTCCGGAGACGCTCCCGCCGCCTCGCCCGCCGGCGTCCGAGCCTGGGCGGCACTTTTCCCCGCCGCCGGCCGTTGTCACCGTGCCGGGGGGCGGAACGGGGTGCGTTATGGGGTTAGCGGGGCGTTCGGTGGTACGGACGAACGCGGTGTCACTCGGGGGTTTCCTGCTCGGCATGTCCGTCGCCGTCGCCGTTCTCGGCGCGCGGGTGCTGGACGTGTCGGCACAGGAGGCGCGCGCGACCGCGCGTACCACGGCGTCGGTGGTCGAGTTGTTCTTCGACGGAGCCGACAACCAGACGGCGGCCCACCTCGAATGGTTCGACGCGGACGGGGTGGCGCACGTCACGCTCGTCCAGGTCGGCGGCGACCGCGAGCTGGGCCCGGGGGTGGGCCTGGCCGTCCGCTACGACCCGGGGCGGCCGGACGACCTGGTCTTCCCCGGCCGTGACGGCGAGTTCCCGCCGCCGGGCGACTGGCAGGCGCGCATCCTGCTGGCCCTGCTCGCGGCCGTCTCCGGCCTGCTGCTGCTTCTGGGCGCGCGGCTGCTGCTCAACCTCCGCGCCGCCAGGGCGCCGGCGGCGGTCTGGCGGGCCGCGCCCCGGCTGCTGACCGCCGAGGCCAGAGGGGCCCGGTGGTTCGCGGGCTACCTCCGCCTCACCGCGGAGCCCGTCGGCGGCGGGCCCGTGCGGCGCTACCTTCAGCGGGTCTACTGGGACCCGGCGCTGGACCGGATGCCCCGGCGCAAGCGGAGCCGGGACGGCGTACCGGTTCAGGTCCACGTGGGCGGCTGGCCGTTCCGCCGGGCGGTGGTGCTCCTGGACGACGGCACCCGCCTGTGGCCGGCCGGGAGACTGCGGCGGCGGGCCCCGCGCAAGTGGGTGGTGGAGTCCCGGCCCGCGACCGCCCGGCGGCGGTCGCGGCCCGGCTGGGGGTCCGTCGGGCTGATCGTGATGGCGACGGGCTGCGGCGCCTTCGGGCTGTACGGCCCCGCCATCGGGCTCGCGGCGGCCGGTGTCGGCTTCGCCACGGTGTACTACATCTGGGGCTGGTACGGCGGCGAGGTCATCTGCGGCAGCGAGGCGTCATGAGTGGCTGAGGCGGGACGTCAGCCCGTCAGCGTGAGCGGGTTGACCAGGTCGGCGTAGACCAGCAGGCCGGCCATGATCACCATGACCAACGCGATCGCGTATGTCAGCGGCAGCACCTTGGCGATGTCCACGTAAGCCGGCTCAGGCCGTCGCATGATCCTGGCGTACGCCCGCTTGATGCCCTCCCACAGCCCGCCGGCGATGTGGCCGCCGTCGAGCGGCAGCAGCGGGATGAGGTTGAACATGCCGATCGCCAGATTGAACCCGGCCAGCAGGTTGACGAAGATGGCGATCTTCTTCTCGTTGGACAGGTCGGAGGCGAGGATCTCGCCGCCCATGCGGCCCGCGCCGACGACGCCGACGGGGCCCTCGGGGTCGCGCTTCTCGCCCGAGAAGGCCGCGTGCCAGACGCCGACCATCTTCTCCGGCAGGTTGAGGATCGAGCTCGCCACCCGGCCCGTCAGCTCGCCCATGTAGCCGAGCACCTGGCCGACGCTCTGCCGCTCCATGACCTCGGTGGGCAGGACGCCGAGGAAGCCGACGTTCTTGTCGATCTTCTTCGGATCCTGGAGGTTGGGGCGGTCCTGGGCGATGAGGGTGACGTTGAGCGTCATCGGCTTGCCGTCGCGGACGATGCCGAGCGCGACGGGGCCGGGGCCGTGGGAGCGGATCAGGCGGGTGGCGTCCTCCCAGGAGTTGATCTTCTGGTTGTCGAAGGAGACCATGCGGTCGCCGGGCTTCATGCCCGCCTGGGCGGCCGGGGTGGGCTTGTCGGTGGCCTTGCACGTGTTGCGCTGCTCGGACATCGGGATCACGCACGTGTTGGTCTCGGGCGACACGATCGGGGCCCACGTGGGCAGGCCGATGCCGACCAGCAGGATGGTGAAGAAGATGAACGAGAGCACGAAGTTCATCGCCGGGCCGCCGGACATGATGATGACCTTCTGCCACCACTTCTTCCGGTAGAAGACCCGGTCCTCGTCGCCGGGGCGGACCTCCTCCTGCGCGGCATCGCGCGCCGAGTCGATGAGGCCCTGGAACGGCCCCGTCGAGGCGCTCCTGAGCTTGCCCGGATCGTCGCCGGGGCGCGGCGGGAGCATGCCGATCATGCGGATGTAGCCGCCGAACGGGATCCACTTGATGCCGTACTCGGTCTCGCCCTTCCGCCGCGACCAGGCCGTGGCGCCGAAGCCGACCATGTACTGGGTCACCTTGACGCCGAAGAGCTTGGCCGGCACCAGGTGGCCGATCTCGTGCAGGGCGATGGAGAACATCAGCCCGAGCAGGAAGACGACGATCCCCACGAGATAGAGCCAGTTCATCTATGCGCGCTCCGTAACCGACGACAGGGGGCGGACGCAGGGTCCGACAGCCCCAGAGTAGTCGAACGAGCCGCCCTTCACGGCTTTGCGCCTTTTGAAGGCATTGACAGTACACATCCAAACAATCACTCTGGGTGACGACGGAGGGGGACGTCTTGATTCGGATACTGATAGCCGAGCACCTGCCCTTGGTCCGCCGCGGCCTGCTCGCCACCCTCGGCGCCGAGCCCGATCTGCGTGTCGTCGCCGCGGTCGGGAGCGCCGGGGAGGTGGTGCGGGCGGCGCTCGCCGGCGGGCCCGACGTGGCCGTCGTCGACTTCGACCTGCCGGGGCTGCCGGTGGCCGCCCAGCTCGCCGAGCAGGCCCCGCGGTGCGGGGTGCTGATGCTGTCCGCCCAGCCCAACCCCGGTCAGGTGCGCGATGTGCTGGCCGGGCCCGCGCTGGGGTTCATGAGCCTGTGTGTGTGCCCCGAGAAGCTCGCCGAGGGCGTGCGCCAGGTCGCCGAGGGCCGCCAGGCCATCGAGGCCGAGCTGGCGGTGGCGGCGCTCCAGTGCGCCACGAGCCCGCTGACCAGGCGGGAGCTCGACGTGCTGCGCATCGCGGCGGGCGGCGCGCGCTCTGCGGAGATCGCCGATCAGCTTTTCCTGTCGGTCGGCACCGTGCGTAACCATCTGTCGCGGATCATGGGCAAGACAGGTGCGCGTAACCGCCTCGACGCCGTACGCATCGCCAGCGACTGCGGATGGTTGTGACGGCGGCTAGGGCCGCCAGATCAGCACCAGCGCGCAGTCGTCGTTGTGCCCCGAGGCCATGGCGTTGACCAGCGCCCTCGCGCCGTCGCGGAACCCGGAGGGCAGCAGCCGCTCCGCCTCCCCGAGCAGCCGGTCGAGCCCGGCGTCGATGTCGCGGCCCGGCTGCTCGATCAGCCCGTCGGTGAACAGCAGCAGCGCGTCGCCCTTGCGCAGGGTGCCACTGTCGGGCTCGCAGTGCAGGTCGGGCACCACGCCGAGCACGACGCCCTTGGCCGAGGCGACCTGCCAGCTCCCGGTGCCCGCGTCGAACTTCACCACCGGCGGATGCCCGGCCGAGGTGATCGTGTAGTCGCCGGTGTCCAGGTCGAGGCGTAGATGGACCGCGGTCACGAACCCCTCGTCGCCCCGCTGCCGGTGCAGGTAGGTGTTGCACGCGGGCAGGAAGTCGTCGACCGAGCCCAGCAGCCCGCCGAACGTGCCGGACAGCAGCAGCGCCCTGGTGCCCGCGTCGACCCCCTTGCCGGACACGTCGACCAGCGCGATCTCGACGGAGTTGCCGTCGCGCATGGAGACCAGGAAGTCGCCGCCGAACGAGGACCCGCCGGCCTGCTTGAGCACCACCTTGGCGCCCCAGTCCTTCGGCATCGGGGGCAGCTCGCCCTGTCTCTTGAGCCGGTCGCGCAGCTCCAGCAGCATCGCGTCGCCACGCAGCCCCTGAACGCCCAGCTTGCCCCTGGTCCGGGCCATCAGCACGGCGAGCACGGTGGTGAACGCGACTGTCACCGTGAGTCCCAGCCCGATGCGGGCCACGCCCAGCGTGATCGCGATGTAGCCGAGCGCGACCCCGACCGCCACCAGCAGCTTGATCAGGCTGCGCAGCCGGAGCTGGAGGCCGCCGATCAGCGTGACCAGGATGAGCAGCGACGGCGAGAACCACTCGGTGGAGACCTTCGCCGCCAGGACCCCGATGACCAGGGCCAGCGTGGTCAGCGTGATGAGCAGGTTGCGGTCGCGGGCCAGCGGTCCGCGGCGGGCGAACCGCACAGCAGCCACCAGAAAGGGCACCCGCACCAGGACCGCACGGACCCGTGGCGGGATCAACGGCGCCGGTCGGGAACTCATGATGGCCCTGACTGTATCGGTCTGACCCGTGTTTGGGCAGCCCACTTGACCAAGCCCTTGATCATTAAGCACGGATAATGGGTGGCTCTCCCCCTTTGCCCGCTCCTACCGTGGACGAATGACGTACCCGATCCGTCCGATTGACGAATCCGAGTGGCCCGCCTACACGCGGGTGCTCGATGAAGGGTTCAACTGGAGACCACAGCCGCGGCAGGCGGAGCGGTGGAAGGCCCAGACCGAGCTTGACCGCACTCTGGCGGCCTTCGACGGCGACCTGATCGCAGGGGTCACCTCCATCCTGAGCTTCACGATGACGGTGCCCGGAGGCCGGCTCCCCGTCGCGGGCGTGACGAGCGTCAGCGTGCTGCCCTCGCACCGCCGCCGCGGCATCCTGTCCGCGCTGATGCGCAGGCAGCTCGCCGACGTCCGCGAGCGCGGCGAGAGCGTCGCCGCCCTGTACGCCTCCGAGTCGGCCATCTACGGCCGCTACGGGTACGGCCGTGCCTCGCAGTCCCTGTTCTTCCGCATCGACAAGACCCGCTCGGCATTCGTCAAGAACGCTCCGACGGACCCGTCGCTCCGGATCAGGGTGGCCAGCCCCGCCGACGTACGCGCGGACCTGGAGAGCCTGTTCGCCTCCGTGGCGACCCGGCGGCCCGGCCGCTACGACCGCAAGCCCGCGATCTGGGACGACGTACTGGCCGACGAGGAAGCCGACCAGCACGGGAACGGGCCGCTGCGCTCCGTCCTCGCCGAGGACGACGGCGGTCTGCGCGGTTACGCGCTGTTCCGCGTCAAGGCGGACTGGGACACGAACGGTCTGCCCGCCGGGGAGCTGAAGCTGCAGGAACTGGAGGCGACCGACCCGGCCGCCTATGCCCTGCTCTGGCGCAGCATCCTGGACCGCGACCTGGTCTCCGAGATCCAGTCTGGCGGCAGACCGGTGGACGACCCGCTGATCGCGCTGGTCGCCGACCAGCGCCGGCTGTGCGCGAGGATGCACGACGAGCTGTGGATACGCCTGGTCGAGGTGGACAAGGCGCTGGCCGCACGCGCCTACTCGGCCTCGGTCGACGTGGTGATCGAGGTCGAGGACGACGTGTGCCCGTGGAACGCGGGACGCTGGCGGCTCACCGCCGACCCGGCGGGCGCCAAGTGCAAGCAGGTCGAGGACGAGCCGGACGTGACGCTGCCGGTGTCCGCGCTGGGCTCGGCGTACCTGGGCGCCGGCCTGCTCGCGGAGTCGCTGGAGGCGGGCCTGCTGCGCGAGCACACCCCCGGCTCGGTGCGCGCGCTGGCCACCGCGATGTCGTGGAGCCCGAAACCGTGGGCGGGTCTGGTGTTCTGACGTAGAGTCGGACGCATGGCCCTGCAAAGCCTGCAGATCACCGCGACCATCGCCATGCGTGCCCGCGAGGTGTCCAGACCGTCGAAGGAGCAGCAGGAGGCCGCCGACCGGCGGCCTCTGCGCGACGAGATGCCCAAGCGCGAGGCCAAGCGCAAGGGTTAGGGCAGCGAGGGCAGCTGGCCGATCGTCTCGTACGTGGTCAGCTGGGCGATGCGCCTGCTGTGCCGCTCGCTGCCGGAGAAGGCCGTGGCCAGGAAGACCTCGACGAAACCGGTGGCCTCCTCGGTGGAGTGCATGCGCGCGCCGACGCTGATCACGTTGGCGTTGTTGTGCTCGCGGGCCAGCCGGGCCGTCTCATCGCTCCAGGCCAGGGCCGCGCGGATGCCGCGCACCTTGTTGGCGGCGATCTGCTCGCCGTTGCCCGAACCTCCGATCACCACCCCCAGGCTCGCGGGGTCACCCGCGACGCCCTCGGCCGCGCGCAGCACGAACGCCGGGTAGTCGTCCTCGGGGTCGTAGACGAAGGGACCGCAGTCGGTCACCTCGTGACCGTGGTCCTTGAGCCAGGACACGAGGTGGTTCTTGAGCTCATAGCCGGCATGGTCGGCACCGATGTAGACACGCACCCGCCCAGTCTTCCACAGGCCCCGCCGATGAGAGTCGCTGGCTAGAGTAAGGACCCCAACGGTTGTCCACCCCTTACGAAAGTAGAGACTCATGCGTGAGATCCGCGTCATCGGCGATCCGGTCCTGCGCACGCCCGCCGACCCCGTGACGGACTTCGACCGCGAGCTGCGCCGGCTGATCGAGGAGATGTTCCAGGCGATGTACGCGGTCAACGGCGTGGGCCTGGCCGGGCCGCAGATCGGCGTGTCGAGGCGGCTGTTCGTGTACGACATCGCCGGGCGCAAGGGCCACGTGATCAATCCGGCGCTGACCGTCGACGACGACGAAGAGGTGATGGACGAGGAGGGCTGCCTGTCCGTGCCGGATCGCCAGACGCGCCAGCCGATCTACGCCCCGGTCGGGCGCGCCGCGGGCGTGAGCGTCGAGGGCCTCGACAGGCTGCAGCGCCCGGTGCGGATCAAGGCCCGCGGGTCGCTGGCACGCTGCTTCCAGCACGAGACCGAGCACCTGGACGGCAAGCTCTACGTGGATCGCCTGCCGCGAAACGAGGCGCGCAAGATCATGCTCAGAGCATAGATTGATCGAATGAGCATACTTTCCGGGAAAGGCGCATTGGTCACAGGGGGATCCAGGGGCATCGGGAAGGCCATCGTGGAGCGGCTGACCTCCGACGGAGCGGAGGTGGTCTTCTGCTACGAGCGCTCAGCGGAGGCCGCCGAGCAGGTCGCCAAGGAGACGGGCGCGCACGCCGTACAGGCGGATCTGGGCAGCAAGGAGGACCTGGCGCGGCTGTTCAGCGCGGCCGAGTCGCGGCTGCCCGGGCTCGACATCCTGGTCAACAACGCGGCCGCCGTGCTCGGGCAGAAGCCCATGGCGGAGATCACGGACGAGGAGTACGAGCGGGTGTTCGCGGTCAACGCCCGCTCGGTCTTCCTGGCCATGCAGTGGGCCGCGCGGGTGATGCGCGACGGCGGGCGCATCGTCAACATCTCCACGCTCAACACCCAGGTGCCCGCTCCCGCCCTGTCGCTCTACTGCGGCAGCAAGGCGGCCATCGAGCAGTTCGCCAAGGTGGCGGCGCGGGAGCTGGGCGGGCGCGGGATCACCGTCAACGCGGTCTCGTCCGGCGCCACCGACACCGACATGCTGCGAGGCGCCAATCCGCCGGAGGCGCTGGCGCAGACCGCGGCGTTCACGGCACTGCAACGGCTCGGGCAGCCTGACGACATCGCCTCCGTGGTCGCCTTCCTGGCCGGCCCCGACTCACGCTGGATCACCGGCCAGAACCTGATCGCCAGCGGCGGTCTGCTCGTCTGACCGGCACTCACTCCGGGGCGCGCCCCAACCCCGGCGCGCCCCTCCCGCTCCGGGTGTCACAACTGCATGGCCTTGGTCTCGAGGTACTCCTCCAGCCCCTGCTCGCCCAGCTCGCGCCCCACGCCCGACTGCTTGTAGCCGCCGAACGGCGCCAGCGGGTTGAACCGGCCGCCGTTGATGGCCACCTGGCCCGTGCGCAGCCGCCGGGCGACCGCGACCGCCCGCTCCTCGGCGCCCGACCAGACCGCCCCCGCCAGGCCGTACTTCGTGCCGTTGGCGATCTGGACGGCGGAGTCCTCGGCCGTGTACGGGATGAGCGACAGCACGGGCCCGAAGATCTCCTCCTGCTCGATCGTCATCCCGGGCTCCACCGCCGCGAACACCGTGGGCTCGACGTAGTAGCCCCGGTCGTGCGGCCGCTCGGTGCCGCCCGCCACGAGCCTGGCGCCCTCCTCCTGGCCCCGGTTGATGTAGCGGACCACGCGGTCGCGCTGGATCGCGGACACCAGCGGGCCGATCCTGGTCGACTCGTCGAACGGGTCGCCCACGGTGTAGCCGCGCGCCGCCTCGACGGCCAGCCGGACGGCGTCGTCGTACTGGTCGCGGTGGACGATCATGCGGGTCCAGGCCGAGCAGGTCTGGCCGGCGTTGACGAAGCAGTTGGCCACGCCGACCTTGACAGCCAGCGCCAGATCGGCGTCGGGCAGGATGATGTTCGCCGACTTGCCCCCGAGCTCGAGCGCGACCCGCTTGACGGACTCCGCGGCCAGCGAGGCCACCCTGCGCCCGGCCGTCGTCGAGCCGGTGAAGGAGACCATGTCCACCTCGGGGTGGGCGGCCATGGCCTCGCCGATGACCGGGCCACGCCCGCTGACCAGGTTGAACACGCCTGGGGGCAGGCCCACCTCGGCGAAGATCTCCGCCAGCGCGTACGCCGCCAGCGGCGCCACCTCGCTCGGCTTGAGCACCACGGTGCAGCCGGCGGCCAGCGCCGGGCCCACCTTGCACACGATCTGGTGCAACGGGTAGTTCCACGGGGTGATCGCCGCCACCACCCCGATCGGCTCCTTGACCACCATCGAGTTGCCGATGCGCGACTCGCGGGGATAGCTCTCGGCCATCTGCGCGTAGGACGACAGAACGGTGGCCGGCATGAGCGTCTGCACCTTGAGCGCGAAGCCCAGCGGCGAGCCCATGTCGGTCGCGATGGTCTTGGCGATCTCCTCGGAGCGCTGCTTCAGCAGCTCGGCGGCGTCGCCGAGGAGCTTGCCGCGCTCCGCGGCGGCCATGTCGGCCCAGCCGGGGAAGGCTCTTCTGGCAGCTGCCGCGGCGGCCTCGACATCATCGGGGGACCCTGCGGGCACCCGGTCGATGATCTCTTCCGTGGCCGGATTGACGACCTCGATGGACTCGTCCGACGCTGAAGCGGTCCAGGAGCCGCCGATGTACAGCTGACGCATAGCCACCATCCTGTCAGCATGTCAGGACGGCACGTAAGGCCCAGCCTGATCCAGGGATAAGTCTCTTACACCGCAAGCAGCGTTCTTCCGTCAGCGTACGATGATTGCCCTGGGGGATGAGGCCCTTAGTCGAATTGCGGCCGCTTCGTCCGGCTGCGCTTCAGCTCGAAGAAGTCATCGAACGCAGTGACAGCCAGCACACCGTCCCAGAGCCGGCCCGCGTCCTCACCTCGGATGATCTTGGTGATCACGGGTCCGAAGAAGGCGTTGGCGCCGACGCGGATGACCGGCGTCCCGACCTCCTGGCCGACGAGGTCGATGCCCTCGTTGTGCGAGGCCCGGATGGCCTCGTCCCACTCCTCGGAGTCGGCGGCGTCGGCGAGCTCCTTCTCGAGCCCCGCGGCCTCGAGCGCGCGCTCCCTGATCTCGCGCAGGCGCTCCGGCTCCTTGCCCAGGCCCTGGTTGTGCAGGAGGGTGCCGAGCTCGGTGTAGAGCGGGCCGACGACCTGCTCACCGTGCTTGGCCGCGGCCGCGGCCACCACGCGGACGGTGCCCATGGCACGCTTGGTCGACTCGCGGTACTCGTCCGGGACGTCCTTGTCCTCGTTCAGGACGGAGAGGGACATGATGCGCCAGCGCGGCTGGACCGGGCGTACTTTCTCGACTTCGAGAAGCCACCGTGACGTCACCCATGCGAAGGGACAGGCAGGATCGAACCACAGGTCCACGGGAATCTTTTCAGTCACGTGTGGCCATAACCTGAGGTGGACCAAGGCATATTCCCATCACGGGTACATACCGGCAAACTTCGATGAAGTGGTGAAAAGGAGCGCAACTTGGCAGGCAACCTGACCCGGGACGAGGCTCGTGAGCGCGCCCGCCTGTTGAAGGTCGAGTCGTACGAGGTCGCACTCGACCTGACGGAGGGAGACGAGCGCTTCGAGAGCGTCACGACGGTCCACTTCACCAACAGCCGCCCGGGCGAGTCCACCTTCATCGACCTGCACGGCGCAAACGTGCGCAAGGTGACGCTCAACGGCAAGGACCTCGACGTGTCGGCGTACGACGCCGACAAGGGGCGCTTCCCGCTCCCCTCGCTGGCCGAGGCCAACGAGCTGCGCGTGGACGCCGACTGCAGCTACATGCGCACGGGCGAGGGCCTGCACCGCTTCGTCGACCCGGTGGACAAGAAGGTCTACCTGCACAGCCAGTTCGAGACGGCCGACGCGCACCGCATGTACGCCTGCTTCGACCAGCCCGACCTCAAGGCCACGTTCCAGCTCACCGTGCTGGCCCCGGCCGACTGGGAGGTCGTCTCCAACGCCGCCGTCTCCAAGGTCGAGGAGCTGCCCGAGCAGAGCGGCAAGCACGGCACGGTGCCGGCGGCCAGGCGGTGGGAGTTCCCGCCCACTCAGGTCATGTCGACTTACATCACCGCGCTGGTAGCCGGGCCTTACCACAAGGTGACCTCCGAGCACGACGGCATCCCGCTGGGGATCTACTGCCGCGCCTCGCTGGCCGAGCACCTCGACCCCGACAACATCCTCGAGGTCACCAGGCAGGGCTTCGACTTCTTCCACCGGGTGTTCGGGGTGCGTTACCCGTTCGGGAAGTACGACCAGTGCTTCGTGCCCGAGTTCAACGCCGGTGCCATGGAGAACGCGGGCTGTGTCACGTTCCTGGAGGACTACGTCTTCCGCTCCCGGGTCACCGACGCGGTGGTCGAGCGGCGCGCGGAGACGATCCTGCACGAGATGGCGCACATGTGGTTCGGCGACCTCGTCACCATGCGCTGGTGGGACGACCTGTGGCTGAACGAGTCGTTCGCCACCTACATGTCCGTCCTCGCCCAGGCCGAGGCCACGAGGTGGGGCAAGGGTGCGTGGACCACGTTCGCGAACGTGGAGAAGTCCTGGGCCTACCGCCAGGACCAGCTGCCCTCGACCCACCCCATCTCCGCGGACATCCCGGACATGCAGGCGGTCGAGGTCAACTTCGACGGCATCACGTACGCCAAGGGCGCCTCGGTGCTCAAGCAGCTCGTGGCCTACGTCGGCCTGGACAACTTCCTGGCCGGCGTGCGCGACTACTTCGCCGAGCACGCCTGGGGCAACACCGAGCTGAAGGACCTGCTCAACGCCCTGGAGCGGACCTCAGGCCGCGACCTGTCGTCCTGGTCGAAGGAGTGGCTGGAGACCTCGTGGGTCAACACGCTGCGGCCCTCGTTCGAGGTGTCCGGCGGCCGGTTCACCAGCTTCGAGGTGCTGCAGGAGGCGCCCGCCGAGCACCCGACGCTGCGCTCGCACCGCGTCGCGATCGGCCTGTACTCGCTGGTGGACGGCGAGCTCAAGCGGACGAAGCGGGTCGAGCTGGACGTGGTCGGCGCCCATACGAGCGTGGCCCAGCTCGTCGGCGAGGAGCAGCCGGACCTGGTGCTGCTCAACGACGACGACCTGACCTACGCGAAGATCCGCCTCGACGAGCGGTCGATGCGCACGCTGGTCGACGGCGGCATCACGGCGTTCACCGAGTCGCTGCCCCGGGCCCTGTGCTGGTCGGCGGCCTGGGACATGACCCGCGACGGCGAGATGGCCACCCGCGACTACGTCAAGCTGGTCGTCTCGGGCGCCGGCACGCTCAAGGACATCACGGTCCTGCAGGCGGTGCTGCGGCAGGCGCGCATGGCCACGCAGCAGTACGCCGACCCGGCCTGGCGGCCTGAGGGCCTGGCGGTGCTGGCCGCGGAGCTGCGCTCGCTGCTCGGCTCGGCCGCTCCGGGCTCCGACCAGCAGCTCGCGTTCCTGCAAGCGTTCGCGCCTGTGGCCGTCTCCGACGCGGACCTCGACGTGCTGCAGCGCATCCTGGACGGCTCCGAGGTCCCCGACGGGCTGAGCGTGGACGCCGACCTGCGCTGGACGCTCACGCACGCGCTCGTCTCCGGCGGGCGGCTGGGCGAGGCCGACATCGACGCCGAGCTGGAGCGTGACCCCACGGCGACGGGTGAGCGTTCGGCGGCGCTGTGCCGGGCCGCGATCCCGACGGCCGAGGCCAAGGCCGCCGCCTGGGAGCGGGTGGTGGGCGGCAAGCTGGCCAACCACATCGCGCGCACGACGATCACGGGGTTCCAGGACCCGCACCACGCCGAGCTGGTGGAGCCGTACCGGGAGAAGTACTTCGCCGAGGTGGGGCGCATCTACCGGGAGTGGACGTTCGACCAGGCGTCGACGTTCGCGGTGGGGTGCTTCCCCGCGCTGCTCATCGAGCCGGAGACCGTGAAGGCGGCCGAGGACTACCTGGCGGCCGAGCAGCCGCCGCAGGCCCTGCGGCGGCTCATCCTGGAGGGCGCCGACGGCGTCAGCCGGGCGCTGCGTAACAGGGAGAAGGACGCCGCGTCCGCCTGACGCGCCGCTTTCGAGGGCCCCCGCCGCCGGCGGGGGCCTTTTCGCGCCCGGGCGGGGTTCACCGAGTTGACGTTGGCAGCTGAGGTGCGGTGTTAGCCTCGGTTACGTGCTGGGCGCCGGGACCACCCTCGATGATCGCTACGTGCTCGCCGGCCGCCTGGGCGGCGGCGGCATGGGCGAGGTGTGGCATGCCGACGACACGGTCCTCGGGCGGGCGGTGGCGGTCAAGGTGCTCATGCCCGCGCTGAGCGAGAGCCCGGCGTTCACCCAGCGGTTCCAGAACGAAGCCCGGGCCATGGCCACCCTCCGGCATCCAGGCGTGGTCGACGTCTACGACTACGGCGTCTGCGACGTCGAGGGCCGCCAGGTGAGCTTCCTGGTCATGGAGTACATCCAGGGCGAGTCGCTCGACCGTGTCCTGCGGCGCGGCCCGCTCGGTCCCGCGGCCACCATGCGGCTGGTCGCCGAGGTCGGCGACGCGCTGGCCGCCGCGCACGCGCAGGGCATCGTCCACCGCGACGTCAAGCCGGCCAACCTCATGGTCAGGCCCGACGGCGGCGTGGTGCTCACCGACTTCGGCATCGCCCACTCGGCCTCGGCAGGCCACCTGACGGCCACGGGCACGATGCTCTGCTCGGCCGGCTACTGCGCTCCGGAGATGGCCACGGCCAGCGAGGTGACGCCCGCGGTCGACGTCTACGCCCTCGGGGTCGTCGCGTACGAGTGCCTGACGGGCCGGCTGCCCTTCCAGGGCGACACGCCCGTACAGATCATCTTCAAGCACCTCAACTCCCCCGTCCCGCGACTGCCCGACGACGTGCCGCCCGCGCCGCGTCAGGTGGTGTCGCGGGCGCTGGAGAAGACGCCCGACCGGCGCTGGCAGACGGCCACGCTGATGGCGGAGGCCGCCCGCAGGGCGCTGGCCGCCCCGGACACGCCGCAGCCCACGCCGCGCCCCCACCGCGCGCTGCGGGCGGTGCTCACGATGGCCGCCGCCGTGGTGGTCTCGGCGGCCGTGGCGGGCTCGATCTGGCTGCGGCCCGCCCAGCAGGCGAGCACCGAGGAGGTGCCGCCGACCGTGGACGTCACCGTGGTCACCGCGCTCACCTCGCCGCCGTCCTCGAGCGCCGCCAGGCCTTCCACGTCTCCGGCCAGGCGCGTCCCCACCTCCAAGCCGGGCCACACCACCACGCCCGTGCCGAGCCCCAGCGCCACGGTCAGCACCACCCCGACCAGGACGCCCACCCCCACGCCGACCACCTCAGAGCCCAAGCCCCCGACCGAGCAGCCGACCACGCCCGGCCCCGAGGAGCCGCCCCCGTCCTCCGACCCCACGGTCAGCGCCCCGACGGGGGAGATCCAGTGCATCCGCTCCCCGTGTCCTTGATCATTCTCAACCGCTCGCCGGCCATGAGAGAGTCGTCGGGTGGACTCGACTCGTGACCTGCTCATCGCTCTTGCCCACCGCTATGCCTTCGCCGACCTCGGTGCACTCGCGCCCACCGCGGAGATCGCCGGAGTGTGCGAGTTCGGCCACCGGCTGCTCTCGCTCGACGCGGAGGACTTCGCGGCCGAGGCCAAGGGCGTCCCGGCCGACCTGCGGCGGCGCGCGCGGGCGTGCCACATGCCGCAGACGCCGCGCGAGCAGCCCCGCGGGGCGCTCGACTCGTTGCGGCCCGCGTACGGCCTGCTGCTCGAGGTGATCGCCGTACGGTGGCACCGGCGCGAGCTGAGCCCGATGATCGCCGCGGTCCACATCGCCAGCGAATACCTGCCGCTGCTGGCCTTCGAGCCCCATCTCGGCCACGCCGGCGACCCCGTCCGCTGGCCCGACGGGCTGAGCGCGCCGGGGAGCCGCTTCGGCGTGATCGGCGACCGGGAGTGCGACCACACCAAGTCCGAACAGTCCGCGACCAACCGGACGTTGCGGGTCTCCACGGAGCCCGCCGAGGGCTGGCGCGCGTACTTCGACCGGCAGCACAGCCAGGTGGCCGGCGCGCTCGCCGTCTGCGTCGCCACCTGCCGCAACCCGTGCACGGCCATGGACTGGATCTCGCCGGAGCCCCGTGCCGACCTTCAGCTCCGCGCCCGCACGGCGCTCGCCTTCGCCGAGACCCCGCTCGTCCGGTTGCGGCACGCCGCTCCGGTGGGGCACGGATTCGGGGTGCCGTCGCCGGAGGAGGTGCTTGACGCCTGGGAACGCAGCCGCGGCGCGCTCGACAAGAACGCCGTCGGAGCCTCGGCCCTCAAGGACGACGGGTTCCCGCTGCCTGGGCTGCCGGCGCTGTTCTCGGCCATCGCGGCTGCGCCGATCGAGCCGGCGACGCTGCTGAGCGGGGTCAGCGAGCACATCGTGGGACTCCTCGAACGCCTCTAGCCAGCGCCGGAGGCTGCGGGGATCAGCGGCGGGCAGTGGCTTGTTCGGCGAGGGCGGCGATGCCGTAGAGGAGGCCGCCCACCAGGTCGCCGACGCTGAACGCCGTGGCCATCGACATCGCCGTCAACCGGCAGGCCCCGTCCGGCAGCCGCCTCCTGGCGCGCTCCCCCGTCACGATCTCCAGGGCGCGGCCGCGCGGGTCCACGAGGATCACCACGGCGTCGCCTGCCTCCTCGCCCAGTGCGGCGTGCAGGCGTTCGGCGAAGTGGCGGCGTGAGCCCACCGGCTCCCCGAGGAACACCCCGAAGCGGAGCCCGCTGCGGCGTTCCGCGGCGAGCATGGCCCGTCTGACGTCGTCGGCCTGGGCGACGGTCAGTCCTCGCATCGTCACCTCACCATCCGGCGGAGGCCCCGCCGACGTGCCTGCCGGGCTCGGCCCTCTCGGCGGCGGCCACCCAGTCGTGCTCGGGGACGTCCGCCCAGTGCGCCACCCGGTCGGTCAGCACCAGGTTCGAGGTGCTGACGCCGCGCTCGCTCCTGGACGGGCCGCCCAGCCACACCGGACCGGACTCGATCCGGCGCTGCGCCCCGCGGCCGGGCAGCATGACCAGCAGGCTGATCACCACGAACAGCCCCAACGACACCCCGATGAGGAAGAGCAGAATCTCGCCCGCGCTGTGCACACAAGAAACGTAATCCCGATGCTCGCACCGGGCCAGCCCCACCCCGGGAGTGTCCACCAGGTAAGATCAAAAGCGAGACGACATCTCTAGAGAAGAATGTAGAACATACCCGCATAACGCGCGTGGAACACGATGAGCTGGGCCATAAAACTATGGACAGGGCAACACTAGGAATCGTTCCGATCTCCGAGCTACGGTGAGTTACGTGGACTCCGACAACCAGCGAGAAGACGGTCACAACGCGTCACCGATCTGGGTGAGCGACCGGCCAGAGAGCGAGCAGACCGCCGCCGCGAAGCCTTCGGCGCCCACCTCCACGTACGCGCCGGTCGAACGCGCGTCCGTGCGTAGCCTGCTGCAACAACCACGCTTTCGCCGCCTGCGCAACCGTGTGCTGCTGGCGATCGCCGTCGCCGTGGTGGTGGGCTTCCTTGTGAGCGACTGGCGGGTGGGCGTGACCGCGGGTGTGATCGCGGCCATCCTGGAGGCGGTCTATCGCGCGCGTTCCCACTCCTCCGTGCCGGCCTGGCGGCGGACGTCCGTGGCGGAGCGCCGCACCGAGGCGCAACTGCGCAAGCTCGAGCGCAGCGGCTACCGCACGCTTCACGCCAGGGCCATCCCCAACAGCGAGGCCCAGATCGACCACCTCGTGGTGGGCCCGACCGGCGTGTACGCGGTCGACTCCGAGAAGTGGGACAAACGCCTGCCGGTACGCGTGCAGATGGGCAAGAAGCTCTTCCACGGCCCCTTCGACAAGAAGGCCCGCCTCACCGAGGCCAAGTGGGAGGCGTCGCAGGCCAGCGAGCTGATCACCCAGTCGTTCGGCCGCGAGGTCTCGGTCGTGCCATCGCTCGCCATCTACGGCCCCCCGGTGCCGTGGAAGATCATGACCATCCGCGGCGTGGACGTCTACCAGGGCGACCGCGCCCGCAGGTGGATCACCAAGCGGGAGCGGGCGCTGACCGACGGCGAGATCGACCGGATCTACGACATCGCCGCCCAGGTCCTCCCCGCCCGGTACGGCGACGACTAAGCCGGCTCTCCGGCGTCCGACGCCAGTCGGGCGCCGAAGTCGTCCAGGGCGGCGGCCAGCTGCGCGCTCGGCGGCAGCTTCTGGGGCAGGCGCGAGTACAGCGCGGTGCCGAACCCGGCGATGCGCACGATGTGGTCGATGAGCGCCTCCCTGTCACGCGGCCACGGGAACGAGGGCTGAGCGATCAGCAGGGAGACGCAGCCGTGCACGGCCGACCACAGGCCCAGCGCGACCTCCTCGGGATCGCCCTCGAGCACGCGGGTCTCCACGCAGGCCGAGACCGCGTTCACCATGTGACGGAAGCACTCGGCGGCAGCCGGGGGCACGCCCGGCCCCGTTGAGGCCCGCATCATCAGCACCCTGTACTGCACCGGGTGCTCCAGGGCGAAGCGGGCGTACGCGCGCCCGCACTTGCCCAGGGCGATGAACGGGTCACCGCCCAGGTTCTCGCTGAACATCCGGCCGAACTCGCCCCAGACCCGCATGCACACCGCTTCGACGAGCGCCTCCTTGTCGGCGAAGTGCATGTAGACCGACGGCGTGGACACCCCTGCCCGCATGGCGACCGCGCGCAGGGTGAGCGCGTCCTCGCTGCCCGACTCGGCCAGCAGGTCCTCCGCCGCGCGCAGGATCTCCTCCCGCAGCAGCATGCCTTCTCCGCGTCTGGCACGTACGCGTCTGGTGGTCATGATCTCAGGTTGACGCCGTCAGGTTAACGATGTCAAGCTGATCTCCTATGGGGACTTTTCGGGAAGCGACCGCATTGACCGCTCGCGGCGACGGCGAGTTCGATGCCGTGCTGGACGCCCAGTGGAGCGTCGGGAACCGGCTGCACGGCGGCTACCTGCTGGCCGTGCTCGCCAGGGCCGCGACCGAGAGCGCGGCGGGCGCGGGCCATCCGCACGTGACGGCGGTCAGCGGCTCCTTCATCGAGCCGCCCGAGCCCGGCGAGGCCCTGGCGCAGGTGGAGACGCTGCGGGTCGGCAGGAGCGTGGCCCAGGTCAGGGCCACGCTGGTGCAGGAGGGCCGCACGCGCGTCGAGTCGCACATCACGCTCGGTCTGCTGGACGACTCGGACCCCTGGTGGTCGGCGCACGAGCCGGTCGAGCTGCCTCCCGAGGACCGGTGCTTCCTGGCCCCGACCGATCCCCCGGGCACGGACCTCACCGTGCCGCTGATGTCCGTGGTCGAGGAGCGCATCGTTCCCGAGCACCTGTCCTTCGCGTTCGGCGCCCCCGCCAGGCGCGGCGTCATCGCGAGCTGGCAGCGGCTGGCCGACGGCTCGGACTGGGACCCGCTGAGCCTGCTGGTGGCGCTCGACCCGGTGCCGCCCGTGTCGTTCGACCTGGGGCTGTCCGGGTGGGTGCCGACGATCCAGCTGTCGGCGTACATCCGCAGGCTGCCCGCTCCCGGGCCGATCAGGGTACGGCTGTCGGCCACGGACGTCGGCGGCGACCGGATGGATGAGGCGGCGCACATCTGGGACGACAAGGGCCGCCTGGTGGGCCAGTCGACCCAGCTCGCCGCCGTGCGGCTCCCTGCCCAGCCCTGATCTCCCGCGGGTCTAGCGGTAGATCTCCGGGATCGAGCCGCACCACGGGAAGAACTCGCCCCGACCGGCCCTGGTGATGTCGCCGCACACTCCGACCTGGGTGGGCCGCTCGGCGCCCTTGGCGTACAGGATCAGCACGGCCTTGTCCAGCGGGTACTGCCGGGGCGAGCCCGCGCCGAAGTCGAGCGCGCCCGTGGCGCCCTCGATGGCGTGCCCGCTCTCGTCCGGTGTGTGCAGGGTGCCGAGCTGCCGCCAGACGGTGTAGGAGTTCACCGGCACGCGGTGCCGCTCCTTGCCGAGCCGCCGGATCGCGGTGATCATCGTCTCCGTGGCGTCGTAGGTCAGGGCGGCGTGCCCGTCCAGCGTCCGCCCCGGCCCCGGCTCCTTGCATTCGAACGGGAACGTGGCGAACAGGTCCGCGTAGAAGTCATGGCGCTGCGGCTCGCCGCACTTGTTCGGCGCCGCGGCGAACGACTCGTAGTAGTACCCCACACCGCTGACCTCCGACCTGACCCGCACGTCGGCGACGTACCTGGTGACGTCGTCGCCGCCGAGGATGACCGGCGGCGCGCCCCCGCACTTGTCGGCCACGCCCTTCACGAACTCGGCGAAGTCGGGAATGCCACGCCCGGCGAAGTACACCAGACCGTCGAACCCGCACGCCGACACCCCGGCGTCCCTGGGCTCCCCCGCGTAGGCGTCGTCGCTCCTGTCCTCGGGACCCGGCTTGGCGCCCCCGACGGGCGTGAACCTGAACCCCTCGACCGCGAAGCCGCGCTCCTCGAGCCGGGCCAGGACCCGGCTCTTGAGGTTGGAGGCGTAGTAGTCGGTCACGTCATGCGAGTAGTACACCCGGGCCTTGCGCGCCACCTCACCCTTCTTGACCAGCGAGTCGGCGAAGGCCGCCGCCATCCACGCCTGCCTGGAGTTCTGCGGGGCCACCTGGAAGTAGAACGGCGACTCGTTCACGAGGCGGTCGGCAGACAGCGTGGAGGCCACCATCGGCAGCCCGGCCTTGCCCAACTCCTGGATGGCGGCGACGGTCTCCTGGCGGCTCTGGTCCAGCCCGACCACGCCCACGATGGGCGCCTCCTCGTCGCGGTAGCGCAGCAGCAGCCTGGCGATGCTCGAGCCGTGCTGCATCCTGCCGCCCGCGTTCGCGAGCAGGATGCGGACGAGCGGCTCGCTGGGCCCCGCGGAGCCGTTCTGCCGCTTCTGCGCGATGGCCACGCCCGCCAGGCCCTCGCGGGCGGCGGCCAGCGTGTCCCGGTCCGTCGAGGTCAGCGCCGCCAGGTAGACGATCGTCACGTACGGCCGCTCGCTGGCCGCGTGGAGTTGGGCGGCCCGCTCGTTCTCCCGCTGGAGCACGGTCTGGACCTGCCGGATCTCGGCGTTGCCCGGCGAGAACAGGTAACTGGGCTCGGCCACGCCCACGCACTCGGTGCCGGCCAGCTGCCTGCCGCTCTCCGTCCACGGCGTCCACAGGCCGGTGGCACAGGCGGTCCGGTGCCAGGCGGCGGTCTGGCCCGCGTACGCGCCGACCGCGCCGGCCAGCGCCATCCAGAACAGCGCGATGGCCGTCCACGACGACCACCAGGGCGCCATGCGGGCGGGCGGCACCCAGGTGGCGTCCGTGACGTCGTACCTGGACAGGTCAGAGGGGGCGGGCGGCGCCGAGATGGTCAGCGGCGTGTCGAGCACGCGCCGCCAGGAGGCGGGGTCCTCGGCCGTGACGAGCTCGCGCCGCCAGCGGATGAGCCGCCACAGCGGCTCCTCGTCGTCCTCGAGGAGAACCGCGTCGGACTTGTACGAGACCACCACGACCGGGTCGAACCTGCCGAGGTCCGCGCGCCGCTCCTCGATGAGCTCCACCAGCCCCCCGCCGTTCTCGTTGAGCAGCAGGAGCGGGTAGAAGACGTGGCCCGCCCCGCGCACGTGCAGCGGTGAGCGCCGGTACTGCCTGATCAGGTCGTCCATGAACGCGCGCAACAGCAGTCGCGACACGCGCCGCTCGTCGCCCGGGTCCAGGTCGGCCAGCAGGGCCACGACGCCGGGCGGCTTGGGGTCGTCCTGCGACAACGCGCGCCGCAGCCAGCGGAAGCGCCCGCCGAGGCCGGGCACGCGCCCGCTGAGCCGCAGGTCGTGCAGGAAGCCGGGTAACAGCTTGAGCAACAGGTTGACCGGGAAAGGGACGTGCTCGGCGCCCCGGTCGGCCGTGTCGACGCCCCATCCCCAGTTGCGGTCGGACTCGCGCAGGACACGCCGTGCCTGGTCCACGTTTCCGTGGGACTCGGCCAGCCGCGCCACGAGCTGGGCGGTCAGCTCGTAGCGGGGGAAGCGCAGCCTGGTGCCGCGCAGCGCGGTGACGATCCGGGAGAGGGTCTCCGGCACCGGCTCCCCCGGCTGGATGTCGGGGCGCGCACGTGGAATCCCCGGCGAGATGACGTGGACGGACTGCCGCCCCTGCGGCGTCAGGATCTCCGGCCAGTCGCCTGCCTCGCTCAGCTCGACCAGCGGGATCCCCATGCGGTCGATGTGCTGCCTCTTGTCCTTCCCCTCCCGCCACCTGGCCAGCAGCGGCTGCCTGGCGGCGTGCGGCGAGTCCTGGACCCCCTCGCCCCTGGCCGGCCTGCGGCACAGGCGGTCTAAGGTATGGATGAAGTTGCCGATCCTGGCGGGATCGTCGAGCATGACTGCCCCGTTGCTCATTTGATCTCTGTAACACGAGTCCGGCCGCGGACGGCGTCTTTTTCGGGCTCGATCCGGTAACCAACTGTCCGATGTGTGGACACGCGTCTCAGGTGCCGGGCAGGTGGCCGTAACATGTGAAGACTCGCTAGCGATGGGAGATGCGCAATGCCCGCCCTCAGGTCACGTACAGTCACCCACGGCAGGAATATGGCCGGTGCCCGGGCCCTGCTCCGGGCGACCGGCGTAGCCGGGAGCGACTTCGGCAAGCCGATCATCGCGGTGGCCAACAGCTTCACCCAGTTCGTGCCGGGTCATGTGCATCTCAGGGATGTCGGCGACGTGGTGTCCGCGGCGATCAGGGAGGCCGGGGCGATCCCGCGGGAGTTCAACACGATCGCCGTGGACGACGGCATCGCGATGGGCCACGGCGGCATGCTCTACTCGCTGCCGTCGCGCGAGCTGATCGCCGACGCCGTGGAGTACATGGTCAACGCGCACTGCGCCGACGCGCTGATCTGCGTGTCCAACTGCGACAAGATCACGCCGGGCATGCTGCTCGCCGCGTTCAGGCTGAACATCCCGACGATCTTCGTCTCCGGTGGCCCCATGGAGGCAGGCAAGGCCCTGGGCAAGAAGCTCGACCTGATCGACCCCATGATCGCCTCCGCCGACGACTCCGTCTCGGACGCCGAGCTGCTGGAGCTGGAGGAGAGCGCCTGCCCGACCTGCGGCTCGTGCTCCGGCATGTTCACCGCCAACTCCATGAACTGCCTGGCCGAGGCCATCGGGCTGGCGCTGCCGGGCAACGGCACGATCCTGGCCACGCACAAGGCGCGCAAGAAGCTGTTCGAGGACGCGGGCCGGCAGCTCGTCGAGATCACCCGCCGCTACTACGAGGACGACGACGAGTCGGTGCTGCCGCGCTCGATCGCCACCCGTGACGCGTTCGAGAACGCCATGACGCTCGACGTCGCGATGGGCGGCTCGACCAACACGATCCTGCACATCCTGGCCGCCGCCCGCGAGGCCGGGGTGGACTTCGGGCTCAAGGAGATCAACGAGCTCTCGCTGCGGGTCCCGTGCATCTGCAAGGTCGCCCCGGCCACGGCCAAGTACCACATCGAGGACGTCCACCGCGCCGGCGGCATCCCCGCCATCCTGGGCGAGCTCGACCGGGCCGGGCTGCTGCACCGCGACGTGCCCACCGTGAACGGCGGCACGCTGGCCGACCTGCTGGCCTCCTGGGACGCGAAGTCGCCGACGGTGCTGCCCGAGGCCGTCGAGCTGTGGCACGCGGCCCCCGGCAACGTCCGCACGGTCAAGGCGTACTCGCAGGACAACCGCTGGGACGACCTCGACCTCGACCGCGCGGCCGGGTGCATCCGTGACCTGGAGCACGCCTACACCGCGGACGGCGGCCTGGCCATCCTCTACGGCAACATCTCGCGTGACGGCGCGGTGGTGAAGACGGCCGGCGTGGACGAGTCGATCTGGAAGTTCAGCGGCCCCGCGGTGGTGTTCGAGTCGCAGGACGACGCGGTCGAGGGCATCCTCGGCGGGCGCGTCAAGGAGGGCGACGTGGTGGTCATCCGCTACGAGGGCCCCAAGGGCGGCCCCGGCATGCAGGAGATGCTCTACCCGACGTCCTTCCTGAAGGGCAAGGGGCTCGGCAAGGCCTGCGCGCTGGTCACCGACGGCCGCTTCTCCGGCGGCACCTCCGGCCTGTCGATCGGCCACGCCTCGCCCGAGGCGGCCGAGGGCGGCGCGATCGCGCTGGTCGAGGACGGCGACATCATCGACATCGACATCCCCAACCGGTCGATGGAGCTGCGGGTGCCCGAGGCCGAGCTGGCCGCGCGGCGCGAGCGGCTCCTCGCGGACCTGGGCGGATACCGGCCGCGCGACCGCAACCGGCCGGTGAGCGCGGCGCTGCAGGCGTACGCGGCGATGACGACGTCCGCGTCCACCGGCGCCTCGCGCGATCTTACCCAGTTGTCGCGGTAACTTCGGCCTGTGCGGCAGGCGACAGGGTTCTTACCTGCCGCACAGGTTTTCGAAAAATGTCGGTCCTCATCCCTATTCTTGGGGTATGACGACAGTCGTGAAGCACGATACTCGCCCGCTGACGACCGCCGAGATCGCCGCCCTCGCCCTCTCCCTCGCCCACCTCGGAGCGGGCCCCCAGGCCGTCACCGCACGGCGTGGCCTGCAGCACGCGTTCGAGCACCTGGAGCTCGACGACGACGTCATCGCCACCACGCTCACCACCCTGACCGAGCCCCTGCCCGTGGAGGTCGCCTCCAGGGCCAGGCTCATGGCCGACGCCATCACCAGCCGCCTGATGATCCGCCTGCACTACCGCGATGCCTCGGGCACAGTCACCACGCGCGACGTCGAGCCGGTGACGTGCCTGGTCCACCGCGAATACTGGTATCTGGTCGGCGTGTGCAGGATGCGCCGGGCGATCAGGGCGTTCAGGTTCGACCGGATCATCGCGGTCGAGCCCACGCTCACGCCGTCCCGCCCGCACCTGGCTGACCGGTTCCTGCCGTTTCAGCGGAGAAAGCGCACCAGGGCCGCGTAAGAAACTGGCCTGCGCTTGACCAGCCGCGCCCCCGGCCTTTGGGGTGGCGAGTGACAGGCTCCGGCACATGCGTGTTCGGAGGTTCTCGCTCGTCCCTGCCCTCCTGGCCGTGGCCGGCTGTGCCGGCCCTTCGATAGCCGTCCCGCCCCCGGTCGCCCCCGTCCGGCAGACGGGCGGGATCGTCGTCGAGAGCGTGCTGTCCGTTGCCGCACGGCGCGCTCTCGACCTGACCCTGGATCACTACCTGCGCGACCGTCCCGGTCGCGCGGCGCTGGCCGTCTACGACCGGACGACCGACACCAGGTACGCCTTCCGCGAGCGCACCCCGTTCATGCTGGCCAGCGTGGCCAAGGTGGACATCCTGCTGGCGTTCCTCCTCACCAAGCGCGGCGGGCTGAGCGACTACGAGCGCGACCTCGCCTCCCGGATGATCCGTGACAGCGACAACGACTGCGCGGGAGAGCTCTACATGACGATCGGCGGCCGGGACGGGTTCGCCAAGGCCCTGCGCCGGCTCGGCCTCGAGCACACGGAGCCGGGACCGGGGCTCTACTGGGGGACCACCCTCAGCCGCCCGTCCGACCAGGTGAAGGTGCTGGAACAACTCACCGACCCCGCGGGGCCGCTGCCGGCCCGCGACCGGCGCTACGCGCTGAAGCTCATGTCCACCGTGCAGCCGTCGCAGGCGTGGGGGGTCAGCGCGGCCGGCGGCGAGGTGGCGCTCAAGAACGGGTGGCTGCCCGCCGACGCGCACGGCGGGCTGTGGACGGTCAACAGCGTGGGACACCTCCACGTGCGCGGGCACGAACTGCTGATCGCGGTCCTTTCGGAGCGCAGCCCGACCATGGAGACGGGAATCGCCACGGTCGAGCGGCTCTCCCGGCTGGCCGTGGACGCGCTGGCGGGACCCGAGGAGATCGTCAGCGCCGCCAAGGTGTTCTAGGAGGCGCAGCACCCTCCGCCGCAGCAGCCGCCGCCACTCGCCTTGGGCGCGGCCGCGCCGCCCGTCATCGACACCGTGGACAGCAGCTTCACCGTGTCGTCGTGCCCCTCGGGGCAGGTCGCCGGGTCGTTGGAGGCCGACATGGGACGGGAGACCTCGAACGTGGAGCCGCAGGCGCGGCAGCGGAAGTCATAACGCGGCATGCGCCTAAGAATAATTCACGTGGGCGTAGTCGGACACGGGCTCGTAGCCGATCGACTGGTAGATGGAATTGCTCGTGGGGTTGTTGAGGTCGGTGAACAGCACCACCTCGTCGCAGCGCTCCGCCAGGCCGGCCGCGCTGGCGTGCGCCGTGACCGCGGCGCCGTAGCCGTTCCTGCGGCACGAAGGCGGCGTGTAGACCGGGCCGATGCGGCAGACTCCGCCGGCCGCCGGGGAGAGCCCGGCCAGCGAGACCGGCGCCCCGCCCGCCTCCCAGACGAACAGCTCGCGGGCCGCGAGCCGCCGCGACACCCGGTCGGCCACGTCGCCATCGCTCATGCCCACCTCCTCGCCGAACGCGTGATACCAGCTCACCAGCAGCGGGAAGTCCGCCGGCACGGCGAGCCTGCCGTGGCCCGGCACGTCGGGCACGGCGAGCGCGCCCAGACGGTAGAGCCGCTCCGGCACCACCCGCTTGGGCGCGCCCAGCACCCGCTCGGCCTCCGCGGTCAGCTCGACCCGGCCGAACACCCCCGGGAGCGCGCCGCCGAGCGCCTCGATGAGCGGCGCGACGGCCTCGACGGGCATGTCGGCGAGCCCGACGGGATGCGGCGGCGTCTGGAAGAACGCGCCCCGCAGCTCGCCACCGGCCCTCCACCAGCCGAACCGGGGATCCTTGGCGGGCATGCCGGCCCGCAGGTTGGCCAGGACGGTGAGCGCGACCGTGTTGCGCACCGGGTCGCCGAGCAGGAACGGCTCGGCGACCGCGGCGTACTCCTCAACGTCCGAGGTTAAGGTCCACATGCCTACTCATGGTGTCAGGCATCGGCATGCGGGGACAAAGCGGTTTCAGGCCGCGGCCTCGAGGTAAGGCGCCCATTGCGGGTCTCCGGCGAGCGAGGCGCCGATGAGCCTCCAGTGGGCGCCCCGTGGCACCGACGGGTCGACGCGCAGCGTCCACCCCAGCTCCTCCAGGTATTTGTCGGCCTTTCTGTGGTTGCACGTGGTGCAGGATGCGACGCAGTTTTCCCAGGTGTGGGTGCCGCCCCTGGACCGCGGGATGACGTGGTCGATGGTCTCGGCCCGCTGCCCGCAGTAGGCGCAGCGGTAGTCGTCGCGCCGCATGAGGGCGGCCCTGGTCAGGGGGATGCGGGACCGGTAGGGGATCCGGACATATCTCCGGAGCCTGATCACCGAGGGGACGTCGAGCGTACGGCTCGCGGAGCGCAGCACCGCGCCCCTGCCGTCACGGTGGACGACGTCGGCCTTCTCCCGCAGCACCAGCACGACGGCGCGGTGCAGCGAGAGGGTGGTGAGTGGCTCGTAGGTGGCGTTGAGCAGCAGGACCTGGCGCATCATCGGGCCTCTCCCTGCTGCGCGCGTATCAAAGGGGACATGCCGCGGCATGTCCCGACTGTCGGCCCCTCCTGGGGCACTCGTGCTTCCGTCACGTGGACCTCCGCCGGACGGTCCAGCGGATGGTCACCACGGCACCGTCCTGTCACCAAGTCTGGCGTCTGCAGCGTGGTCCCCGCCACCCCAAAAACCTCCAGCCGGAATGGACCAGAGGGACACGCGATACGGTTTATGCCCGCTTCACCAGCGCTTTACGCATGTCCTTTGGCAGTAGGGTTCCCAGCATGAAGCTGGAGCCGTACCCGACCGCACGCCGCGAAGACACCGTCGACATCCTGCACGACACGCCCGTGCCCGACCCTTATCGGTGGCTCGAGGATCCAGACAGTCCCGAGACGAAGGGATGGCTGCTCGGGCAGGCCGAGCTGTTCAGCCGGCAGCGCGGGGAGCAGCGGTTCAAGAGCCGCATCGCCGAGCTGCTCAGGTCCGGCTCGGTGGGCGCGCCGGCCTGGCGCGGCGGGCGCCACTTCTTCTCCCGCCGCACGCCCGACCAGGAGCACGCCGTCTACTACGTCGTCGAGCCGGACGGGACCGAGCGGGCTCTGATCGACCCGATGGCGATCGATTCGTCGGGGCTGACCACGCTGGACGCCGTGCAGCCCGACAAGGAGGGGCGGCTGCTGGCCTACCAGATCTCCGTGGGCGGCGACGAGGAGTCGATCCTCTACGTGCTGGACGTCACGACGGGCGAGCGGGTCGAGGGCCCGATCGACCGCTGCCGCTACTCCCCCGTCGCCTGGCTGCCCGGCGGGGAGGCCTTCTACTACGTACGCAGGCTGCCCAGCACCGAGGTGCCGGAGAACGAGAAGCAGTTCCACCGCCGCGTCTACCTGCACCGCGTCGGCACCTCCACCGAGGACGACGTGATGATCTTCGGCGAGGGCCTGAAGATGACCAACTACTACGGCGTCTCGGTCTCGCGTGACGGGCGCTGGCTGCAGGTGTCGGCGCACGAGGGCACCGCGCCGCGCAACGACATCTGGGTGGCCGACCTGACCGCGTCCCCGATCGACCGGCCCGACCTGCAGGTCGTGCAGGAGGGCGTGGACGCGCAGGTGGGGCTGTCGTTCGGCCGCGACGGCAAGCTCTACATCCACACCGACCGCGACGCGCGCAGGGGTCGCGTGTGCGTCGCCGACCCGGCCGCTCCCGCCTTCGAGAACTGGCGCGACCTGATCCCCGAGGACCCCGAGGCGGTGCTGAGCGACTTCGCGATCCTCGACGACCTGGAGCGCCCGGTCATGCTGGTGGGCTGGACCCGCCACGCCATCAGCGAGATCACCGTCCACGACCTGGAGACCGGCGAGCGCGTCGGCGAGGTGCCCACGCCGGGGCTCGGCTCCATCGGCAGCATCACCGAGCGGCCCGAGGGCGGCTACGAGGCGTGGTTCGGCTACACCGACAACACCACGCCGCCCACCATCCAGCGCTACGACGCCAGGACGGGCGAGACCACGCTCTGGGCGTCCTCCCCCGGCGCGGTCGAGGTGCCCCCCGTGCGCACCTCGCAGGTCGTCTACCGATCCAAGGACGGCACCGACGTCCGCATGCTGGTCATCTCCCCCGACGACGACACCGCGGGCCCGCGCCCCACCATCCTGTACGGCTACGGCGGCTTCGGCCTGTCGATGACCCCCGGCTACTCCGCGTCCGTCCTGGCCTGGGTCGAGGCCGGCGGCGTCTACGCCATCGCCAACCTGCGCGGCGGCGGCGAGGAGGGCGAGGACTGGCACCGCGCGGGCATGCTCGGCAACAAGCAGAACGTGTTCGACGACTTCCACGCCGCCGCCGAGCACCTCATCGCCACCGGCGTGACCACGCCCGAGCAGCTCGGCATCTCCGGCGGCTCCAACGGCGGCCTGCTGGTGGGCGCCGCGCTGACGCAGCGCCCCGAGCTGTACGCGGCCGTCGTCTGCTCGGCGCCGCTGCTCGACATGGTCAGGTACGAGAAGTTCGGGCTCGGCGCCACCTGGAACGTCGAGTACGGCACGGCCGAGGACCCCGAGCAGTTCGGCTGGCTGCTGGGCTACTCGCCCTACCACCACGTCAAGGAGGCGGTGCCGTACCCCGCGACGCTCTTCACCGTCTTCCAGTCCGACACGCGCGTGCACCCGCTGCACGCGTGGAAGATGTGCGCGGCGCTGCAGCACGCCTCGGCGGGCGACCGCCCGGTGCTGCTGCGCAACGAGACCGAGGTGGGGCACGGCGCGCGGTCGGTGAGCAGGACGGTCGACCTGTCGGCCGACACGCTGACCTTCCTCGCGCGGCACACGGGGCTGTAGTTTCGGCGGCATGAGCGAGCTGGGGCCGGCCATGGTCGAGGCCACCCCAGCGCTGCGCTGCGGCCCCACGTGACGCGGCTGTGCACGTCCCCCGTGCCCCATTCGGAGACGGCGATGCCGGGGGCCGTGCCCATCCTCGCGCTCGGCGCGCCGATGGAGGCGAGCCGGGCGGCGGGTCACGGCCTTCTCCGGCGGGCTCGGCGACCGCGTCACGGTCACGCGCACGGTGAGGCCCTGCGAGGGCGGGGAGGTCGTGCTCACTGCCTCGACGCCGTCGTGGCGTCAGCCGGGAGCCAGTGAACGCGGGGGCGGCGACGGACTCCCTAGCGCGGGAAGATGATCGTCTTGTGCCCGTCGAGCAGCACCCGCTGCTCGGCGTGCCACTTGACCGCCCTGGCCAGGGTCACGCACTCCACGTCGCGCCCGATGGCCACCAGGTCCTCGGGAGAGTGGCTGTGGTTGACCCTGGCCACCTCCTGCTCGATGATCGGCCCCTCGTCCAGGTCGGAGGTCACGTAGTGGGCCGTGGCGCCGATCAGCTTGACGCCGCGGTTGTGGGCCTGGTGGTACGGCTTGGCGCCCTTGAACGACGGCAGGAACGAGTGGTGGATGTTGATCGCCCGCCCGCTCAGCTTCTCGCACAGGTCCTGCGACAGCACCTGCATGTAGCGGGCCAGCACCACCAGGTCCACCTGGTAGTGCTCCACCAGGGCCAGCACCTCGACCTCCTGCTTGGGCTTGGTCTCCGGCGTGACCGGCAGGTGGTGGTAGTCGATCCCGTACGACTGCGTGAGCGGGCGCAGGTCGGGATGGTTGGAGACGACCGCGACGATCTCGACGTCCAGGGACTTCGACCTGACGCGGTAGAGCAGGTCGTTCAGGCAGTGGTCGAACTTGCTGACCATGATCAGCACCCGCGGCTTCCTGGCCACGTCGCGAAGCTTGAACTCCATGGCGAAGTCCGGCGCGAGCGCCGCGAAGGCCCCGTTGAGCTCGTCCTCGCCCAGTGCCCCGGCGAACTGCACGCGCATGAAGAAGCGCTGTCCGACCCGGTCCCCGAACTGCTGGCTCTCGATGATGTTGCACCCTTTTCCGGCCAGCAGGCCAGAGACGGCGGCCACCACACCGGGCCGGTCGGGGCAGGACAGGGTCAGAATGTATTCGGCGGAGCCGCTCATTGCCTTCACTCTCGCAGGCGTCGGGTCGTCGGTCGCCGCTGAGCCGATCTTGGCAACGGATCGGGCCGGCGGCCATCACAGAGAGTACCGGACTGAGGCTCCGCGGCCGATCGTCCATCATCCAGTCGATCCCGGGTAGTTATCAGGACATCACGGGTTTGGGAGGGGCAACCCGATCCTTCCGTTATGAGGGTTGTCCCGTGGGCTGGGATGGAGCGCGTCTGTTTGGATGCCATCGTACTGATCGTGGTCGCTGGGCTCTTCGCCGTCGTGTCCGGGGTCAACGATGGGGGCGCTCTCCTCGCCACGGGGCTCAAGCTGCCCACGATCCGTCCGGCCACCGGCGTCCTCGTGCTCGTGCTGCTCATGGTGACCGTCCCGGTGGTCACGCACCAGGTGGCGGTGACGTTCGTGACCAGGCTGGCCTCGTTCCACGCGCCCGGCGGGGCGACGGCGATGACCATCGCGGTGATCTCGTCACTGGCGGTGGTGGCCTGGTTGAGCGCGAAGGGCCGGCCGACCAGCCTCACGCTGGCCATCGTGGGCGGGCTCACCGGGGCGGGGCTGGGCTGGGGACTGCCGGTGTCGCCGGGGTCGGTGCTGCTGGTGCTGGCGTTCGGCGTGGCGGCGCCCCTGGTGGGCGGGTCGCTGGCCTGGGTGCTCATCCGGGTGCTCCTGATGAGCACCACGGCTCATGGGCTGTGGCGCTGGCATCAGGCGGGGTTCCTGGTGCAGAGCGTCGCCTACGCGGCCAACGACGGGCAGAAGATGCTGGCGGTTTTCATGATCGCGTTCGGCTTCTCGGACGCGCCGCTGCCGTACACGTCGCTGGTGGCCGCCCTCTTCGGGCTCGGCACCCTGTACGGGCTCCCCAAGGCGGGCCGTACGCTCGGCCGCGAGCTCATCGTCTCCAGGCCCGCGCACGGAGTGGCGGCCGAGCTGGCCGCGGGCGTGGCGGTAATCGCGTGCGCGGCCGTGGGTATGCCAGTGAGCATGAGCCAGGCCATCGCCGGTGGGCTCATCGGCGCCGGTGTGGCACAGGGCGGCGGCCGGGTCCGCTGGTACGCCGCCGTCAAGATCGTCGCGGCCTGGTGCCTGACGCTGCCGGCGAGCGCGCTGCTGGGCTGGGCGCTGGCGGTGCTCGTGAAGGGGTTCGCGAGCATGGGACTCTCATGAAGGGACGGCGAACGTGAAGCGCCTTTGCTCTTCGGCTGGGGCGGGGCAGTGAAGCGGCTGCGGCGGATCCGTGACCTGATGACCGGTCGCATGGACAGCGCGCTCACGGGGGCCCTGCTCGGCCAGCTCGCGGCCACCAAGGAGGGCGCCTGGCTGGCGATGGCCATGATCGGTGGCGAGGTCGGCAGGACGGGGGCGCACGAGCAGATGCGCGTCATCGAACACCTCGGCGACGAGGAACGCGCCAGCCTCATCGAGGAGCTCAAGACGGCCGTGGTCACGCCCATCGACCGGGAGGACCTGTTCCGGTTGTCACGTGCGATCGACGACGTGCTGGACTCCTTGCGGGACTTCGTCCGCGAATCCCATCTCTACCGGGTCCCCGACCAGATCCGCTTCACTCCCATGCTCGACCAGGTCATCGTCGGCATCGAAGCCCTGGAGAGCGCCGTCCGCGACCTCGCCTCCCGCCCGTCCGCCGTGGCCCAGGACGCCCTGGAGGCTAAGAAGACCGGCGGGGCCATCCGGCGGATGTACCAGTATGAGATCTCGCGCATCTTCTCGGGAGAGCTGACGGCGGATGCGATGAAGGAGCGGGAGCTGGTGCGCCGCCTTGAGATCGTCGGGGTGGCCATCGGCAACGCGGCGGACGCCATTGCCGACGGCGCGATGAAACGGTGACGAATCGCCCAGGACAACGGTCACTGACGTCACGCCGCGCGGGCGGCGTGACGTCAGCGGCGCTCACCGCGTGAGGCCGAGGGGACCCGCGAGGTCGGTCAGCTGGGTCAGGGCGTGGGCGAGGTCGGGTGCATCCGGGGAGAGGGGCTGGATGGCCACGTGGTCGGCGCCCGCGTCGAGGTGGGCCTGGATGCGCTTGGTGACGGCGCCGGCATCGCCCCAGGCCACGATGGCGTCCGCCAGGCGGTTGCTGCCTCCGTCGGCGAAGTCGTCGTCCGTGAAGCCCAGCGTGCGCAGGTTGTTGAGGTAGTTGGGCAGCGTCAGGTAGTAGGCCAGGTGGGCGCGGGCGATCTCGCGGGCGCGGGTGGGGTCTGGCTCCAGGGCGACCGCCTGCTCGGGAATCAGAAGGCGGTCGCGGCCCAGGATCTGGCGGGCCTGGGAGGTGTGCTCCGGAGGGACGAAGTAGGTGTGGGCGCCGTCGGCTCTGTCTCTGGAGAGCTCCAGCATCTTCGGCCCCAGGGCGGCCAGGATCGTGGGGGCAGGGGACGGCGGTCTGGGGAGGATCTGACCGGCCTGGTCCATGCCCTCCAGGTAGGAGCGCATCGCGGCCAGGGGCTTGGTGTAGTCGTGGCCGCGGCCCTTGACCAGGGAGCCGTGGCTGACCCCTATGCCCAGCAGGAAGCGGTCGGGGAAGGCGTCGGCCAGCGCGACCCGCCCTGCCTCCATGGCCATGGCGTCGCGGGCCCAGAGGTTGGCGATGCCGGTGCCGACCGCGATGCGCTCGGTGGCTGCCAGAAGGACGGCGGACATGGCGAGCGGCTCCTTGCTGCCTACGCCCTCGTTGACCCAGAGCGAGCCGTAGCCCAGCTCCTCGATCCGGGCCGCCGCGCGCCGCGACTCCTCGGCGGGGGCCTTGTTGATCATGGGATGCCACACTCCGACGCGCCCGATGTCCACGGCCGCTCCCCTCGCGTAGGATGTTCGATCGAGATGGAACACTACACTGGTGTTCGACCACAGTCGAACAGGACACGCGGCCTGACGCACACGTCCCCGCTCGAGGTCTCGCTGCAGGCCGCCCTCGACGCGCTGGGCGATCCGATCCGCCGCCGCATCGTGCGGGAGCTGGCGGGCGCCCCCGACTGGGCGCGCGCCTGCGGCACGTTCTCCCACCTGCCCGTGGCCAAGTCCACGCTCAGCCACCACTTTTCGGTGTTACGCAACGTGGGGCTGCTCGAGCAGCGCGACGAGGGCGCCCGGCGGCTCAACCGCCTGCGCCGCGACGAGTTCGACGGCCGCTTCCCAGGGCTGCTCGCGCTCGTCCTGGACGAGGGGCAACCCGAGCCCTGACCGCTGTGTAACGTCTGTCCGGTGAACTCCACAGCGGGAGAAGAGACCAGAACGGGCAGCAGCGACCGCCCCGCCGCCCGTGTCGTCTGCCTGGATCGCGACGGCAGGGTGCTGCTGCTGCACTGGCACGACTCGGTCAGCCGCACGGACGTCTGGGAGCCACCCGGCGGCGGCATCGACCCCGGCGAGACGGCGCTCGAGGCGGCCAGGCGGGAGCTGACCGAGGAGACCGGGCTGCCGGGATCGGCGGTGCAGGAGCGGTTCGTCGAGGTGGCGCGCGACTTCACGTGGCTCGGGGTGCGGTACGTGCGGACCGAGCCGTTCTTCCTGGCCACATTCGACGAGACCCGGCCCACACTGGATCCGGGAGAGCTCACCGAGGAGGAGCGCGAGACCTACCGCGGTTACGCGTGGGCCGAGGAGTTGCCTGACGGCGTCGAGCCGCCCGAGCTGGCCGAGGTGATCGAGAAGCTCGCGCGTTAGGCCAGGCGCACCGTGGTGCCCGCCGAGGCGACGGACAGGTCACCGCCGTACGACTTCGCCGCCGCCGCCAGCGCGGGCTCCGCCGGCGTGTCCGGCCACAGGTGGGTGAGCAGCAGGCGGGCCACGCCCGCCGATGACGCGGTACGGCCCGCGTCCAGCGCGCTGGACAGGTACGGCGCGTCCTCTTCCGGCACCCGTTCCGGATATGTCGCCTCGGCCACCAGCAGATCCGCACCCGCCGCCAGCGCCACCAGCTCGGCGGACGGCCCGGTGTCACCGGTGTAGGCGATCACGCGACCTCCCGCGCTCAGCCGCAGACCGGCGTTCGGCACATGGTGCGGCAGGTCGAACGCGTCCAGCCGGAAAGGGCCGATCTCGTACGGCACGCCGGGGCTCAGGTCGTGCGCCACGAAGCTGCCCGCCAGCATGCGCCGGTTGTCCAGCGCCAGCACCGCATCCAGCGCGCCCGGCGGGGCGTACACCGGCAACGCGGGAGCCGGGACGTCCGCGAGCGCACGGGCGCGCAGCAGCGGGTTCAGGTCGGCGCAGTGGTCGGGATGGCCGTGGGTGACCAGCACCGCGTCGACCTCGTCCGCCCGCATGCGCTCGAGCAGCCGCGGCAGGGTGGCGTAGCCGGGGTCGACGAAGACGCGGAAACCCTCCGACTCCACCACGTACCCGCTGCACGCCTGCCCGGCCGCGGGCCAAGCGCCGCATCCCCCCAAAACGGTAAATATCAACATAACTCCCATACGAAGTAGGAAAAATTAGAGCGCCTCCTGGGCTGACTCAGCTCGGCGCCCTGCGGGGATGGCCCGGCCCGTCGCGGAAGTGGCCGAGCTCGTCCAGCGTCGTCACCAGGAGCTCGCGGAGCAGCCCGCCCGCCACCTTCTCATGCTCGGGCTCCACAGGCAGCCCCTTGCCCACCTTCTCCTGGTACACCTCGCGATCGCGCACGTCGGTGTACGGCAGCGAGGTCATCCCGACGGCCACCGCGATCCGGGTGCCGCCGCGGGGCAGGACGGCCACGGTGTGGGTGCGCAGGCACGTCTCGTCCGGCGCGCCGTACCAGCCGCTCTTGACCCCCGCCCCCGGCGATCGGATGGCCTCACGGACGCCGAACGCCTGCGACGCGCTGACCTGCCGCATCCACCCCATGATGGTCTCCGCGACCGGGTCACCCGCGACGGCGGCCTGGGCGAGCACCGCGTACGCGGTCGCCACCTCGTCGGCGGCCACCTCGACCGAGCCGAACCGGGAAGGGTCGCCGTTGGGCGGCGACCAGGCGACGCCGGTGCGCTGCCGGAGGTCGTCGAGGATGACACGCGGGCCGACGGCGAGCCACAGGTTGAGCGTGTCGGCGTTGGAGGACACGACCACGGCGGGCTCGGCGTGCCGCCGCCACCGGTCGGCGTCGGGGATGCGGGCCGCGCTCACCCACGCGTACAACGGCTTGAGCAGGGACGCGCAGCGCAGTCGCGCCAGGCCCGAGGTGACGCTCACCGTGCGGGCGGGTGGCCCGCCATAGCCGCGCCTGATGCCCGCGGCCTGGACGCTGGCACTGGGGTCGAGGTCCTTCAGCAGCTCGTTGAAGCCCACGTTTCCAACCGTAGACCTAAGGGGCACTCCCCCAACGGCCTTCGTACCACTCCGTGCTCGGAGGTTCGCCGGGCAGCTCGCTCACCCCAGGCGCGCGCAGCCCGTCGAGCGCGATGGTCAGCAGGCGCTCCTTGACGTGCGGATGCTCGCCGCCGGGCGCCGGGCGGCTGAACTGCTCCATGAGCAGCGAGATGTCGAGCGTGGTCACGTCGTTCCTCAGCATGCCGGCCTCACGGGCGCGGCAGATCAGCCGGTCGGCCAGCTCCGTGGACTTCCTCGCCGTGCGCCACATCTCGTCCGTGACCTCGATGGTGCCCGCGACCGGTGCGAGGGCGCCCGCCCGGTAACCGACGCACGCGCGTATGTACCGGCACAAACCCTCCCACGGATCGGGCTCGGCCAGCCCGGCCTCGGCCGCCTCCACCCCGCGTTCCATGGCGATCACGCACAGGCGCTGGAGCAGCTCCTCCTTGGTGCGATAGCGGCGGTAGAGGCTGCCCATGCCCACGCCCGCCGCCTTGGCGATGGCCGAGACCGGCGCGTCGAACCCCTGCGTCGTGAACACCTCGTGCGCCGCGCGCAACAGCCGCAGATCGTTACGTGCCGCCTCGGCCTGCCTCCCCCGTGTGCCCATGCCGTAGAGGATATTAGAATTTCGGAGCGAATCGCTCCGATAGAGAGAAGACTGACATGCGTGCGGTGGTCTTGAGGCAGTACGGCGGGCCGGAGATGCTGGTCGTGGAGGAGGTGCCGGACCCCGTGGCGGGGCCTGGACAGGTGCTCGTGAAGGTGTCGGTGGCGGGCATCACGTTCGTGGAGACGCAGGTGCGCGCGGACCGGGGACCGCGGCGGGCCGAGCTGCCGGCGATCCTCGGCAACGGCGTCGCGGGCACGGTCGTCAAGACGGGTGAGGGCGTGGACGAGGCGCTGACCGGCGCGCGGGTGGTCAGCACGCTGGGCGGTTACGGCGGCTACGCGGAGCTGGCGGTGGCCGGCGCCGCCGACCTGATCCCGATCCCCGACGGCCTGTCGCCCGAGGTCGCGGTGGCGCTGCTCGCCGACGGCCGCACCGCCGTGGGCCTCGCGCGGGCCGCCGCCCCGAAGCCCGGCGAGTGGGTGCTGGTCGAGGCGGCGGGCGGCGGCGTGGGGAGCCTGCTGGTGCAGCTCGCCGTCGCCGCTGGGGCCCGTGTGGTGGCCGCGGCGAGCAGCGCCGCCAAGCGGGAGCTCGCGGCGGGCCTGGGCGCGGAGCTGACGGTCGACTACACCGACCCTGCCTGGACGCGGCAGGTACGGGACGCGACCGGCGGCCTGGACCTGGTCTTCGACGGGGTGGGCGGCGAGATCGGCGCGGCCGCGCAGGGCCTGCTCAAGGACGGGGGCCGGTTGAGCGCGTACGGGATGGCGGGCGGTCCGATGACCACGCCGGACCCGCGCGTGACGGCGGTCGCCTGGCCCCAGGTGGACATGCGCGAGCTGGCCAGGGAGGCGCTGGCGCAGGCCGCCGCCGGACGCCTGCGCCCGGCCATCGGCGCCACCTATCCTCTGGCGTCCGCCGCCGAGGCGCACGCCGCCATCGAGGCCCGCACGGTCACCGGCAAGAGCCTGCTCACGATCTAGATCCACAAGGCTGGCGACGGGACGTCCGAGAGGGCGCCGCGCCCCGGGGCGTCACGAGAGGCCGGCCCGGCGCTCGTCCGCCTCGGCCTCGGCGTCGCGGCCGAGGGCGCGCAGGGCGACGGCGCGGTTGGTGTAGAGGTCGGGCTCGGGCTGGAGTTCGGTGGCCCGGGACAGGTCGTCCACCGCCCCCTCCAGGTCCCCGGCCGCGTACCGCAGCACCCCCCGGTTCCCCCAGGCGGCCGCGAGGCCGGGCGCGCGCTCAACCGCCAGGTCCAGCGCCTCCCGCGCCTCCCCGAGCCGCCCCGCCGCCGTCTCCAGCTGCCCCAGCACCGTGAGCAGGTGCGGGTTGCCGGGCGCCAGGACAAGCCCGGCCGCGACGTCGGCCCTGGCCTCCTCGTCCCGGTCCGCGGCGGCCAGCAGCCCGGCCCGGTTGATGTACGCGTCCAGGTAGGCGGGGTCGAGCTCGATCACCCGGCCCAGGTCGGCCAGCGCCTCCTCGATGTCGCCCCGCACGGTACGCAGCTCCGCCCGGTTGTAGTACGCCTCGGGCAGCGGCGGCCCGGCCCGGATGGCCCGCTCGAAGTCGGCCAGCGCCTCCTCGTGCCGGCCGAGCTTGAACAGCAGGTTCCCCCGTTCCAGGTAGTAGTCGGGGAAGGCCGGGTCCAGCGCGATCGCCGCCGTGTAGTCCTCCAGCGCCTCCTTGACGTGCCCGAGCGCGGCCAGGAGCTGCGCCCGGTTGGCCAGCAGCACCATCCTGTGCAGCGGATGCCGGTCACCCAGCTCGCCCGCCAGGTCGATGGCCGACTCGACCAGCGACAGGGCCGCACCCAGCCTGCCGAGCCGCAGCTCGATCAGTGCCAGGCCGTTGCGGTCGAAGCCCAGCTTGAAGGCCCGTTCCGCAGGGTCGGGCAGCAGGCTGGAGATGGCGATGGCCTCGTTGATCCAGCGCCTGGCCCGGCCCAGGTCGCGGCGGGCGGGGTCGGGGTCGCGGGCGTCGAGCATGGCGGTGCCGTACGCACCGGCGGCGTGCATGGCCGGATCCTGACTGGCCGAGCGCACCCGGTCCCACACCGTCCGGGCGTCATCGGTGCGGCCGAGACCGCCGAGCGCGGTCGCGGTGCGCTGGGCGAAGCGCCACCAGCGCTCGCCGCCCGGCTCGGTCCGCGACATGCCGCGCTCCCCCAGCTCGGCGGCGGCATGCAGGAAGCCGTCGCGCATGCACCGGTCCACCAGGGCCCACAGCTCGTCCGTGCCACGGGTGTCGGGCGGAGGCTCGGGACCGCCGGAGTACAACGTGATCGCGAGCGTTTCCGGAGGGATGCGCCGCATCATGACGTCGAGCAGCTCGGTGTCCGTCGGGTCGGCCTCGGCGCCGTTGCACACCGCGATCGCCTGCCCAGGGCGTACGGCGTCGCGGAAGAACTCCGCGAGCCCGTTGGCCAGCCGCAGCGTACGGCGGGGCGCGGGCACGAGGATGCGCTCGTCGTCGGACAGATCGGCGTCGATCGTGACCCGCCTGGCCGGCACGAGATCCGCCAGCTCCGGCGCCGCCGCCCGGATCTCTATGTCATGGGCCGCCACCAGGTCACCGTCCCGTTCCAGAGCCCGCGGCACCAGGTGACGCAGCAGGGCGGCGGCGACAGTGTAAGGGCCGCGCGGCCGGCGATGCCCGTCGATCAACGGCGTCATCAGCCGCGCGGCCCTGTCTTGAGCGGATGGTTCGCCCTGGACTCTGAGATGGGACCTCGCCTCAGTCACCCCTTGTGAATGACACTGGAGGTCCCCGCGAGTCGCGCGGTGCCTGGCTTGCGGACAATGATGCGCTTCATGACGTACCTCTCCATTGGGGTTAATTCACCATTATTAGTGCACCTCGCCGAATATCAAGATTTATGGTGAATAAGTGGGAGGTCA
The DNA here is from genome assembly GCF_044466425.1 of Nonomuraea sp. NPDC049400. Lineage (NCBI taxonomy): Bacteria > Bacillati > Actinomycetota > Actinomycetes > Streptosporangiales > Streptosporangiaceae > Nonomuraea > Nonomuraea sp. NPDC049400. The sequence continues at coordinate 58,114 of NZ_JBITMP010000008.1, forward strand.
AAGGATAAAAAGCGCTGCCCTTTTGATTGACACTTCTAACCTATTGGGAACGAAACCAGCGAGGCAATGCCTTCGTCCGGGCCTGCTCGGCTTCCTCCATCAAGTCACACAGGCACCGCCCGAGCAACGTGAGCGACTGGCAGCACCCCACCCCCGGCAGATTTCGAGCCCGCACGATGATCGTGGCCCGCTCGATCAGCCGCTCGAGGCTGGGCTCCCCGCCGCCCTTGAGCGAACGGGTGTGCCAGGGGCAGGACCCGGTGTTCACGCAGGCACTTTTGTCGATGTACGCAGGGGGACCGCCGTCGAGGCGCAACTGATCCTCACGTTTGATCCTCAGATCGGCCAGCGCCTTGGCCGCCCGCGCCGTGACGGCGAGCAGATCCCGCCTGCCGTGGGAGTGCTCCTTACCCAGGGCGGTGGTCCTGGAGGGGAGGGCGAGCAGCATGGCGCCGGCCATCAGACCGCCGCCGACGATCATGCTGCAGTCCACCTTCTCCTGGAACCAGATCACCGAGATCGCGGCCACCCAGAGGGGCTGCGACGACATCAGGATCGCGCTCGGCACGGCAGGCACGTGCGCCTGACCGTACGAGCGGGCCAGGAATCCCAGCGCGCACGACACCACGGCAAGATGCCCGAGTATCAGCCAGTCGGGGCCGTTCGACGGCAAGGAGATCCCGTCACGCACGGCCACGACCCCGGTGAGCAGGCCGATGGTGAAGAGCTGGATCACGGTCAGCGCGTACGCGTGGAAGGGCTCCCCCCGCTTGGACAACTGCGCGAGCAGCAGCGTGTGGCCGGAGTAGAGGGCGGCCGCGGCCAGCGTGACCCCGAGCGCCAGCACGGAGACGTCGTGATCCTCCATCCCGCGCAGCAGCGTGAACACGGCCATGCCGGCCAGCGCGAGCACGACCCCCGCCCAGATCCGCCGCTGGACCTTCGCCTTGAACACGATGAGCGCCAGGATGGGCGTGATCACCACGCTGCAGCCGACCGCGAAGCCGGACAGGGAGGACGGCAGGCTGTGCAGCGCGATGGCCTGGCCGGCCTGACCGACCCCGAACATCACCCCGAGAACGACCCCGTTGATCCACGTCTTGCGTGGCAGCCCCCGTAGGCAGCCCGGCCGGATGAGGAGGAGCGTGAGCGCGGCGATCAGGTAGCGCTCGGCGAGCAGATCCTCGACTGCTAACCGGTGGATGAGATCCTTCATCAGCGGAAACGCCGACCCCCATGCGGCGCTGACGAACAACAGAAGCACAGCTCCCAGGAGGGGGCGGGGAGCGGGTACGACTGCCATGGCAAAAGCATCTCACTACTATTCGCAGCCGCAGATGTACAGGGAGCAGCCGGTGAGGTTCCTCTACAACTCGGTGTTAAGAGCCTCACCCGCGGGTTCGTACATCCATATCCGCGGCAGAGAGAGTGACCGTTTCAGGACGGCAGTCGCTGCGCGATTCGGCGGGTGACGGAAGGGACGCCGGCGGAAGGGGCACGCCGGGAGGGCCCGGGAAAGATCACCGGGGAAAGCGGATGCACGGCCCCGGAGGGGTGAGGTGGGGCCCGCGCGAGAAGGGCTTCTAGAGTTCGACGACCACGGGAGGGATCAGCCGTTTCTCTCCGTAGACGACGGTCAGGTCACCGACCCGGTGTCTCGAGAGCTCCCGCCATCCCTGGCGCTCGTACAGCGACAGCGCGGCCTGCTGGTTGAGCGTGGTGTCGCCTCTGACGCGCTCGAAGCCGAGCTCCACCGCGCGTTGTTCCAGCGCGTGCAGCATGGCCGCGCCGAAGCCGCGCCGTTGGTACTCGGGGTGCACGCGCAGCCGGCAGATCTCGGCCGTGCACGTGTCGACGGGTTTCAGCCCGCCCATGGAGACCACCCGCGAGCCGAGCTCGCCGACCAGGAAATCGCCGCCGCAGGCCACGTAGATCTCCTGGATGCGCGGGAAGTCGTCGTCGTAGTAGACGCCGTCGCCCGGCATCAGCCCCACCTCGGCGAGGCAGATCCGGTGGAGGACGAGGATGGTGTCGAGGTCGGACCAGCGATAGCGCCGGATCTCCAACTTCATGCACCGCCCCCCTTCAGCTGGGCCGTCCTGGGCCGGCGCAGCTCGGCCCTGAACTCCTCGAGTTTGGCATGGTTGGCCTCGCGCGCCATGATCGCCTGTTCGAGCGCCAGGGCGGGACGCATGATGAAGTCGGTCAGATACTCGTCACTGACCATCCGCAACGCCTTGGTGCCGATCTCCAGCGCGGAGTCGACCTCGCCGGCGATCAGGCGGCACTGGGCCTGGTCGAGCCGGATCAGCGTCTGGTCGAGGATGTGGTCCTCGTACTTCTCCAGCGCCTGGTCGAGCACCACCTCGGCCTCCAGCGTCTGGCCGAGCTTGGTGAGCACGTCGCCCTGGTAGAAGTAGAGCTGCTTCTCCGTGTAGCCGAAGGCCATGTCCTCCTGGTCTTCGCTCTTCATGTGGGAGAAGGCGCTGCGGGCCCTGGCCAGTGCGCGTTTGGCCTGGTCGACGACCTCTTTCTTGCTTTCTGACCCGGAGAGCATGGCCAGCGCCCTGGCCTCGACGACCGGCGCCATGGCCTGCGCGGGGCAGGGCGTGGAGCCGGCCAGGTCGCGGCTCTTCTTCGCCAGGTTGAGCGCCTCGCGGGCGTCCCCGAAGTAGAGGGGGACGAGCGACTCGCGGGCGGTGATCCACGCGCGCAGCGCGCGGTCGCCCGTCTCGTCGGCCGCGGTGCGCCCGGTCCTGAAGAAGGAGCGGGCCAGCCGGTGGTCACCGAGATTGATCATGATCATGCCGCTCAGCCCCGACAGCTGCGCCGCCATCCGCAGAAGGCGGTCCTGCAGGTCGATGGGCTGGCGGCGGGACATCGCCGTACGCACGGCGCTCATTTCGAGCAGCACGTCGCACAGGAGCCGCAGCGGGGCCGTCGTCGTGTATTGACGGCCGAAGCTGAGCGTGGCCTCCTCCCACTGGTCGAGCATCGCGGCGGACACGGTGGCCGACACGAGTGTCTCGTCCATCCGGCGTCTGATGCCCTCGCACGCGCCGAGAATGGGCCCGTCGAGCGTTGTGACCAAGCGGGTCTCAGGGTTGAGCAGGTTGAGCAGCGTGCGGCGGAGGATGTTCTCGTCCTCCTCAGCCTCCGACTCGGTGACCATCGGCGTGAGCAGCAACTCCCGCTCCGTCGGCAATAACGGCCGCTGCTTGGCCTCCGCGACGACACTGGGGACTGCCTGCAGGCGGTGCCCGCGGCCACAGATGCACGGCCCGTCGTAGCCGAGCTCATGCGGCTCGACGCGATAGACGGTGCACAGGTAGTGCATGTATTCGGGCCCTGGGCGCTTGAGCCCGCTCTCGTAGGCGGACAGCAACGTCTCGCCGATGCCGGGCATCGACTTGTCGTCGCGCTCGAACAGGGCTCTGATCTGCTCGACGACGTCTGCCAACGCGATGCCGTACGACAGGCGGTGTGCCTTGATGCGGCTGGTGCCGAACTGGGACGTGCACTGCTCATGGATCTCGTCAGCTATCTGGGCCGAAGTCCGCCCGGCGGCCAGGCCCTTGGCCCTGATCCGCCGGGCGATCTCCGTCTCCCTGTGCTGTCTGCCGGCCATCCCGGCCCCTCTCGCGCGTGTCTCGACCGGTCCACAACTGGTGACTCAGCGTAGCGTCCACGTCGCTGTGCGCCTACCCAAGAGTGTGAACCAATGTCGGCAGGATGGAAACGCCCGCCTCCAAGCCTACGGATAAGGATCGTCCTCCGAGGGACTGTTTCTTACAACCCATGAGGTAGAAGCAACTCCCTGTGAGCGGGGGACCACCGTTGCGCACACCGTTGACATGAGCCATCTTTGGCGCACCAGCCAGATTCCCAAAGAGGGAGGGGACTAACGGTGGGGGACGACAACTTCGAGCATCTGAACCGTCTCGTGTCAGAGCTCGGCGCTCACGGACTGCTCGCACGGGTGGTCCAGACACAGGGCGGGCGTACGTTCGCACGGGTCATCAACCCGAACGCGACGAGCCTGTCGGAGAACGTCACCTGTCGGTCCACGAGCACGTCCGACATGCAGGACTGGTGGTACTGCTGGTCCTGGGGCGAGCGGATGCACAAGGCCGACGATCCGGCTGGGGCGGCCACCAAGGTCGCACGCGTGCTGGCCGCCGTGGGGGAGTGACGACGCGGTGACCCGGGTGGAGCGCAGCCACCACGGCTCACCGCACCCACGACGGCGTCAACGGAGCCGGCGGGGTGGCCGGTGCGGAGGGTTCCCGTATGCCGGAGCCCTGGTCGCCCCGCCGGTTCCGGCCCCAGGCGCGGCCGGACGTCGTGCCGCGCCTGCGTAAGAGCCGCCTGCCTGGTCCGCCGGGCAGGTGTTCGGGGGATCCCTCCCGGAACCGGCACGGGACATGCTTCCGGGTGCGTGTCCCGTCCCGAGCCGTCCGTCATCGGAGCGTCCGCTCTCTCCCTCCGCGGCCCAGAGAGCAGGCGACCCCGTCTTCCCCGGCGTGATGTGACGGCGGGCGGTCCGGTCGGCGGTATTTTTGGATCGAAACGGTCCAATGAGCCGACCGAACCGCTTCCGGAGGGGGATCTACCCAGTGTTACTGCTGGTGACACCGTCGCCACCACCCGCTTCCCCATCGAGCCTGCCCGATTTGGGAAGTATGGCCCAGGCAGTGAGCGTGACGTGCAAAAACGACCCGCTCTGCTCTACGCTAGCCGGGATGCTCGACAATGAGACCTGGGCGACAGTGGCGGCGACTGCGATCACCATTGTCCTGATCCTCGTGTTCGCGTTCGTGATCCGCAACATCGCGCACAGGATCATCACGAAAGTGGTCGACCGCGCGGCGACGGGTGGGTCGATCGCCAGCAGGTTCCGTAAGAACGCGGCTCCTGACGGCATCGACGCACTGCTGCACGAGCGGCGCAAGCAGCGGGCCGAGACCATGGGGTCGGTGCTCAAGCACGTCGCCTCCATCGTCATCCTCGGCACCGCGATCCTGACCGTGCTCGACCGGCTGACGATCCCGATCGCACCCCTGCTGACCAGCGTCGGCATCCTCGGCGTGGCCATCGGCTTCGGCGCGCAGGAGCTGGTCAAGGACTTCATCGCGGGCATGTTCATGCTGCTCGAGGACCAGTACGGCGTGGGCGACGTCATCGACGCGGGTGCCGCGGTCGGCACCGTGGAGGCGGTCACCCTGCGCGTCACCAGGCTGCGCGACGCCGACGGCCGCGTCTGGTATGTCCGCAACGGCACCATCACCAGGGTCGGCAACGAGTCGCAGGGCTGGTCACGGGCCTACGTCGACGTCCCCGTGGCCTACGACACCGACCTCACGAAGGTGCGGGCGCTGCTCGAGCACGTGGCTGAGGAGATCTGGGCCGACGCCGAGCTGCGCGAGAGCAAGATCGTGGAAGAGCCCCAGGTGTTCGGCGTCGAGCAGCTGTCCGACAGCTCGCTGGTCTTCCGCATCACCGCCAAGACACTGCCCACGGCGCAGGCGGAGGTGTCGAGAGAGCTCAGGATCAGGGTCAAGGCGGCGCTCGACACCGCCGGCATCGCCTTGGTCGCCACCGCATAGTCTATGAGCGTGAGCGAGACCTCCTTCTATGACGCCGTTGGCGGCGAGGAAACCTTCCGGCGCCTCGTGCACCGCTTCTACGAGGGAGTGGCGGACGACCCCCTGCTGCGGCCGCTCTACCCGGAGCCCGATCTGACGGCCGCCGAAGAGCGGCTGCGGGGCTTCCTGATCCAATACTGGGGCGGGCCCAACACCTACAGCCAGCAGCGCGGTCACCCGAGGCTGCGCATGCGGCACATGCCGTTCGTGATCGGCGAGCCCGAGCGGGACGCGTGGCTGCGGCACATGCGTGACGCGGTCGACTCGCTCGACCTGCCGGAGGAGCAAGAGACCAGGCTCTGGGACTATCTGGTCTACGCGGCCCACAGCCTGGTGAACTCACCTACATAGCGGGCATGACACGCCACATGGATATCCCCTGGTGGCGTGACGCCGTCGTCTACGAGATCTACGTTCGAAGCTTCGCCGACGCCTCAGGAGACGGCGTCGGCGACCTGACCGGGGTGCGCGAGCGCCTGCCGTACCTCCAGCGGCTGGGGGTCGACGCCATCTGGCTGACGCCGTTCTACCCCTCCCCCATGGCCGACGGCGGCTATGACGTGGCCGACTACCGCGGCGTCGATCCGCTGTTCGGCACGCTGGCCGACTTCGAGTCGCTGGTCGCCGACGCGCACGACCACGGGCTGCGGGTGCTGGTCGACGTCGTGCCCAACCACAGCTCGTCCGAGCACCCCTGGTTCCAGGCGGCGCTGCGGGGCGAGCGGCGCGACCGGTACATCTTCCGCGACACCATCAACAACTGGCAGTCCACGTTCGGCGGGCCGGCCTGGACGAAGGTGGCGGACGGGCAGTACTACCTGCATCTGTTCGCTCCCGGGCAGCCCGACTTCAACTGGCGCAATCCCGAGGTGCACGCCGAGTTCCTGGACATCCTGCGGTTCTGGCTGGACCGGGGCGTCGACGGATTCCGCATCGACGTGGCGATGGGGCTCTACAAGGCCGAAGGGCTGCCCGACGTGGGCGACCAGTCGTTCAAGTCGGTCTCGCCGGTGTGGGGGCAGCCCGAGGTGCACGACGTCTACCGCGACTGGCGCAGGCTGCTGGACGGCTATCCGGGCGAGCGGATGGCCGTGGGCGAGGTGTGGACGGACAGCTCCGAGGACCTCGCCCTCTACGTGCGCCCCGACGAGCTGCACCAGAGCTTCAACTTCGCCTGGCTGCAGGCGCCCTGGTCGCCGACGGCGTTCAAGAAGGTCATCGAGGACACCCTGGCCGCCGTGCCGTTCGCGACGTGGGTGCTGTCCAACCACGACGTCGTACGCCACCGCACCCGCTACGACGCCGCCGACCCCGGCACGGGCCTCGCGCGGGCCAAAGCGGCGCTGCTGACGATGCTGGCGCTGCCCGGCTCCGCCTACCTCTACCAGGGCGAGGAGCTGGGGCTGCCCGAAGTGACCGACCTGCCCGACGAGGCCAGGCAGGACCCGGTCTTCTTCCAGTCGAAGGGCGAGCTGCCCGGGCGCGACGGGTGCCGGGTGCCGATCCCGTGGACGGTGGACACCCCCTCGTACGGGTTCTCGCCGGGCGGGGTCGAGCCGTGGCTGCCGCAGCCCGCCATGTTCGCGGAGCTGAGCGTCGAGAAGCAGGAAGGGGACGCCGGCTCGACGCTGGAGTTCTACCGCCGGGCCCTCGCCCACCGCCGTGACCTGGCACGATCGATTCCTTACACCTTGGAGTGGCTGGATTCTCCCGAGGGTGCGCTTTTCTTTACCCGCGGCCCGCTGACCTGCGCCATCAACTGTGGCCTCGGGCCCGTACACCTGCCGGAGCACGACGCCGTGCTGCTGTCGAGCGGACCGCTCAAGCGGGGCCTGCTGCCGCCCGACACCGCGGTGTGGCTGCGGCGAGACTCATAGCCCGCGCGAGCGCTCGCCGCGGACAGGGATGACGGGCAGCGACAGCAGCGCGCACGCCAGGCCCGCCGCGAAACCAGCCCAGAATCCGGCGTGCTCGATCAGCACGCCGGCGAGCGGCGTCACGGCGAGCGAGACGGTGTTCTGGATGGTGTTGTGGGTGCCGAGCACCCTGCCGGCCCAGGCGGGTCCGGCCAGCTCGCCGGCCGCCAGGTAGGCGAGCCCGTTGCCGGCCACGGTCATCACCGCGCCCAGGGCGAGCATGGCGGGTCCGAGCGAGCCGCCGGTGAGCGTGCCGGCGACCAGCAGCGCCAGCACGCAGAGGCTGCCGATGGTGATCAGCAGCAGCGGTCGCATGCGCAGACCGGTCCTGTCGGACCAGCGCCCGGCCGCGATGCGCACCGCCGCCCCGCCGATCGCCGCCACCCCGAACAGCTGCCCGGCCGCCACGCTGTCCCAGCCGTACAGGCGCACCAGGCAGGTCACGCCGTACGTGCTGACCACGATCTGCGGCACGACGTGCAGGGCGCTGGTGGCGTGCACCCGCCACAGAGCGGGCTGCCGGTACGGCGTGCCCACCGGCGCGGTGCCGGACCCGGAGATCGTGTGCGGCGGCTCGGCCAGGAAGAGCGCGGCCAGCACGGCGGCCAGCAGGCTGACGGCGGCGCAGACGGTGAGCACGCCGGGCAGGCCGTGCGCCCGCGCGACCGGCGGGAGGACGAAGGCGCCGATGGCCATGCCGAGAGTGAAGGAGACCTGGCGCAGGCCCATCGCGACGCCTCGCTCCGGCGGCTCGAACCAGCGCAGCACGATCCGTCCGCCGCCGACCAGCGCGGCCGAGCCTGCCGCGCCGGCCACGGCCAGCAGCGCGATCACTGCCCACGTCCGCTCGACGAACGCGACCGCGGCGAACAGCACGGCCGCCAGGCCCACGCCCGTTCCCAGGACCAGCCGCTCGCCGTGCCGGTCGGCCAACGCGCCCCAGGCGACCAGGGCGAACAGGATGCCGATGCCCGGGGAGTTCGCGATGATCCCCGCCACCGGCAACGAAACACCGAAATGTCGCTGTATTTCGGGCAGGATGAGGGGCAGGCCGCCGAGTCCTAAGGTGACGCTGGTGTGCGCGTTGACGCCCAGCGCCAGCATCAGCCAGCGCTTCACGAGAAGCGTTTGAGGTAGGCCAGTTCGCCCTCACTGAGCCTGCGCGGGGCCGCCCGCTCCACGTCGTAGGCCGCGAGGACCGACTTGGCGGTGACGAACACCTCGCGGTCGTCGCGGATCTCGTACTGGAGCGCGAACCGCACCGCCCTGATCTCGGTCACCCACGTCTCGACCAGCACCGGGTCGGCGCGGAAGCCGAGCGGGCGCCGGTAATCGATTTCGTGGCGGGTCACCACCAGGCCCTTGAACGGCTCCTCGCCCGCGTTGTACGGATCGATGTGGAACATGCCGAAGCGGGCGTCCTCCAGGTAGTCGAGGAAACGTACGTTGTTCACGTGGCCCTGGGAGTCGATGTCGGCGAATCTCACCGTCCGGGGGTAGACGTGTCGCTGGGGCTGGGAACGTTCAACCACGTCCGCAACCGTACCCGCCCGGGACATGTGGCCTTGCGTCAGGCTGAGGATGGAGGACTGACATGGTGCTCGACCACACGGTGGTCGGTGTCGAGGGTCCCGCTCACGAGCGCACATGGACCCCCAAGGACACCATGCTGTACGCGCTCGGCGCCGGGGCGGGGACTTCAGGGCTGGAGTTCACCACGGAGAAGGGACAGCGGGTGCTGCCGACGTTCGCGGTGCTGGCGGCGCAGGCTCCGAGGCCGCCGCTGGGCGACTTCGACCCGGCCCTGCTGGTCCACGCGGAGCAGGCGGCCAGGGCCGGGTTCGACCGGCCGATCCTGCACGGGCTGTGCACGTACGCGGTGACGGGACGGACGCTACCCCACCTGGTGGCGGGGTCGGACCCCGCCCGGTTCCAGGCCATGTCGGGGCGGTTCACCAGCCCCGTGTTCCCCGGGGAGTCGCTCACGGTGTCGATCTGGGTGGACGGGGGGGAGGTGCTGTTCAGGACGGCCAAGGACGACGGGACCGTGGTGCTCGACCGGGGGCGCGCCACCATCCTCCCGCCCTGAGGTCAGCCCTCCTCCAGGACCTTGAGCGGGTCAAGGCGGCGGATCAGCTTCATCGCCGCCTCGACGACCTCCCGCGCGTCCTCCTCCGTATCCGAGGCGGCGACCTCACGCGCGGCCTCCCCGATGATGCCGGTCAGCACGGCCACCATGAACCGGTCGAGCGGCTCGCCGCCGGCCCTCAGCAGCACCGCGTTCTGGCGTACCCACTCCCGGCCCCGCGTGCGGCGGATCAGCTCGAACCCCGGCGGCCCGTCCCCCTCGATGAACAGCCTGACCAGGTCACGCCGCTCCCACGCTCCGGCGAGATACGCGCGCGCCCCGGCGATCAGGAGCTCGACGGGGTCGTCCACGCCCTCCTGCTTGGCCTTGGCCACGCTGGCGGCCGACGCCTCCTCGTGCGCCGCCTGGTGGTCCTCGTACAGGGCCAGGAACAGCTCGGCCTTGCCGCCGAAGTGGTGGTAGAGGCTCCCGACGCTGGACCCGGCGCGGGCGACCACCTCGGAGACGTTGGCCTCGGCGAAGCCGTGCTCGCCGAAGACCTCGCGAGCCGCCTGCAGCATGCTTTTGCGGGTCTGGGCGGTACGGCTCCACTCCCACGAGGTCTTACGTGCCACGCGCCGAGTATAGGCCCGGGAATTCTAGAATTAGGTTCGTGGCGGTTCCGCGCGCCCGCCGCATTCGAACATCTGCGGCCACTTCCGCGGGCTCTTCGCGCTGGCCACCTTGCCGTCCGCGCCGTCCAGCACAGCGTAGACGCGATCTCCCAGCACTCCATGTTCACCGACCTCGGCGGCGTTCAGTTTCTCCCCCATCATGGACTTGACGGGATACCGCCAGAGGGAAACGATGCTACGGGTTCGGTGGCCCTGGTCGCAGCGGAGGAACCACGACAATGGCTTCACGCGTGCTCTCGACGATGGCGACGAGTTCCTTCTCTTCCTGAGTCGGCACCTGGAACTTCGCCAGCGTCCGATGCAGACGAGCGAGCAGGGTCGTACCGGCTGGGGCCACCAGGGTGGACAGTCAGAGACTCAACCAGCAGGCGGCCAGCATGACCCAGCCGCCGGCCACTGAATTCCCCAGCTAGGCAGCCTGGCCGGTGGTCAAAGTGGCTCTTGGCGACGCTGAGCACGCTTCTCCCGTCGCCAGGCGTCCGTACGGCCATCTGGCCGGCGTGGACCAGGCCCACGCCGCACGCTGATGACCGCGTTCGTCCACTGGATCGGCAGGTCCGAGGACACCGCCAACGCGAAGACCGAAGCGACCCCAGCACGGCAAACCGTTCCGGCCGTTGGCCATGATCAGCGAAGACACATCTCACGGCCGGCAGCGGGCCCACAGGCCGAAGATGGCCCGATCGCGGCGTAAAAATCAGCAGGTGACCGCGAGGCCTTCAGCCACGGGCGGCGGATGGTGCCGCCCGTGACGTGCCGTACGAGATGGGGGGTTGTGCTCTTAGGACGGTGCTCAGTCGCGGTGGAGCTTCCGGTACGTGACACGGTGCGGGCGGGCGGCGTCGGCGCCGAGGCGCTCGATCTTGTTCTTCTCGTAGTCGGCGAAGTTGCCCTCGAACCAGAACCAGTTCGACCCTTCCTCCCACGCCAGGATGTGCGTGGCGATGCGGTCGAGGAACCAGCGGTCGTGCGAGGTGATCACCGCGCAGCCCGGGAAGTCGAGCAGGGCGTTCTCCAGCGACGACAGCGTCTCCGTGTCGAGGTCGTTGGTGGGCTCGTCGAGCAGGAGCACGTTGCCGCCCTGCTTGAGGGTGAGCGCGAGGTTGAGCCGGTTGCGCTCGCCACCCGAGAGCACCCCCGCCTTCTTCTGCTGGTCGGGACCCTTGAACCCGAACGCCGCGATGTACGCCCTCGACGGCATCTCCACGTTGCCGACCTTGATGTGGTCGAGCCCGTCGGAGACGACCTCCCAGACGTTCTTGTTCGGGTCGATGCCGCCGCGGCTCTGGTCCGCGTAGGAGATCTTGACCGTATCGCCGACCGTGATCGAGCCGGTGTCGGGCGTCTCGCTACCGGTGATCATGCGGAACAGCGTGGTCTTGCCGACGCCGTTGGGACCGATGACCCCGACGATGCCGTTGCGCGGCAGGTCGAACGTCAGGTCCTCCATCAGCAGCCGGTCGCCGAACCCCTTGGTCAGAGTGTCGGACTTGATCACCGTGGTGCCCAGACGCGGGCCCGGCGGGATCTGGATCTCTTCGAAGTCAAGCTTGCGGTACTTGTCCGCCTCTGCGGCCATCTCCTCGTACCGCTGGAGACGGGCCTTGCTCTTGGTCTGGCGGGCCTTCGGGTTGGACCGGACCCACTCGAGCTCGTCTTCCAGGCGCTTCTTCCGCTTTACGTCCTTCTGGCCCTCGACCTTGAGGCGCTGCGCCTTGGCCTCCAGGTAGGTGGAGTAATTGCCCTCGTACGCGAACGCGCGGCCGCGGTCGAGCTCAAGGATCCAGCCCGCGACGTTGTCGAGGAAGTAGCGGTCGTGGGTGACGGCCAGCACCGTGCCGGCGTACTTCTCCAGGTGCTGCTCCAGCCACTGCACGCTCTCGGCGTCGAGGTGGTTGGTCGGCTCGTCCAGCAGCAGCAGGTCGGGGGCCTCGAGGAGCAGCTTGCACAGCGCGACCCGGCGACGCTCACCACCGGACAGCTTCGTCACGTCGGCGTCGGGCGGCGGGCAGCGCAGCGCGTCCATGGCCTGCTCGAGCTGGCTGTCGAGGTCCCACGCGTTGCGGTGCTCGAGCTGGTCCTGCAGCTTGCCCATCTCTTCCAGCAGCTCGTCGCTGTAGTCGGTGGCCATCTGCTCGGCGATCTCGTTGTAGCGCTGGAGCATCGCCATCGTCTCGGCGACGCCCTCCTGCACGTTGCCGAGGACGGTCTTCTCCTCGTTGAGCGGCGGCTCCTGCTGGAGCATGCCCACCGTGAAGCCCGGCATGAGCCTGGCCTCCCCGTTGGACGGCTGCTCCAGGCCGGCCATCATCCGGAGCAGCGTCGACTTTCCGGTGCCGTTCGGGCCGAGGACGCCGATCTTGGCTCCGGGCAGGAACGACAGCGTGACGTCGTCAAGGACAACCTTGTCGCCGTGCGCCTTGCGCACGCGCTGCAGCGTGTAGATGTACTCCGGCATGTCCTCTAGCTTAGGGGCTCCGAGCCTGGGCTTCCGCCGCTCCTCCCGCAACGCCCCGAAAGACGGGACACCGCCCCCTACGGCTACGGCGCCGGTCCCACGTACCACGGCCCCATGAGCGCCGCCCCCACGACTGAGCGCCATGTCCCCCAACGGCGGGATGGAGCGTCTTTGCGTATAGCGGCGCAGGCCAATGCCCGTCCGAGTCGGGCGGTCCGACGGCGCGCCGCTCCCTGCCTCACGCCGGCCTCTCGTTGAAGACCAGGCGTCACCGTCAGAGTCGGTGCTCTTGGGGGCGGGGCGAAGTCGGGAGCCGGCATCCCTGGGGGACGGAGCCAGGAGGCGGTCTCGTAGGCGACGACGGACCCAGAAGTGCTCTCGTCGGCGAGGATCAGGAGGTGGTGTCGTTGGGGAGGGAGCTTGGGGGCGGTGATTGCACGACGGGGATGCAGACGCGGTCGCGCCCCAGCTCCTTCGCCCGGTATAGCGCCAGATCGGCAGCGGCCAGCAGGTCGATCAGGTCGTCTCCATGGACGCTCATCAGAGCCACCCCGGCCGAGATGGTCACCCTGATGAGGTTGTCGTCGGCGGGGATCGCCATGTGGCCGATGCGGGTGCGGAGGCGTTCGGCGACCTGGCGGGCCTCGCGGCCGTCGGCGCCCGGCAGCAGGACCACGAACTCCTCGCCCCCGAACCGGCCCACCACGTCATATTCCCGTAGCTGGGTGCGCAACATGGACGCCACGCCCACCAGCACCTGATCGCCGACCAGGTGGCCGTAGGCGTCGTTGACCCGTTTGAAGTGGTCGATGTCGATGATCAGGACCGCCAGGGTGCCGCCCGTCCGGCGCGCTCGGACGATCTCGGTGTCGGCCTCGCGCTGCCAGGCGGCGGCGTTCAGCAGGCCCGTCTTGGCATCGGTACGGGCGGCGGCCTGGAGTTGAGCGTGGAGCAGGCTGCGCTGCAGCAGCACCACCGGCGGCAGCGCCAGGATCAGCAGAGCCAGGTTCAGGCCGCAGCCGATCGCGACCGTGACGCCCAGGCAGAGCTCGACGATGTCCAGGATCATGCTCTCCCGGTCCCACAGGACCTCCCGCCACGTGATGTCCGGGTCGGCGGTGTGCGCGGCGATCGCAATGAGGGCGATGTTGAGCAGGGAGAACAGCACAGCCGCGGCCACCGCGTAGAGGATCGGCGGGCCGCTCCCCTGCGACAGCACCCACGGGTCATCGACGAACCAGTGGAACGCGACGGAGGCCGTACACCCGGCAAGCCCGATGGCGGCCGAGGTGAACACCCGGCGGTAGAGAACGGTCGCCCGCACCCGTACCTGCAGCAGGACCTGCAGCACGATCGGCGCGAAAATGGCATATAGCGGCGGCAGAAGCAGCGCCACCGGTAGCCACCAGGCCGACAACAGGTCCCGCGAGACCCCGGCGGGCATGCCCAGCCTCCGGGTGGCCTCGATGCAGACCGCGCCGCACGCCATGAGAGCGCCGAACGTGAGCAGGTCGCGCCACTGGAAGACAGTGGTCACGGCGCACACCATGATTGCGGCCAGGTCCAGAGCGACAATCGCGCACAGGTAGACCACGAGCGGGCGGCGTTGGCCCAGCAACGGCCAGCGGCCGGCCAGAGTTGACACACCGTCGCCAGACCTGATCGAGGCGTGACTGGTCGCCGCCATCTCGTCTCCTCCCTGACTAACGATGTGTAACACAATAATTGCGGAGTGTGCGATGTGCGATGGGAACGGATACGTTGGCAATGACTACACACACCTGCTCATGCCAAGGGCAGGCCGTGTTGGACAGCCGCGCTGGAAAGGAGCAACCATGGTGCGGGGCGTGATCTGGACCTGACAGATGCCCAAGCCATCTGCCGTGGGAAACACATCATCGGCCGCCCTCGGGGAGTTAGTCATGGGAAACCACGGCCGGTGCCCCCTCCTCCCCCCTCCACCCCTCCATCCCAATCTCCGTCTGCGTTTCTGCACGCCTGCGCTGCTCCCGCCAGCGCCTCTTGCTCGCGGCTCCCCCCAGGTCCCGTACGTCAGGTCCCGTACGTCGCGACCCCCTCCAGGCCGCATGGTTCCCCCAGGCCGCTTTCATCGCGACTCCATCCAAGCCGTCGGCGTCGCCGCTCGCCAAGCGCCTTTGCGTCGTGACTCCCTCCCAAGCGACCGTGCGTGCTGGCCCTCCACTCGGGCCGCTGCGACCACCCGAAAGGTAGCTGAGAGTTACATCTCTGGATCGGTAGGTGTCGGTCACGGCTTGGCAGTACCGCGCTGGGTAGCCATGTCATCTCAGGCCAAACCATCGCTCGCAGATCCGGGAGTTCTACGGGTTCCGTGAACCGACGGTCGCCAACGAGGACAACGCGTTGGCGACGGTGAGGTTGGCGAACAATCGCACATCCAGCAGCGGCTCGGCCGGCGCAGCTGGCGGACGACGAACCGGCGCCGAACGCCGGCCCGGCGGCGATGGGCGGCCCGGCGGCGATGGGCGGCCACGGCCGGGATCAGGGAGTCGGGTTTGGCCAGTTCTTTGCTGCCGTAGACGATCGGCGGCAGGGTGGCCAGCGACAGCGCCACGCTGAACAGATCGATGCGTCAGACGGCGGGATCGCGGAGGTTGGGCAGCAGCAGCGGGGCGCCGATCACCGGGCCGAGACCGGTGCCGACGGAGATCGCGGATGACGACAAGAGCCGCGCCTTCCTGCGGCGGCGCTGCGCCGTCCGGGGCCGGCATCGGGACAACTGCCCGAGCCCGGCACCCGGCGCGCTTAATCGTACGGGGTCAGGTATGGGCCGGCACCGGCAGGGCCTCGAGGGAGGCGGCGCGGTCGAGCACGTCGTGAATGAGGCCGACCACCTCGTCGGGGGTGAACTCCATGGCGTTCTCGCCGACGCTCACCTCAAAGGCGCATCGGCCGGGCTCGGACGCGGAGCGTACGCGGCCCCAGAGTTGGATGCCGCGCTCGGCGAGGATGTCCGCGCCGGCCTGCTCGACGGCGCGCCGGTCGGCGGGCAGGTGGATGTGGAACAGCGGGGTCTGCGGTGGGGCGGGGTAGGCGCGGGCGGCACCGTCCGCATTGATTGCGGCGGCGATGGCGGTGGCGTGCTCGCGATAGGCGGGCATCTTCTCGGCCAGGGTGTCGAGGTGGACCAGCGCGGCCAGGGCGAGCGGCCAGGCGTCGCGGATGCCGCCGCCGAGCCGTTGCCGCCACACCCTTGCCACCTCCACGGTGGCCGCATCAGAGGCGAGCACGGCGCCGCGCACGCCCTGCAGGCTCTTGTAGAGCGAAACGTAGACGGTGTCGAACAGGGCGGCGATCTCGTCGAACGGCCGCCGGTAGTAGGTCTGGGCCTCCCACAGCCGGGCGCCGTCCAGGTGCGCGGCGGCGCCGGTGGCGCGCACGAGCGCGACCTGCTCGCACAGCTCGTCCCAGTCGGGCAGCAGCCCGCCGATGTCGCGCTGCGGCAACTCCCAGACGACCGCGGCGAGGGGCTCGCCGATCGCTGCCAAGTCTGCGGCCGTCATCAGCTCGTGCAGGTCGCCGGTACGGCGCATCCGCAGGCCGTGGACGGCGTTGTAACCCTGCTCCTCCCAGGTATCCAGATGCGACTGCGGATGAGCGGCGAACGTGCGACGCCCGAGCCGGTCGGCGTGCACGCGCAACGCCGACTGCTGGGCCATCGTGCCGCTGGGGAAGAACAGCGCGCTTTCCTTACCGAGCAACTCGGCCAGCCGCCGCTCCAACACCGCGACAGGGCCGTCGGGGCCGTCGGCCGGGGTGTCGTCATCCACCAGGGCCAGCATCTGCTCCAGCATCACGCGTGGCGTGCGCCGGATCGGCGCGTGCAGGAACAACGACCGCCGCACCGCCGGGCTGGTGTCGGGCATGAAAGCCTCCTTCGTTATTGCGACAATTATGCAACAACCATAGAGGGACCTTACGGGGGTTGGGTATATGTCTGCCGATCCGCCGGCTTCGTCAGGAGTTGGGCGGCGGATTCCGGGGAGATCCCGGCTACTGGGGTGGCGAGGTTATCCGTGTTGGGCGTGCTGTCCGTGGTCGGTGACCTGGGCGTCGAACCAGGCGTGCAGCGCCTTGATGAGGGTCGGATCGGAGGTGGTGTAGGTGATCTGGGCTCCGGTGGACGCCTCCGCGTAGCGGACTTCCACCCGGTCATGGCCGGCCTCAAGCTCGCGCAGCCCGGGCATCTCGCCGCCATGGATGGACGCCGGATCGCCGAAGTCGCCCTTGCTGAAGCGCGCGACCTCCTCGGTCAGGTGCTCGCGGATGAGCTTGATCTGCCGGGCGTCGGCGGGGTCCTTCGCGGTGACGATCTGCAGGCCCCCGGTGCCGACCTTGGCGAAGCGGTGCACGGTGCGCTCCAGGTCGAACGGCATCACCTGGCGGCTCTTGGCCGCCACCTCCGCCTGGCGGGCCGCCAGCGCCTGAGCCTCACTCTGACCGCTCTGGCCGCCCAGCGCGTACCCGGCCGAGGCGGCGGCGATCACCGCCAGCCCGGCCAGCAGCAGCGGGATGCGCCGATTCTTACGTCGCTTCTCAAGGTCCATCTATTGCCTCCGTGAGGATTTCCAGGGCGTGCAGGACGCCGTCGCGTTCCCCTTCTGGGACGCGGTCCAAGATCGAGGAAAAGCGCGCCGCTCTGGCCTTGGCCAGCTGCTCGGCGGCGTTCCCGCCGGCGGGGGTGAGCTGGACCAGCACACCGCGCCCGTCGTCCGGGGCCGGGGTGCGCTCGGCCCAGCCCCGGTTGATGAGCTGGGTGACCAGGCGGCTGGTGGTGCTTTTCTCCAGGCGCAGCCGCTGCGCCAGCTCGCTTTGCCGCAGCGCGCCGTCCCTGGCCAGCTCGCCCAGCGCGTGCGCCTCCGACACCGGGATCGGCCGCCCGCAGGGAGTCTGGTCAGGCTGATGCAGGCCGAAGGCGCGTACGAACCGGGCCACGGCATCCTGAAGCTCACGCTCATCCGCCATGGTTCGACCCTACAACCATCTTGTTGCATGACACAACTAGATGGCGCGGACCGGCTGTCAAGGACGTGGCGGTCCGGAGAATCCGCCAAGGCCTGGAGCGCGGTCCCCTGTATCCCCCTGACCTGGGCACGAGGGAGGCGGCGGTGCGCGACGTTCGCCTCCTTGCTCCAGCCCTGCCGGGACGGCATGCCAGCCGCTGCGGCCGCTGGAGTTCCGGCCGATCGGTACGAACGGCTACGTCAGCACGTCGCTCGTTCCCGGCTTTCGCAGCGGTACGGGCGCAGGCCATCGCCTTGGCGAACTCCGGCCGCACCTTGATCCGGGTGCTGATCACCTTGCGGCCTCGGGTCCGGCAGGCGCTGCCCATCGGCGCCTCACACGTCGGGCAGTCAAAGGCTTCGACGGCGGTGGCCGGGTCGGCGAGCTCGGTCATTCTGAGGAAGGAAGATGGGTGGACAAGCCGGACAGCCTGCGGGGTGTTGGTCACTCCTTGCAGAACTCCCCATTTCTAAGAACACGCAGGCTCACAAGAATTACGCAGAGCTACGTTGCGTCCGGTCGCAGCGACCCGAGTGGAGGGCCGTGATGTGCGGGGGCACCGGGTGGGCGGTCGGTGCCCCTGCACGTGCGCCTATGCCGCTACTCGCTCCTCCATCGTCAGTTGCTCGGCGTCGCCATCTTCGTCGCCGTCCACCATGGATGTCGTCCCGTCAGCCTCGGCGTCCAGCTCATCGGCCTCGGCGCCCAGGATGCGCACTGTGCCGCCCTCCGCTCCGAGGCTTCGCAGGGTGCGGTTCTCGTCCCCAACGGAGCGCGTAGTGCTGCCCTCTCCACTGACGGAGGCTGCAGTGCTGCCCTCGTCTCCCAACGTGGGCGGGGTGACGCCGTCCGCTGCCGGAGTGCGTACCGCGTCGTAGTCCGTCCCCAGGGAGCGGTCGGTTTCCAGGGCGTGGAACGGGTTGGCCTCCGTCATGGATCCTGAGCGGGCGAGGCTTCGGACGCTGCGGGTGCTGCCCATGGCCCAGTCTCGGGTCTCCTCGTCCAGGCGGTCGCGTATCTCCTTGCTCATCGACGCGGTGCCCGAACGGTCTGGCTTGGTGAACATGCCGGTGCCCCAGCGCAGGTCGTGCCCCACGGCGTTGGCCTCTATCTCGGGAACGAAACGGCGATCACCCTCCGGGCCGAACTCGCGGATGCGCAGCTTGCCTGAGACCACCACGGGGTGTCCTGCTCGGATGGAGGAGGCGACGTTGTCTCCCAACGTGCGCCAGCAGCGGACCGTGAAGCACACCCTGTCGCCGTCCAACCACTGGCCCGTCTTCTTGTCGAAGTAGCGGTGTGAAGAAAACACCTTCAGCGAGGTGACCCTGCTGCCGTCCTCGAAGCTGTACTGCCTCGGCTCTGCCGCGACGTTGCCCGTGAGCGTGATGTAGATGTCGTTCATCCCGTGCCTCCCATGCGGCGGGCCGGCTGCCCGCGATCTGAGGAAAGGGTGCCGGGGAAGGGTCGGCTCCCGGGCTCTGGAACGCGGTTCTGTGGATGGAGGCGTTGGTGGTGACCGGGGCTGGGGATAAAGCCGCCACCCGCCGTGGCGGAGCTCGGGATTGGAGCCGCCCCCGCCGTGGTGGAGCTCAGGGATGGGGCTGCCCCCCAGAGTGGCGAAGCTGAAGGTGCAAACTGCCACCCACAGCGGCGAAGGGCGGGGGAAGGGTTGCCGCCCCGCCGTGGCGAACGCGGCGGCCCAGGCAACACCTCCCCCGGCTGCGGCAAAGCCGGGGAGGCGTCAGACCGACAGGTCTCTCAGGGCCGTGTAGAACGCGTGGTGCCGAGCGAGCTCCCGCTCCACCGGCTCCACGACCATCGTCGCCGACACAGCGGCCACCCGGCGCCTCATCTCGCGCTCCAACCGCTCCCGCTCCCGAGAGGCCCCCAGCTCGACGAAGTTGCGGGAGGCGATCCCCGACAGCGCTCCGAGCCCCAGCACCGAGGCCATCATGAGCCCCACCCACGGCAAGGCCGCGCTGTCGCCCAGCAGTTCCAGCGCCGGAGGCAACTGGCCGGGCATCAGCAGGCCGACCGTCAGCCAGGCAAGTCCCGCCACGAACGCCACCACCAGGGCGTACTGCCACACCTTGAGCACCCGCCACCACGCGGGCACCCGGTCCAGCTGCGGCGCCACCTCCGTGAGGTCCTCGGTCAGCGCCTGCGGGAGCTGCCCGGCGCGGGACCTCGCCGCCTGGTGCACTCCGGTCCGCCACACGGGGTGCATCCCCACGGACAGCCCGTCGGCGAGCGCCTGCACGGCGTTGGCGACCTCGGCCGACTGCGCGCTCACCGAACCGGCCGTGATGCCGCGGATCTCCTCCCCCACGTCCTGCAGACGCAGGCTCTTCAGCGGGTCCGAGCGGAACTTCGAGAACCACCGCGGGTACGGCCAGCCCACCCACTGGTTCGACCGCTCCGCGTAGACGTTCTCCATGGCCTCGCCCACGGCCGGCACGCCCACCGCGTCACACAGGGCGTCCGTCAGCCCCATGCGGCGGGCCTCGTCCACCGCGGACGGCGCCGACAGTGCCTCGCCCAGCGGCATCGCCTTGCTGAGACGCTGCTCCAGCCGCTGCAGGTCGGCCTCCAGCTTCTGGATGGCGGCACGCCGCCGGGCGACCGCCGTCGCGATGACGCTCCTGAGGCTCTCGATGCCCCGGCCCGTGACCGCCGAGGTGGGGACCACGCTGGGATGCTCGACGCCCTCGCGGCGCAGCAGGTCGTTGAGGTCGATGACCAGCTCGGCCAGCTCTTCCTTGGTGAGCCGGTCGGCCTGGTTGAGCGCGAACACGGTCACGGCCTCGTGCCCGGCCAGCTCCGTCACGTAGCGGCGGTGCGTGGACGCGTCGGCGTACTTCTGCGGGTCCAGCACCCACACCACCAGGTCCGCCAGGCCGATGAGGCGGTCGGCCTCGGTGTCGGTGAGCGCCCTGATCGAGTCGTGGTCGGGCAGGTCGAGCAGGATCAGCCCGTGGAGCTGGCTGTCGCCCTTGTCGAGCGCGCTGGCGCGGGAGAAGCGGTGCCGCCACTGGATCTGCAGCCAGTCGAGCAGCGGCCCCGCGCCCTCCAGCCCCCACACGCAGGCGTGCGTCCGGGCGGTGGTCGGACGGCGTACGCCGGTGGGCGACAGCTCGAGCCCCGAGATGGCGTTGAACAACGACGACTTGCCGCTGCCCGTGCCGCCCGCCAGAGCGACGACGGTGTGCTCGGACGAGAGCTTGAGCCGGTCTCCCGCCTGCTGCAGCAGCGCGTTGGCCTCGTTGAGCAGCTTCCTGTCCAGCCGTCCCGGACCGTGCTCCACCATCTTGGTGAGCGCGGACAGCCGCGATGCCAGCCCGGACCTGGTGGTCATGATCGTCATCGGACGACCTCGAGGTTGTACGTCGCCTGGTAGAGGCGGGTCGCCGCGGACTCGTCCGGGATGCCCGCGGAGTCGAGCGCTTGCACGTAACGCATGGATTCCTCGTCGAACAGCATGCCGATCCTGGCCCGCAAATCGCTGAGCGCCTTGGCGCCGATGCCACGCAGCGACTCCGCACCGAGCAGGGCGTTGACCAGCCGGTGCGGCACCCCTTCGCCGTTGCTCCCGCTGAACATCGCCACGGTGAAGATCAACGCGAGCGAGTCGGGGTCGAACGACACCAGCTTCGACACCGACCGCTTGGCCACACCGTCGGTGCGGACCAGCTCGTTCAGGTGCTCCTGCCAGGACGCGATGGCGCGGCCGGTGTGACGTACGAGATTGTCGGACGGCCTGTCGAGGCCCTCCGCGAGCGTGGCGCCCAGCTCGGAGCGGTGCCGCCAGCGCGCGACCACCTCCTCGCAGGCGCGGTTGGCGGCGGCGACGATCACCGACTCGAGTCCGGCGCGGATCGCCGCCTTGAACGCCAGCACCCGCTCCGGCGCCTGCTTGGCCGTCCGACCGCGCTTGCGCAGCTGCAGCGAGCGCATGAGGTCGCCGGAGCCGGCGAAGTCCTGCCAGCGGGCCAGCACCTCGCCGTGCAGCAGCGAGCCGTTCTTGGACGCCTTGTCGATCTGGCTGAGCGCGCTCTGGAAGGCCGCCTCCACGTCGCTGCGCAGCTCCGTCCTGAACGCGACCTGCCCCTCAAGGTGCCTGGCCAGCGCGGGTACGCGGGTGCGGAAGCTGTTGAGCACGCCGTTGAGCGTCTCGCGCACCGCCTGGGCCCTGCGCTCCTCGTCCACCGACAGCTCGGCCAGCCAGAGCCGCAGGTCGGTGACCTCGCTGTCGGGCAGCTTGCCGTCGGTGACCTGCGACTCGCTGATGACGAACCTGTCGATCTCGCCCAGGCCGTATTCGGTGAGCATCCGTACGAAATGCTTCTGCACGACCTCGGACGCCCTGGGCTGCACTCGCGACAACACGATCGCGAGCCGGGCGCCGCGCTCCTTGGCCAGCTTCAGCAGGTTCCAGGCGGGGGCGTCGGCGTAGCGGGCCGCCGTGGTCACGAAGATCCACAGGTCGGCGGCGTCGAGCATGCGGTGCGCGACCTCGTGGTGCTCCTCGACGACCGAGTCGATGTCGGGGGTGTCGAGCAGCGCGACGCCCTGCGGGAGCTTCTCGGTCGCGACGACGACCACGCTGCGCCTCCCGGCCTCGGGGGACAGCCGGTCGAGGCGTTCGAGGCCGCCGAGCAGCTCTCCCTCCGCGAACCACTCCCGGTCGTCCGGGTGGCAGACCAGCACGGGGATGCCGGTCGTGGGGCGGCGTACGCCGGTGCGCGAGACGTTCTTCTCGGCCAGCGTGTTGACCAGCGTGGACTTGCCCGCGCCGGTGGAGCCCGCGATCACGATGAGGGCAGGGGCGGTGCTGGTCTTTACCCGGGGCAGCACGTAGCCCTCGAGCTGGGCCAGCAGGTCGGCCTGCGCCTGCTTGGCCTCGTCGACGCCGGGCAGATCCAGGCCGAAGTGCAGCTGCGCGACGGTCTCCCTGAGCGTGTCGAGCGCCGACGTCAGCGCCTCGACGGCCTCGGCGGGCAACTCCTCCACGCGCTGTGCCCCTGCCTGGGGCTCGTCTTCCGCGGGCCCTTCGCCGCCGCCCGGCTGCCGCTCGTCCTGGGCTTCCGCGCCCGGCTGCTCGCCGTCCTGAGCCTGCTCGCCTTGCGGTTGTTCCGTCTGGGGCTGCTCGTCACTCACGTCAGCGTCCTGCGCGGCACCCGCATCCGCGTCCTGCGCGTCGCTCACGTCAGCGTCTTGCGCGTCCGCGGCCTGCGGTTGCTCGTCGTCCGTCGCCGTGGCTTGAGGCTGCTCGCCGTCCTGAGCCTGCTCGGTGCTCGCGTCCTCTGCCTCATCCCGTGCACCAGGCTCGTCCTGTACGCCAGGCGCTTCGCTGGCGGGAGGCGCATCGTGTACGGCGAAAGTCGTCTTGCGGGCTCCCGGGCCGCCCAGCGCCGCCGGCTTCACGAAGAGGGACGGCGGCTCCGAGTCGGCCACGTCGTCGGCGGGATCCTCGGACCCGGCGTCATCGGCCGCGGCGACGGGCTCCTGCGTGGGCTGATCCGCCGGGTCGGCGCGCTCGCCGGACTCGCCCGGATCCACCGGGTCAGTGGGCTCGCCCGCCGCGGCAGTGGACTCGGCGGGCGCTGCCGGATCCGGCTCGGCGGGCGCTGCCGGATCCCGTTCGACGGACGGCTCGGCGTCGGTCGGCTCAGCGGCTTCCGCAGCAGCCGGTGGTTGCTCAGAAGCCCCTGGCTCCGCGGAAGGCGCGGTGTCCTCGGCCTCCTCCGAAGAAGCGGCAGCCGACGCCCCGGTGTCCGCGGAAGGCGAAGACTCCTCGGAAGCGCCCCGGCCGCCCGCGGCGCCGGAAGCCCTCCGTGCGCCCTTGGTGCCGAACGCGTCGAAGCCGTCGTCGTCCCGGCCCTCGGCCAGGTCCTCGTCACTCACCGGGTGGAAGCTCAACGTCTGCTCCCCCGGCGCCTCCTGCCGCCCATCATCCATGGCCGTGTTCACGGCAAGCGCTCCGCTCGAACCATCTCGACCTCCTGGCCGACCCTCACGACGTCGCCGACGATGACGATCGCCGGCGGCCGGATCCCAGCCGCGGACACGCGGTCGGCCACGGTGGAAAGCGAAGCGATGACCGCCCGCTGGGTCGGAAGGGTACCGTCCTGTACCACCATTGCGGGAGTCTCCGGGGAACGTCCGTCCCGAAGGAGCGCCTCGGCCACCTTCGGCAGCCGTTCGACGGCCATCAGCAGCACCAGAGTGCCCTGGGAACGGGCCAGCGCGGGCCAGTCGACGGTGGACTTGGGGTCGTCGGGCGCCACGTGCACGGAGATCACGTGGAACTCCTGGCTGACCCCCCGGTGCGTCACAGGGACCCCGGCGGCCGCGGGCACCGCCACGGCGCTCGTGATGCCGGGCACCACCAGCACGGGGATGCCGGAGCGGGCGCAGGCGATCATCTCCTCGCCGCCGCGCCCGAACACGAACGGGTCGCCGCCCTTGAGCCTGACCACGAACTTGCCCTGTCTGGCGCGGTCGATCAGCAGCTCGTTGATGGTCTCCTGGGACAACGACCGGCCGTAGGGGACCTTGGCGGCGTCGATCAGCTCGACGTCGGGGGCCAGCTCGTCGAGCAGGGCCCGGGGCGCGAGCCGGTCGGCGACCACCACGTCGGCCTGCGCGAGCAGCTGCCGCCCGCGCACCGTGATCAGGCCGGGGTCGCCGGGACCGCCGCCGACGAGGGCCACACCCACCGGTTTGGTGCGGTTTCGCCGGGCGTCGACCGTGCCGTCGCGGAGCGCGCCCACGACCGCGTCCCTGATGCCGGCGGCCCTGCGCGGGTCGCCGCCCGCGGTGACCGCCACGCTGATCTCGTCGACCCGCCCCGTGGCGGGCGTCCAGGCGGCGGAGGCGTCCTTGTCGTCGGCCCGCACGCACCACACGCGCTTGGCCTCCGCCTCGGCGGCGACCGCGGTGTTGACGGACCTGTCGTCGGTGCAGGCCTGCACGAGCCAGGCCCCGTCGCAGTCGCCGACCTCGTAGGGCCGGGCGTGCCAGGTGACCCTGCCGGCGGCGATCAGGTCGTCGAGCGCCGGCGTCACGCTCGGCGACACGACCGTGACCTCCGCACCGGCCTCTAGCAGCGCGGGCACCCGCCGTTGCGCGACGCGCCCGCCGCCCACGACGAGAACCCGGCGGCCGGAAAGCCGCAGGCCGAGGAGGTAGGGGCCCATGGGGGGAATCTCCCGTTCGCGAAGGTTTGTGTTAGGACGTAAACCTACCGGCTCTGACCGCGTCGTTTGCTGCGCACGGGTTAACGACCGTCGAGAAGGGGCTGCCGCGGATCCCAGCGAGGCCCGCCCTGCTCGTCCTTACGGCGTCTGGCCATCGCTGACAGCGCCTCAAGGATAACCCGGTTCCCGAGGTACGCGGTGATGTCCGCGTGGTCGTACGGCGGCGCCACCTCGACCACTTCCATGCCGGCCACGGGCAGTTCGTAGCAGATCCGGCGAACGGCGTCGAGCAGCTGCCTGGCGGTCAACCCTCCGGGCTCGGGCGTCCCGGTGCCGGGCGCGTGACCGGGGTCGCAGACGTCGATGTCCACGGACAGGAAGATCTGGTCGCACTCGTCGAGCGCGATCGCGAACGACTCCGTCAGGCACTCCTCCAGCCCGCGGGCCACGATCTCCGTCATTTCGTACGAACGCATGTTTTGAGAGGCCATCCAGCTCAGCGTCTCCGGCTCCGGCCAGTAGCCGCGCAGCCCGATCTGCAGGAACCTGTCGCCGCGGATGGCGCCGGACTCGATGAGCCGCCGCATCGGCTGCCCATGGCCGTAGAGGTGGCCGAACTCGATGTTCCCGGTGTCGGCGTGCGCGTCGAAGTGGATCATCGAGGTACGGCCGTCCGCGTACGCCCTGGCGGTGCCGCGCGCGTCGGGCAGCGCGACCGTGTGGTCACCCCCGAGCACCAGCGGGATCGCCCCGGAGGCGGCCACGCGGTGCACGGCCTCCTCGATCGCGGCCAGCGAGCCCTCGACGTCGCCCGAATAGCACTCGACGTCACCCGCGTCGAGCACGCGCAGGTCGCGCAGGGCGTCCACGCGCAGCGCCAGGCTGGGCCTGGAGCCGTCGTGCGGCAGGTAGCAGGCCTGGCGCAGCGCCATCGGGCCGAACCTGGCGCCGGGGCGGTTGCTGGTGCCGCCGTCGAATGGGGCGCCCACGATCACCACGTCCGCGCCCTCGTACGACGCCGGATCGTCGAGGTCGCAACGGTCCACGCCGAGGAACGTGATGTCGGGGCCGTACATGGGGCCGTAACGGGACAATGATCAACTCCTCACACGGGCTTTTCCGTCACTCCCGCGGAGTCGAACGTGGCCACGTCGTGCATGACCCGTACGGCCGCGCAGAGCATCGGATGCGCGAGCAGGCCGCCCGAGCCCTCGCCCAGCCGCAGCTCGAGGTCCACCAGCGGGCGCAACCCGAGGTGGGCGAGCGCGGCGGTGTGACCGGGCTCGGCCGAACGGTGGCCCGCCACGCAGTGGTCGAGCGCGGCGGGGTCGAGCGCGGCGGCCACGAGGGCGGCGGCGCCGGCGATGACGCCGTCGAGGATCACCGGAACGCGGGCCGCGGCGCCGCCCAGGATGAAGCCCGCGATGGCCGCGTGCTCGAACCCGCCGACCGCGGCCAGCGCCCGCAGCGCCTCGCTGGGCGAGATCAGGGCTCCCGACAGGCCGTTCGTGCGCAGGGCGTCGCGGACGACGTCCACCTTGTGCTCGTACGTCTCGTCGTCGATCCCGGTGCCCCTGCCGGTCACCTCGGCCGGGTCGCGGCCGGCGAACACGGCGATCAGGGCGGCGGAGGCCGTGGTGTTCGCGATGCCCATGTCGCCGGTGATCAGGCAGCGGGCGCCGGACGCCACCAGGTCGCGGGCCACGGCGATCCCCGCCTCCAGCGCCCTGACCGCCTGGTCGACGCTCATGGCGGGGCCCTTCGACATGTCCTCGGTGCCGTACCCGATCTTGCGCTTGACCAGGCCGGGCGCGTCAGGCAGGTTGGCGGCGACGCCCACGTCCACCACCGTGACCGACACGCCGGCCTGGGCGGCGAAGGCGTTGGCGACCGCGCCGCCGGCCAGGAAGTTCGCCACCATCTGCACCGTGACCTCCTGCGGCCACGGGGTGACGCCGCGGGCGTGCACGCCGTGGTCGCCGGCGAAGATGGCCAGCGCGGCGGGCTCGGGCATCGGCGGCGGCGTCACGCCGGCCGCGCCGGCGAGGCGTACCGCGATCTCCTCCAGCGCGCCCAGTGAACCGCGGGGCTTGGTAAGGCGGTCCTGGTACGCCCGAGCCTCGGCGATGGCGCGAGGATCGGCGGGGCGGATCGCGGCGAGCGTCTCAGCGAGCACGGCAAACCTCCACTTACGGAACGAGTTGGAGCGCTTCCTCGTATCGGTCGATCACGACGTCGGCGAGGGTCTCGCAGTCGCCGATCACCTCGGCGCAGCGAATGTCGAGATCGGGGTGCCCGGCGCCGTACGCCAGCGCCTGGGCCCACACGCGCTCGAGCATGCCGCCCGCGAACAGCAGGTACGGCACCACGATCACGCGCTTGGCCCCCAGGCGGCGGCAGCGCTCGAGCCCGCCGGGCACTCCGGGCGGGGTGACCGACACGAACGCGGTCTCAACGGTCATGAAGTCGTAGGCGTGCGTCTCCCAGAACAGCCGGGAGACGCGGTGGATCTCGGCGTTGGCCGCCGCGTCCGTGGAGCCCTCGCCGACCAGAACGATCGCCGTCTCACCCGGCTCGACCTGCATGAGGGGGTCGTCGGCAGGGGGCGCGTCGACCGCGCGGAGCCGGGGTCTGGCGCCCACGAGCTCCAGCGAGCGCGGCTTGGAGATCTCGGTGGCCGCCTCGTTGAGCCGCTCGGCCAGCAGCGACAGGACCCGGGGGTCGGGGCCCAGCGGGCGGCCGTAGTCGTACATCAGCGTCGGGTGCCGCTTCTGCTCCAGCTCCATCGCGGCGGGGAACTCCTCGCCCAGCCTGCTGAGGCTCAGCGGGAGCGCCACGAGCCGGTGATAACCCTTGGCGACGAGGGAGGCCACGGAGTCGCTCAGCCGGGGCGAGGCACGTTCCAGATAACCGCCGGAGACGTCGGCGCCCGTCTGGTCGAGCCGGCAGCGGAGCCGGTGTACGAACCTGCCGAACTCCGCGGCGTAGGCGTCGTCCTGTGAGCCCTGCCCGATCAGCAGGAGCGGCGGCTTCATCGTGAGGGAATCTCCGGTCCGGTAGACAAAGACACGCGAGGATAACCGATGCGCCCCGGTAGGGGACAGGTCACGCTGTGTGCGCGGGTGTCGCGTGCACCACGAATACCGGGTCAAATGCGGTCAGACGGTGCGAGCCGTCGGGGTCGACCGTCAGCTTGGAGGCCAGGATCTGGGTGCCCTCGCCGCGGTAGCCGTGCTCGCGCAGCCGGTCGAGCACGGCGGAGACCTGCTCGACCTTCCTGAGCGCGCACACCAGCGTGCGTGGGCCGCGCGCGGCGCAGGCGACCACGACGTCGATGCCGCCGCCGCCCACGTAGACGGCGTCGGGGTCGGGCAGCGGCTCCAGCGCCGGCGGCGCCTGGCCCCTGGTCAGAGCCACTTTGACGCCGTGCTTCAGCACGTTGGCGCGCAGCCTGGCGCACGACTCCTCGTCGCGCTCGACGGCCACGACGGCCGCGCCCATCCTGGCGCACTCGACGGCGATCTCACCCGCGGCCGCGCCCACGTCCCAGACCAGGTCGCCGAGCCGGGGACCCAGCTTGGCCAGGATGAACGCCCGCACCTCGGCCGGGAGCGCGCTCTCGAACGGCAGCGCCCACTCGGCGGGGCCCGGCCGGGCGCCCGCCACCCAGCTCGGCTCCTTGGGCTGGTGCAGCGGGTCGATGACGAGGACCACGTCGGGGTCCTTCCACGGCCTGGTGGTCGCCTCCCCCATGCGGCTGTGCGTGACCCGCTCGTCGGGACCGCCGAGGTCCTCGCAGACGATCAGCGCGCGCGGCGTGGTCGGCGCCAGCTCCCTGGCGATCTCCCCGGGGCCGACGCCCGGCGCGACCAGCAGCGCGACCTTGGGGTGGGCGCGGCAGGCGTTCACGACCCGGTCGAGCCCGCCCGGCCCCGACGGGGCGACGACGAGCGCGTCCTCCCAGTTGAGGCCGGCACGCGCGAAGGCGCGGGAGACGAGCGAGATCGCCGGGAGCACCTCCGGTTTGATGCCGTGCGCCCGGAGTGTGCGGACCACGCCGAAGAAGCCGGGATCGCCCTCCGCGACCACGACCGCCGGGCCCTCGCCGTGCTCGAGATGGTCGTCGAGGACCTCCAGCAGGGAGTCGTCGGCCACGGCCGGCGCGGTGACCTTGAGCCGGCCGAGAACGGCGTCGG
Source organism: Nonomuraea sp. NPDC049400 (assembly GCF_044466425.1). Lineage (NCBI taxonomy): Bacteria > Bacillati > Actinomycetota > Actinomycetes > Streptosporangiales > Streptosporangiaceae > Nonomuraea > Nonomuraea sp. NPDC049400. The sequence goes on from NZ_JBITMP010000008.1 coordinate 87,337, forward strand.
GGCCCACGACCAGACTCGCCTCGTGCAGCTTCTCCACCGCCTTGGCCGAGAACTCGTGCCCGTCCCAACCGACCACCGTGATCATTGCGCCTCACCGTCCTCACCACAAGGGTGACGGGTGCGGAGAGGTTTCACAAAGGGTACGAGGGTCAGTCCGGTGTGCCCTCAGGCCAGGTCGGACGGGATGAGACTGTAAACGATCAGGTCTTCGCCGCCCAGTGAGGAGCGCGCGATCCCCTCGCGGACGAAGCCCGCCTTCTCCGCCACCCGCTGTGAGACCGCGTTGGTCACGGCCACGCGGAGCTGGAGCCGGCAGAAGCCGTGCCGCTCGAACAGCCAGCGCGCGATCGCCACCACGGCCTCGCCCGCATACCCCTTGCCGCGGGCCCACGGCGCCGTCATGTAGCCGACCTCGGCAGTCCGGTTGCTCCAGTCGAGGTCTCTGAGGTCCACGTTGACGGCGAAACGGCCGGTCTCCAGCTCTTCGACCGTCCAGCCGATCCCCGCGCCCTTCATCCGCATCCGTTCGGAGAAGTCGATGAACGCCCGCGCGTGCTCCTGCGTGTAGTCGCGCGGCACGCCGGTCCTGGCCTGCGTGAGAGGGTCGGCGGCGGTGGCCGCCAGGTCCGGCACGTCGGCGAGGGACGGCGCCCGCAAGAGCAGTCTCGCAGTACGCAGCTCCGCCTTGGGCAGGGCGACGGAGGGCACGCGGCTGTCCTGGCGCAGCAGGCCGAAGACGACCAGGTCGTGCGTCCCGTCCTCGTCCAGCACCGCGTCGCGCAGCACGCCCTCCCAGGTGAAGCCGGCTTTCAGCGCCACGCGGAGTGAGGCGAGGTTGTCCAGATTGGCGGTCAGGTCGATCCTGCGCAGCCGGGTGGCCGCGAACACCCAGCTCACCAGCCCGCGCACGGCCTCCGTGGCGAAGCCGCGGCTCCGGTAGAGGGGGTGCACTCCGTACCCGACCTCGGTCGTGCCCGCGCTCCACGAGGTCTTGAACAGGCTGATCGCGCCCACGACGAGCCCATCCGCGTCGGCCATGGCGAGGTGCAGGCCCTGTCCGGAGCGGCGCAGCTCGTGCACGCCGCTCGACAGCCACTGGTCGACGCCGGACGGCTTGACGGGCGCGCCGGGCGGGAGGAAACGGGCGCCGGACCGCACGATGGACCGGATCCTGGCGGTGTCCTGCGGGCCGAACGGCCGGAGCGTAAGCCGTTCGGTGGCGATGCTCACGTCGGGGTCGAACACGCTCGGCAGGGTACACAGTCGCGATGTTTGCCCACGAAAGCGGGGGTAGGGGCGCAATTGAGAGGAGTGAGGGGACTATGGAGCAACGTCGGAGCGACAAGCACGGTCCACGCCTGGACGACCAGCAGAAGCACGAGACCGAGGGCATGGTTCGCGGCGGGGGCACCACGCACGCCGAGGAGTGGAAGGAGCCCGAGGCCATGCCTGCGTCCGGCGAGGAGCCGAAGCAGTCGTACCCGCCGGGGCACGAGCCCGGCACCCCGTCAGGCATCACGCAACGGGGCGTCGACATCCGCAGCGACCTCGCGAAATGGCTGAGCGACGCTCATTGGCCCGCGTCCAAGGACGATCTGGTGGAGCACGCGGAGAACGCGGGCGCACCGGACCAGGTGGCGGACATGGTGCAATCCCTTCCCGACCGCCGGTACGCGAACGTGGCCGAAGTGGCCAAGGCCCTCGGTCTCGGCGTAGAGAAGCGGAGGTGGTGAGTGGTGCGGCTCGACTTCATCCGACCGCTGTACGAGCGGCCCGGTCCGTACGCGTCCGTCTACTTCGGCGCGTACACGGGGACGGAACGGGAGGCCCACTGGCGCGGCGTGCGCGACCCGCTCGAGGACGAGGCCGACAAGGCCACCCTGGAGGCGCTGGAGGAGGAGTCCCAGCGGCCCGCCCCCGGGCGGGCGATGTTCGGCACGCACGGCGACGTGGTGCTGTCCGAGGCGCTCCCCCGGGCGCCGTACGAACTGGCCAGATGCTCGCCGTTGCCGCACGTCACGCCCATGCTCATGATGCGCGGCGAGAACGTCCCGCACCTGCGGGTGATCGTGGACCACGCCGGGGCCGAGCTGACGGTGTTCGGCGGCGGGTCGCCGCGCAGGGCCGTCGTGGAAGCGGCTGACTGGCCGCTGCAGAAGACCGCGCAGGGCGGCTGGTCGCAGAAGCGGTACGAGCGGGCGGTGGACGAGGCCTGGGAGAAGAACGCCGTGGCCGTCGCCCGCGAGATCGACGAGCAGGTCCGCCGCATCGGCGCGGAGCTCGTCCTGGTCGCGGGCGAGCCGAAGTCCCGCTCGTACCTGCTGCACCACCTCGGGACCAAGTCCGCCGACCGCGTCATGATGGTCGAGCACGGCAGCCGCAACAACCACGGGCAGTTCGAGGAGGACGTGGAGCGCGCGCTCGACCAGTGGCTCGACCGCAGGCGCGCCGAGCTGCTGGAGCGGCACCAGGAGATGTCCGGGCCCGTCGGGATGTCCCGCGTCGCGCAGGCGCTGCGCGAGGGCCGGGTGCACGCGGTGCTCACGCCCGGCGAGCTGCCGAATCCCATCTGGATCGGCGAGGGCGGCACCCAGCTCTCCACCGACCCGAACGAGCTGCAGCGCTGGGGCGTGGACGAGCCGGTCAAGGAGCGCGCGGACGCGGCCCTGGCCAGGGCCGCCGCGATGACGGACGCGGAGCTGTGGTTCTCCGACGCCGTCAAGGACGTGGCGGCCGTGCTCAGGTACTGATGATCACCTCGAGGGTACGGGGGCCGTGCACGCCCTCGACCCGGTTCAGCTCGATGTCGCTGGTGGCCGACGGGCCGCTGATCCAGGTGAGCGGGCGCGCCGGGTCGAGCCGGGCGACGGCCTCCGGCACCCCGGCCACGATCTGGTCGGCCCGCACCACGCACAGGTGGTAGTCGGGCACCAGCGTCTGCGCCCGCGTGCCCTGGCCGGGGCCGTGGTCGAGCACGATCGTGCCGGTCTCCGCGATGGCCACGGCACAGTACGTGATCACTCCGTCTGCCGTGCTCAGGTCGGTCCAGCCGCCCTCGCGATCGAAGCCGTCGGGCACGATCATGCGGCGGTCCGCGACGCTTTCGTCGATCTTGGCGGGCACCTCGGCGGCGGGGAGCACGTGCACGATGGCCCGGTAGTCGTCCACCCGCTCGGCGAACAGGCCCACGAGGTCCGCCCCCTGCTGCGCCGTCCGATAGTTCCGGGGAATCTCGACGTCCTCGGCCCCGGCGACGGCCTTGCCGATCCTGGCGAGGATCTCCTCACGCGCGCTCATTCCGCTCCCACCAGTCTCTGAAGGATTCTTCCGGAATTTCCGGCAAGTCCCTGGTGTCCGTCCACGCCGACAGCGGCCCTGGCAGACGTTTCGGTACGAGCCCGCGCAGGCGGGACGCCGCGCGCTGGGCCTTGGCGAGCCGTTCGTGGTCGTTGAGAATCCAGCCCGCCACCTTCATGCCGGCCCGCTCGGCCGCCGCGTGCGGGGCCTTGGCCCGCAGGTCCACCAGGACCTCGGGGATGTCGATGGCGACCGGGCAGGCCTCATAGCAGGCGCCGCACAGACTGGAGGCGAACGGCAGCGAAGCGTCCAGGTCCGACGACATGCCTCTGAGCTGCGGGGTGAGGATCGCGCCGATCGGCCCCGGGTAGACCGAGCCGTACGCGTGGCCGCCCGCGCGCTCGTACACCGGGCACACGTTCAGGCAGGCCGAGCAGCGGATGCAGCGCAACGCCTGGCGGCCCACCTCGTCGGCGAGCACGTCCGTGCGGCCGTTGTCCAGGAGCACCAGGTGGAAGTCCTGGCCCTCGACGGCGCCCGTCCACATGCTCGTATAGGGGTTCATCCGCTCGCCCGTGGAGCTTCTCGGCAGGAGCTGGAGGAACACCTCCAGATCCCGCCACGAGGGCAGGAGCTTCTCGATCCCGACGACGCTGATGAGCGTCTCAGGGAGGGTCAGGCACATGCGGCCGTTGCCCTCCGACTCCAGCACGACCAGCGTGCCCGTCTCCGCGACCATGAAGTTGGCCCCGGAGATCGCGACCTTGCTCTTGAGGAAGCGTTCGCGCAGGTGGAGCCGGGCGGCCTCGGCCAGGGCCGGCGGGTCGTCGGTCAAGTGCGGGGGGACCTTGGGCATCTTGTTCAGGAAGATCTCGCGGATCTCCGACCGGTTGCGGTGGATCGCCGGGACCAGGATGTGGCTGGGGAAGTCGTCGCCGAGCTGGACGATCAGCTCGGCCAGGTCCGTCTCGTACGCGGTGATCCCCTGCTCGGCCAGCGCCTGGTTGAGCTCGATCTCCTGGGTGGCCATCGACTTGACCTTGACCACCTCCGTCTCGCCGGTGGCCTTGACCAGGCCCGCGACGATGGCGTTGGCCTCGGCGGCGTCCCTGGCCCAGTGGACGGTCCCGCCTGCCCTGGTCACCGCCTCCTCGAGCTGGATCAGGTAGCGGTCGAGGTTGCGGAGGGTGTGGTCCTTGATCGCCTTGCCGGCCGCGCGGAGCTCCTGCCAGTCAGGCAGCTCGCCGACGACGCTCGCTCGCTTGCCGCGGATGGTGTGAGTGGCTTTGCGGAGGTTGTAGCGAAGCTGCGAGTTCTGTACGGCTTCAGCGGCGTTCTTCGGGAAATTTCCGGGCATGCCGAGGAAAGTCGCGCTCATTGGGCCTCCTCCGTGGATGCGAGGATCTCGGCCAGGTGCATCGTCCTGACGCCGGTCTTCTGGCGGCTCAGCGTGCCGCCGATGTGCATCAGGCACGAGTTGTCGGCCGCGCAGAGCACCTCGGCACCGGTGTCCAGGATGTTGCGGGTCTTGTCGGCGCCCATGGCCGCGGAGACAGCGGGGTTCTTGACCGCGAACGTGCCGCCGAATCCGCAGCACTCCTCGGCTCCAGGCAGCGGGACGAGCTCCAGGCCACGCACGTTCTTCAGCAGCCTGGTGGGCCGGTCGCCGAGGTGGAGGCCGCGGAGTGAGTGGCACGTCGGGTGATATGTCACCCGGTGCGGGAAATATGCGCCTACGTCGTCGACCTTCAGCACGTCGATCAGGAACTCCGACAGCTCGTACACCTTCGGCGCGACCTCCGCGATGGCCGCCGCTCCCCTGCTGCCCGGCTTGGCCAGCTTCGGATACTGCTCGCGAACCATGGCCGCGCACGACCCCGACGGCGCCACGACGGCGTCATGCCCGGCGAACACCTCGGTGAAGTGGCGGGCCAGCCGCACGCCCTCCTCCCGGTAACCGGTGTTGACGTGCATCTGGCCACAGCACGTCTGGGCGGCGGGGAAGTCCACGTCGCAACCGAGCCTGCGCAGGAGCGACACGACGGCCTTGCCGGTGCCGGGGAAGAGCGTGTCGTTCACGCACGTGATGAACAGGGCGACTCGCACGGCTCTCCTTCCACTCTATGGTCCGACCACAGTATGGTCAGACCATACCGAACCACATCCTTCCCGGCCACCATGAGGGGGCTCTGTTGGACGACAGCGGCTGGCGTCCGGTCAAGCGAACGCGGACGTTCGAGGACGTCCTCTCACAGATCGAGCGGCGCATCACCGAGGACGGCCTCACGGTGGGCGACCGGCTGCCCGCCGAACGCCAGCTCGCCGAGCAGCTCGGCGTCAGCCGCTCGTCGGTCCGCGAGGCCATGCGCGTGCTGGAGACCCTCGGCGTGGTGTCCTCGCAGGTGGGGAGGGGGCCTGACGCGGGAGCCGTGCTCACCTCGCGCCCCGACACGGCACTGTCGGACCTGCTCAGGCTGCACCTCGGCCTGGCCAGCCTGGAGATGCGCGAGGTCATCGACACCCGCCACATGATCGAGCAGTGGGCCGCCGCCCACGCCGCCTCCGCACAAGCCGACACATCCGCGCTCGCCGCCGCTCTTTCCGGGATGGACGCGGCGAAGTCCGCGGAGGAGTTCGTGGAGCACGACACGGCCTTTCACTGCGCGATAGCGGACGCGTCGGGCAACCGGCTCATCGCCGCCATCATGCGCTCGCTCCGGGACTCGATGCGGAGATACTCGGTCGAAGCGGTGCAGCGCCTGGGCGACACGTCGATCCTGCGCGCCGACCACGTACGCATCCTCGAGGCCATCGACCGCGGCGAGGCGGACGAGGCCGCCGAGGCGGTCTCCGAGCACCTGGCACACGCCTACCCCTCGCTGTTCGATCACTGACGCATGTCGGCCTGCCGGCAGGCGGCGCCCGAGCAGGTCGTCATCGCGGTCAGCCGCCCCTCGAGGTTGGCCAGGAGGGCGGGATCGGCGCTCGCGGCCAGATTGTGCAGCTCGTCCGGATCGGCATGCAGGTCGTAGAGCTGCTTCTCGCCCGTCTCGTACCGAACATAGGCGTACTGATCCGTACGCAATGCCTGATAGTTGGGCACCGGGGTCTGGGCGGCCGAGGCCTGGTTGGCCGGCCTGGTGAACTCGACCAGCACGTTCCTGCGCCACTCCGACGGCGGCCGGCCCATCAGCAGGGGCACCAGCGACCGCCCCTCCGCGAACGGCGGCGCGGTGGCCCCGCCCAGCTCGGCGAAGGTCGTCGCCAGGTCCACGGTCGAGCCCAGCCGGCTGATCATGGAGTTCGCCTTGATGCCGGGTCCGCGGACGACCAGCGGGATCCTGATCGCCTCCTCGAACGGGGTGGTCTTGCCCTGCCTGAGCCGATGCGTACCGAGATGGAAGCCGTTGTCCGAGGTGAAGAAGATGTAGGTGTTGTCCAGCTGGCCGGCCCGCTGGAGCGCCGACACCACGGCGCCGACGAGGTCGTCCACGCCGAGCATGGCCCGCATCCTGGCGCGGTAGCGCTCGTCGATCTCGTCGATGCCCTCCTGCGGGATCGCGGGCCTCTCGCGCAACCAGAGCGGCTCGGCGCTCACGTCCGCCTGGTTGAACGAGGGCGTCCGCGGTGCCGTGGCCCCGGCGAACGCGTTCGCGTGCCGGACGGCGGGGTTGGCCGGGTTGTGCGGGCCGATCGGCGCCAGGTACAGGAAGAACGGCTCCCCCGTCGAGCCCGCGATGAAGTCGGCGGCCTTGCGGGCCAGCACGTCCGACAGGTAGTCCTGCTCGGTCCAGCCGTAGTCGAACAGGGCCCCGTTCTCGTTGAGCCGGTAGCCGTACTCCTCGTAGAGGTCACGGACCGGCACGTCCCATTCGTCCCACCCGGGCGGCACGAAAGCCTCCTCGGCCGTCGCCCCGGGGTAGTGATTGAGGTATTTGCCCATCAGCGCCGTGCGATATCCGGCCTGCTGCATCCAAGCCCCAACGGTGGAACGTTCCAGACCAAGCTCGTGAAAGCGATCAAAGCCCCCTTCTGGCGCGGTGTTGGTCAGAACGCCATGGCTGTGGACGTACTGGGAGCGCAGGATCGACGACCTGGACGGGCAGCACCAGGAGTTCGTCACGAAGAACCGGTCGAACGAGGCGCCCTCGCGTACGAGGTGCTCGGTGATGTTCGGGAAGTACGGCAGAGTCCCCGCTTCGAGGTCGTCGGCCAGCACAAGCACGATGTTCGGCCGGGGCTTGCCCTCGGCCGTCGTGGTCCCGGCTGCCAGCTGGAGGAGGAGCAGAAGGCAGGCGAGACGACACAGACCTTTGATCACAGACTGTCACTTCCCCGGAAGATCAACCATTGACACGTTGAGCTGCCGCAGCGGTAATAGAACTTAATTCCGGAGGTGTCACATGAAACTCGGCCTGAACCTTGGCTACTGGCAGCGCCACGCTGACGACGCGACCGAGTCGGTGCTGGCGGCGGAGCGGCTCGGCTACGACTCGGTGTGGACGGCCGAGGCGTACGGCAGCGACGTGTTCACACCCCTGGCCTGGTACGGAGCGCGTACGAGCCGGATCAAGCTGGGCACCTCGATCGCCCAGATGTCGGCCAGACCGCCCGTCACGACGGCGATGACCGCGATGACCCTCGACCACCTCACGGGCGGCCGCCTGCTGCTCGGCGTGGGCGCCTCGGGCCCGCAGGTCGTGGAGGGCTGGTACGGCCAGCCGTTCGCCAAGCCCCTGGCCAGGACCCGCGAGTACATCGAGATCATGCGCAAGGTCTGGCGCCGCGAAGAGCCGGTCACCAGCGACGGCCCGCACTACCCGCTCCCGCTCGCGGGCGGCCTGGGCAAACCACTCAAGCTCATCACGCATCCGCTCCGCCCGGACATCCCTCTCTATCTCGGCGCGGAAGGGCCCAAGAACGTCGCCCTGGCCGCCGAGCTGGCACAGGGCTGGCTGCCGCTGTTCGCGTTCCCCTCCAAGATCGAGGAGATGTACGGCGAGGCGCTCGCGGACGCTCCCGAGGGCTTCGACGTGGCGGCCATGGTGATGGTGGTGATCTCCGACGACGTGCGGGCCGCGCTGGACGGCGTGAAGATGATGCTCACGCTGTACATCGGTGGCATGGGGGCCAGGCACCGCAACTTCCATGCCGACATCATCGGCCGGATGGGCTACGCCGAGGCCGCGGAACACATCCAATCGTTGTACCTTTCCGGCCGGAAGGACGAGGCGTTCCGGGCGATCCCGGACGAGTTGGCCGACGGCATCTCGCTGGTCGGCCCGCCGGGGCGGATCAAGGAACGTCTTGAGCTCTGGCACAAGAGCCCCGTCACGAGCCTCCTGGTCATGGGCCCGCGCGACGAGCCCTCGCTGAGGCTCATCCGCGACCTGGTCCTCGGCTGAGCCCCGCGAGTCCGGCCCGCGCCAGGGGGAGGCGGTCGCTCTTCGGCGCCGGTCTAGCCGGTGCGGCCGATCGGGGTGGAGCCCGGCGCCGGGTGGGGCTGCTGGGGCGAGAAGGTGTGCACGGTGCCGGGCTCGGCGGCCCGGGGAGCGCGGGCGGTGCACTGCAGCCGCGTCAGCTCGCGTACCGTGGCCGCGCACAGCAGGGCGGCCAGCGACAGGCAGGCCAGTTCCAGAACCCCCACCCCCGTCAGGCCGCCGCCGGACGAGGCGAGCGGGACCCGGATCGTGACCAGCGCGAGCGTGCCGAGCCAGCTCAGCCACCACGCCGCCAGCAGCGCCACCCACCGCCCCCGGCGTCCCGCGGGCGGTCTGATGCCGTGCCACAGCTCGTCCACCAGCACCACGGGCGCCAGCAGGTTGACACCGGGGATCAGCCAGGCGGCGGCCACGGGACCGGAGGTGGCCGAGCGGTCGTTGGCCTGCCTGGCCCGCACGAGCCAGGTCACGTAGGCGGCGGCCGCCGCTATCGAGGTGCCCGCCACCAGCATCAGGAGCACCGCGAACACCGTCACCGCCCCCACCACGGCCTCCGCTTCGGCCCCCTGCGGGCGGCCCCCGAAGGCGGCGAGCTGGGCGGCGAGGTGACGGCCGCGGGTGTGTTCGAAGATCACGAGGGCACCGAGGGAGAGGACCTGGGCGGCAAGCGTCACATATACGGCAGAGGCGGCTCTCGTCGGTGGTACCTGGGCGTAGCGCACGTTGTTCTCCCCCCGGGCCATGCGCTGAGGTTCTGATTCACTTGTATCCCGGGAGCCCCGTTGTTAATCAGCTCACGACGCCGGATTCCCACGCCCAAGCTGCGATTTCAACTCGATTGCGGACACCGAGCTTGGCGAAGATGCTCCCCAAGTGCGTCTTCACGGTGGAAAGCGACACGAACAGCTCCGCGGCCACCTCCTGGTTGGTGCGGCCCCTGGCTATCAGGCGCACGACGTCCAGCTCGCGGTCGGTCAGCGGGTCGTTCATGGAAGGCGCGGCCCGCTTGGGCTGAGCCAGGTGCTGCAGCAGCCGTACCGTCACCGAGGGCGACACCAGGGCGTCGCCCGCCGCGGCTGCCCTGACCGCCTCGATCAGCAGCGTGGGCCCGCTGTCCTTGAGCAGGAAGCCGGTCGCGCCGGAGCGCAGGGCTCCGTACACGTACTCGTCCAGGTCGAACGTGGTGACGATGACCACCCGCAGCGGGTTCTCCACCCCGGGACCGGCCAGCGCCCGGGTCACCTCCAGCCCGTCGAGCTTGGGCATCCTGATGTCGAGCAGGCATACGTCCGGCCTGAGCCGCCTGGCCTCGGACACCGCCTCCGCGCCGTCGGCCACCGCGGCGACGACCTCCATGTCCGGTTGAGCGTCCAAAATCATCTGGAAGCCGGTTCGTACCAGTTGCTGATCGTCGGCGATGAGAACCCGAATAGTCACGGCTCTTACTTTAAGGATCAGCCGTTCGGCCGAGGCGGAAATGGTCGCACGGCCGATCCGCCGCCCCCTGCCCGGCCGGAAGTCTGTACGGCATGAACGATGTGCTTGTTGGAAGGGCCCTGACCAAGAGGTTCGGGCAGACGGTCGCCCTGGGCGGCGTGGACATCACGGTACGGGCCGGCGAAGCCGTGGCGATCATGGGGCCGAGCGGTTCCGGCAAGTCGACCCTGCTGCACTGCCTGGCCGGGATCATGAAGCCGGACGCGGGCGAGGTGCACCTGCTCGGGCAGCGCATCGACGCGATGGGTGAGCGCAAGCGCAGCGCGCTGCGCCGCACCCGCTTCGGCTTCGTCTTCCAGTTCGGCCAGCTCCTGCCCGAGCTGCCCGCGGAGGAGAACGTGGCGCTCCCGCTCATGCTGGGCGGGGTGCCGAGGGCCCAGGCGGTACACGAGGCGCGCGAGTGGTTCGCGCCCCTCGGCCTGCACTCCATGGAGGCCAGGCGGCCGGGCGAGCTGTCCGGCGGGCAGGCCCAGCGGGTGGCCATCGCGCGGGCGCTGGTCAGCAAGCCCGCCGTGGTGTTCGCCGACGAGCCCACGGGCGCGCTCGACCAGCAGACCGGGCAGGACACGATGCGCCTGCTCGTGGAGGCGACCAAGCACAACGGCGCGTCCCTGATCGTCGTCACCCACGACCCGAACGTGGCCGCCTGGTGCGACCGCACGGTCGAGGTCCGCGACGGCAACCTCCTCGCGGTGAGCGGGGCACGCGCGTGAACCTCGACCTGACCTGGCGGCTGCTCAAGGGCGGCGGACGCAAGGGAATGCTGGGCACCTGGCTCACGCTGGGCGCCGTCGCCGTGGCCACGGCGCTGCTGCTGTTCGCCGTGGCCGCGAACTACGCCTTCGAGGCCAGGGGCGAGCGCGGCGCCTGGCGCAACCCCGTACCTGCCAAGGAGGGCGCGGTCGCGATCGAGGCGGCCCGTTTCGACTTCGTCGGCGAGCAGGCGATCACGGTCGTCGACCTGGCCGCGCTCGAGGCCGGGGCGCCCCCGCCGCCCGGGCTGCCCCGCTTCCCCGCTCCTGGCGAGGTGTGGCTGTCCCCGGCGCTGGCCGAGCTGGCCAGGCAGCTCCCGGCCGACCAGCTCGCCAAGCGCTACCCCGCTCCCAAGGGCGTACTGGGCGATGAGGCGCTGGTCTACCCGGGCGAGCTGGTCGCGGTCGTCGGCCACAAGCCGGACGCGCCCGAGATGACGGCCGCGCGCAGCGACGACTGGATCATCGGCAAGGGGCCGGCGCGGGTGGCCAGTCTCGCGGGCGCCCCGTCGGAGGACTCCGAGGCGTACCGCGCGCTCACGCTCGTCGCGAGCGTGCTCATGGTGGTGCCGCTGCTGGTGTTCGGCGGCGCGGCGGCCCGGCTCACGGTCGCCAGGCGCGACCAGCGGCTGGCGACTCTCCGGCTGGTGGGCGCGACGCCGGGGCAGGTCGTCGGCATGACCGTGACCGAGGCGGTGATCGTCGCGCTGGCGGGCGCGCTGCTCGGCACCGTCGGCTACGCGCTCGCCGCGCCGCTGCTGGCCCGCATCGCGATCGGGGGCGGTGGGTGGTTCGTCTCCGACCTGTTCCCCTCCCCGCTGATCCTGGCCGCGGTGCTGGTGGCGGTGCCGCTGCTGGTGGGCCTGTCCGCCGTGGTGGGGCTGCGGCGGGTCGTGGTGAGCCCGCTCGGGGTGGCCAAGCGTGAGACGCCGCCCGGCATGCGGTTCGTACGGGTCCTCGCGCTCGTGGCCGTGCTGGCGGTGTTCCCGATGCTGACCAGGGGGACCAGCGTCGCGATCGTGTCGGTGGCGCTCGGGCTGGCGTTCCTGTGCATCAATCTGGCCGGTCCGTGGGTGATCGGCATGATCGGCCGGATCACCGCCCGCAGTGCCCGGGCGCCCGCGCGGCTGCTGGCCGGCCGCCGGCTGGTCGACGATCCGCGCTCCGCCTGGCGCACGGTGAGCGGCGTCGCTCTGACCGGCTTCGTCGCGGGCTTCCTCGGCCTGCTCAGCCCGGCCGCGTTCGACGGCGACCAGGAGCCTGCCCAGCTGCGGGTCTCCGCGCCCGCCGCGCAGGCGACGGCCGTCGCGGACCAGGCCCGCGACCGGCTGCGGGCCGCGGGGGTCACCGCGACGGTGAAGGTCACCGGACGCTCCTCCGAACGCGTCGTGGTCGCCGCCCTGGGCAGCCACGCCGACCCGGCCACGGTCGACCGGGCACGCACCGCGCTCGCCGGGCTCGTCCCCGGACGTACTCCGACGACGGGGGCGGACGACCAGCGGTTCGGCAACCAGCTCCTTTCCGACGTCCGGGTGGGCACGGTCGTGGTGCTGTCGGTGTCGTTCCTGGTGGCCATCGCGAGCTCGGGGATCACGGCCGCGTCGTCCGTGCTGGACCGGCGGCAGACGTACGGGCTGCTGCGGCTGGCCGGCACGCCGCTGGAGGTGCTCGACCGGGCCCGGCGGGCGGAGACGCTCATTCCGCTGACGGTCATGGGGGGCGGGGCGATCCTGGTGGGGGTGTTCTGCGCGGTGCCGTTCATGATCGGCGGGATCAACGCGGTGGGCGTGCTCACGCTGGTGGGCTGCGTCGTCGTGGGCTTCGCCGGCGTGATCGCCGCAGGGGCGCTGAGCCGGCCCCTGCTCCGCTCGGTGACCGCCGACCCGGCCCCGCGCCCGGACTGACCGCCCGGACGCGCCTGCGGACCGCCTGCGAGGCGGCGCGTCAGGCCGCTGTGGGGCCGGAGCTGCCCGGGCTGGCGTGCCAGAGCCGCCCGGGCGGGGTGGTGATGGCGGGGCCGAGGTCGGAGTAGGGCGAGAGGCGGAAGCCGTTGGCGTACTCGATCTTGCGGCCCGTCACCCCCGCGGCCTTGGCCGGCGGCTGGGCGAGCAGGTAGCGGACCGCCTCGATGCCCTCCGACCGCCAGAGCGTGGCCAGGTCCGACAGGCTCCAGCAGTCCACCGCCCGCAGCGACACCGCCCGCGTCCCCGTGCGCCTGACCACCCCCTTGGCCACCATGAGCCAGGAGCCGAACACCGTCGCCGCGCACCGCCCCTGCACCGACTCGAAGAACGTCAGGTCGACCGGCCCCGTCGAGTCGTCGAGCGTGGTGAAGATGACCCGCTGCCCCGAGCGCACGGCAGGCGTCTGCGTGGCCACCTTGACCCCCGCGACCAGCACCCACGCTCCGTTGCGCTGCTTCAGCAGATCCCTGGAACGTACCACTCCGAGCCCGTCGAGCAGCTCGTCGTAGAAGCTGATGACGTGGCGGCTGATGTCGATGCCCAGGATCTCCAGCTCGGCCTCGACCATCTCCGTCTCCGTCATCTCGGGCAGCTCCCCCGGCGGCAGGTGCTCGGTGAAGCCCAGCGGGAGCTGCACCGACGGCTCCTCCACGCTGGAAGGCCGCGAGGTGTAGCGCCTGGAGGCGTACGCGCCCGGCCGCACGGCGATCGGCGAGCCCCGTTCGAGCGTGCCCACCTGGGCGATCAGGTCGCGGCGGGTCAGCTCGCCCGGACGCCAGCGGGGCCCGCCAGGGTGCAGGTCGTGGAGCGCGTCCAGCCCGCCGACCTGGACGATCCGCTCGATGGTCGGCCGGGAGGGCCGGGCACGGTCCCAGAAGTCGGCCAGCGACGTGTACGGCTGCCCCGCGATCATGCGTTCGACCTCGGCCTCGCTCACCCCCTTGACCGCCGAGAACGGCACCCGCAACGCGTACCCCTTGCCGATCTCCCCGATCTTGAACTCCCTGCGCACCGGGGAGGAGGCGCCCGCCAGCGAGGAGGGCCGCACGCGCAGCCCGAGCCGCTCCACCCGCCAGTCCTTGCCCGACTTGTTGATGTCGAGCGGCAGGATCTTGATCCCGCACTGCCTGGCCTCGTCGATGATGACGCGCGGCGGGTACATGCCCGGCTCGTGCGTGAGCACCCCGGCGAAGAACGCCGCCGCGTGGTGCCGCTTGAGCCAGGCCGACTGGTACGTGGGCAGCGCGAACGCCGCCGCGTGCGCCTTGCAGAAGCCGAAGGCCCCGAACGCGTCCAGCACCTGCCAGGCGCGCTCGACGGCCGCGTCGTCGAAGCCGTTGGCCCTGGCCATGGGCACGAACGTCTTGCGCACCAGCTCCCGCCCCTCCGGCGTGGCCAGCGTGCGCCGCAACATCTCGGCGAACGACAGGTCCCGCCCCGTCATCACCTCGATGACCCTGAGCACCTGCTCGTGGAAGACCACGACGCCGTGCGTCTCCTTCAGCGCGCCCCGCAGCCTCTCATGCGGGTAGTACGGCTTGCGCCACCCGTGCCTGGCCTCCAGGTAGGGGGTGACCATGTCGGAGTTGACCGGCCCCGGCCTGAACAGCGAGATGTCCACGATCAGGTCGTGCATCTTGCGCGGCTCCAGCTTGGCGACCAGCTCGCGCTGCCCCGGCGACTCGATCTGGAAGCAGCCGAGGGTGCGGCTGGCGCAGATCATGTCGTAGGTGTCCTCGTCGTCGTGCGGCACGTACTGGACCCCGAGGTCGTCCCCGCTCTGGGTGTCCAGCTCGACCACCACGTCGTCCACCCGCTTGATCTCGCTCAGCGCGTACGCCATCGCGGACTGCATCCGCACGCCCAGCACGTCGAGCTTGAGCAGCCCGGCCTCCTCCACGTCGTCCTTGTCGAACTGCGACATCGGGAAGTCCAGCATGCTCCGCTCCACCGGAGTCCTGTCCCGCAGGCCCCCGTTGCCGATCAGCACGCCGCACGGGTGCATCGCGATGTGCCTGGGCAGCCCGTCGAGCCTCTCCGCCAGCCGGAACACCCGGTCGAGCCCCGCCTCGCCGAGCCGGCTGTCGCGCAACTCGGGCAGGTCGTGCAGGGACGCGGTGATCTGCCTGGCCCTGATGTGCGGGAACGCCTTCGCGATGGCGTCGATCTCGTGCGGCGGCAGGCCCATGGCCCCCGCGACGTCGCGGATGGCGCTGCGCGCCCGGTAGGTCTCCATCATGGACACACAGGCGACGCGGGCCTCGCCGTACTGCTCGAAGATGGCCTTGTAGCAGTCGAGGCGGCGGGCCGACTCCACGTCCACGTCGATGTCGGGCAGCCCGACGCGGCCCTCCGACAGGAAGCGCTCCATGAGCAGGCCGTGGTCGAGGGGGTTCACCTCGCCGATGCCGATGAGGTAGTTGACCAGGCTGCCCGCGCCCGAGCCGCGGATGGCGCAGCGGACGCCCATGCCGCGGATCATGTCCGTGATGCCGGCGACGGCGATGAAATATCCGGACAGGCGCTTGCGCTCGATGATGGCCATCTCCTCCCTGAGGCGTCGCCTGGCGTCGCCGGAGCGGTCGAGGCCGCGTCTGATCAGCCCGTCCTCCACCCGGTGGCGCAGCAGCGGCACCGGGTCGCGGCCGATCTCGGGCAGGTGCAGGTCGGGCGGGTCGCTCCGGAGCGCGAGCAGCCCGTCCGGGTTCACCGAGCACGCCTCGGCCAGCCGCCTGGTGGTGAACAGCAGCCGCGCGACCCGCTCCTGGTCCGCGCCGCAGACCTTGGTCGCCACCTGCCGCATCTCCTTGGTGCTCTTGAGGTAGGCGTGGGAGGTCATGCGGTCCAGGTGGCGCGGGTGCAGCGGGACGAGCTGGCGGGCCGCGTCGAGCACGTCGCCGACCTGGTGGTCGGCCGGGTCGAGGTAGCGCACCGCGTTGGTCAGCACGGCGGGGACGCCCGTGGACTCGGCCAGGCCGAGCATGCGCACGGCCGTGGTGGCGTCGCGGAAGCCGTACTGGTCGACCAGCTCGATCAACACGCCGGGCACCGCGGCGCGCCAGAGGCCGAGCAGCGTCCTGGCGTGCTCGTCGCGCCGCTCGGCCACCGCGCGGCCCACGTCGGACCTGGGGCCGAGCAGCACCACGAGCCCGTCCTCTGCGCCGAACCCGTGATCCCCGCCCGGGCCTCCCGCCCACTCACCGATCAGCTCGCGGCTCACCCTGGGCGTGCCGCGCTCGGCCGCGTAGTGCGCGGCCGTGACCAGGCGGCACAGGCGGGACCAGCCCTTGGCGCGGGCCAGCACCGTGACGCGGTCCTCGGCGTCCGGCCCGGTCTTGGGACGCGGCGCGCGGCGCCCGGACATGTCAAGGCCGGGCACCCCGAGCCCCGGCAGCGGGGGCAGGGCGTCGAGCGCCAGGTTAACGCCGAAGACCGCGGAGATCCCGGCCTCCGCGCACGCCTGGGCGTGCTTGATCGCGCCGTAGAGCCCGTCGCGGTCGGTCAGGGCGAGGATGTCCATCCCGTGCTCGACCGCCCGGCTCACCAGCGCCTGCGGGAAGGCCGTGCCGAAGCGCATGGAGTACGCGGAGCACACGCTGAGGTGCGGGAACGGCGGCGCCATCAGTCCCACGCCCTCAGGAGCAGCCAGCCGTTGCCGGCGGTGTCGTAACGCAGCTCGTACGAGCCCACCTCGCGCCCGGGGCTGGCCTCCACCCGCCAGAACTTGCGCTCACCCGGATCGCCGTCGCCGGTCTTCCACCACTCGCGCGCGACCACCCAGTGGTCGAGGACCCGGCGGACGAGATAGAGCCGGTCGCGCCAGACGAACTGGGTCGGCTCCCCGTCCCTGGTCCACACCTCTATCGGATCGCCATAGAGTCTGCTCAAGACGCTTTCTCCCCGCGGCTCTGGTCGTATGCTGAGCCACCCGGGGGAAGACGGGTGCGCTTATAAGTCGAACATATGTTCTTACGGCTTCCAGCGCAAGTCATGTGCTGGGTCCGTCACCCCGGCTCCTTCCCTCACACGAGGGCGTACACGTCCACCTGCGAGGCTCGCGACGTATCGGTAAGCTTGCGCGGCGTGAGCGGTGAAACCTCCCACATTGGGCGCTACAGGTTACTTAGCGTGCTGGGGCGGGGCGGCATGGGCACGGTCCATCTCGCCGAGGACCCCGCCGGGCAGCGGGTCGCCGTCAAAGTGATCAACCCGGAGCTGACCCAGCACGAGCAGTTCCGCATGCGCTTTCGCAGGGAGGCCGACGCCGCCCGGAGAGTGCGCAGGTTCTGCACGGCAGCGGTGCTCGAGGCCGCTCTCGACGGCGACCAGCTCTACGTCGTCACCGAGTACGTGCCGGGGCCTAACCTCGAAGCGGCCGTGGGCCAGTCAGGCCCCCTGCGCGGCTCCAGCCTCGACGCGCTGGCCGTCAGCGTGGCCACCGCCCTGACCGCCATCCACGGCGCCGGGGTGGTGCACAGGGACCTCAAGCCATCGAACGTGCTGCTGTCGCCCGTCGGGCCACGCGTGATCGACTTCGGCATCGCGCGGGCGCTCGACACGCTGGGCGGCGTCACGGGCACCGGCGAGCTGGTCGGCACGCCCCGCTACATGGCTCCCGAGGTGCTGCGGGGCGAGCCGGTGTCCCCCGCCTGCGACGTGTTCTCGTGGGGGAGCCTGATCGCGTTCGCCGCCAGCGGGAGGGCGCCGTTCGGCGGCGACACGCTGCCCGCGATCGTCTATCAGGTGCTCAACGCCGAGCCGAACCTCGACGACGTCGATCCCGCCCTGCGCGAGCTGGTCAGGGCGGCGCTGCACAAGGACCCGGCCATGCGGCCCACCGCGCAGCAGCTGCTCGACCACCTCGTCGGGCGGTCGGCCGCGCCGGAGCAGGCGGCGCAGACCGTGCAGGTGGCCTGGCAGCAGGCCACGACGGCGTACACGTCCGTCCAGCAGCCGTCCAAGGGCGGCCGCGCCAAGCTGATCGCCGGGATCGCCGCGGCCACGGCGGTGCTCGTGGCCGGGTCCGTGGCCGCGTGGGCGGTGTTGGCCCCCAGCGGGCCGCCCGACGACCTGGGCGTTCTCTACCGCGAGGACTTCACGCAGACCTCCGGCGGCTGGACCGGCACATACGACCCCGACGCCTCGGCCAGCTACGGATACCGGACGGACGGAACATACGGGCTGGATGTCGAGAAGGGATCGGAAGAGCGGTGGGCGAAGGCCCCCATCCCCTTCCTCATCGCCAAGCCGACCGGCACGCCCAACCCCTCGGCCACGCCCACGCCGATGTTGCCGTCGTCCGTCGTCGTCGCCGTCACCGCCGAGGTCAAGAGGCACACCGGCACCGGCGAGTACGGCGTGTACTGCCACAACGTGGATGATGACGACACGTACTACGAGTTCGCCCTCGACACGACGGGGAAGGCCAGGATCCGGCGCATCGTGGACGGCGCCGGCGGCACGCTGGCCCAGCCGGTGCAGGTGGACGGGCTGCCCGGCAAGGCCCGGCTGGTGGCGTCGTGCGAGCAGGTCGGATCGGCCGTGCGGCTGACGATGTGGGTGAACGACCAGCAGGTCCACCAGGTGGAGGACCCGAACGGGCTCGGGAACGGGTATGTGGGGCTCTTCGCCCGTACGCCGAAGGACGAGAGGTCGATGCTGAAGACGACGTTCGACGACTTCGAGCTACGCGGCCAGAAGGAACCCTAGAGGACCCCCGCGCGGGCGGCGGCCAGCGCCGCGTCGGCGGCGCGGTCGGCGTCCTGCTCGGTCACGGGCTCGTGCGCCACGAACAACCGGTAGTAGACGGGCGCGACGGCGACCCTGATCACCTCCCTGACATCCACGACGTCAGGGAGCTCGCCGCGCCCGATCGCCCGCCGTACGACCTCCGCCGACTGGTCGTGCCGGGCCACGAAGAAGTCGTGCAGCGCCCGTGCCGCGTCGGGATCCTGCACGGCGGCAGCCACGAACGCCGACGAGACAGGACCCAGCTCCGGATCGTCGAACCCGCTCCGCACGAGCTGGACGATGCCCCGCAGGTCGCCCTCGATGGAGCCGGTGTCGGGCACGGGCCACGGCTCGTCCCTGGCCAGCTCGAGCGCGTCGGAGATCAGCCCCGCGACGCTGCCCCAGCGCCGGTAGACGGTCGTCTTGTGCACGCCTGACCGCTCGGCCACGTTCTCCATGGTCAGACCCCGGTATCCGTGCTCGGCCAGCTCGGCGAGCGTGGCCTGGCGTACGGCGTCGCGAACCCGCGCGCTTCGCCCTCCCGGGCGCTTCGTCGATGACAAAAACTACTCCAGTTGCGTTAGCGCCTATCCTTATGGCACACTAACGCTACAACAGTTGCGATTGGAGTTCCATCCTGATCCACCTTCGAAAGGTTTCCAAGTCGTACGGCGAGCGGGCCGTGCTCGCCGACGTGTCCATGTCCGTGCGGCCCGGCGAGCGCGCGGGCATCGTCGGCGAGAACGGCTCGGGCAAGTCGACGCTGCTCCGGCTGCTGGCCGGGGTCGAGCCACCCGACGACGGCGAGATCGCGGTGGCCGACGACCTCGGCTACCTCGGCCAGACGCTCGAGCACACGGTCCAGCAGGCCGTCGACGCCGCCCTGGCGGGTCTGCGCGCCATGGAGCGCCGGATGCGCGAGCTGGAGTCGGCGCTGACCGACGACGTCATGGACGAATACGGCGAGCTGACCGCGTACGAGCTGCGGGGCGGTTACGAGGCGGACGCGCGGGTGGACAAGGCGTTCCGCGGCCTGGGGCTGTCCCACGTGGGCCGCGACCGGCGGCTGTCGCGGCGCGCTGGTCATGGTGTCGCACGACCGCGCGATCGTCCGGCGCTTCCGGGGGACCGAGATCACGATGGCAGGGGGACGCATACTTTGAGCCGCACCAGACCGACCAGCGAAGGACCGCAGATGTTGACCATGATCGACGGAGGATCTCCGTACGGCGTCGCCACCGGACCGGACGGGGCGCTCTGGTTCACGCTCGTCCACGAGGGGCGCGTCGGCAGGATGTCGCCCGGCCGGCAGCCCGTGATCCATCAGCTCGATCCGGCGGACGGGCAGCCCACCGTGATCACCCCGGGAGCCGACGGGGCGATGTGGTTCACGGAGGGGAAGGGCGGCCGGGTCTCCCGGATCACCGCCGACGGGCAGGTGACCTCCTACGAGGCGGACTCGCCGTACGGGATCGCCGCGGGGCCGGACGGGGTCATGTGGTTCACCCAGATGCAGACCGGCAGGATCGGGCGCATCGGGCCCGGTGGGGAGCGGGCGGAGTTCGAGGTGCCGGTGGAGGGCGGCATGCCCGCCTTCATCACCGCCGGGCCGGACGACGCCCTCTGGTTCACGATCAACCAGGGCAACGCCATCGGGCGCGTGTCGCTGACGGGAGAGGTGAGCGTCCACCCGCTCCCCACGGAGGGCGCCGCCCCGGTGGGCATCACGCTGGGGCCGGACGGGGCGCTCTGGTTCGTGGAGATCGGCGCGGGTCAGGTGGGCCGGATCGACACTTCCGGAAAAATCACCGAATACCCCCTTCCTGACCGGGCCGCACGGCCGCATGCGATCATCACCGGTCCCGACGGCGCCCTGTGGTTCACCGAATGGGCCGTCGGCCGCCTTGGCCGCATCACCACCGACGGCGCCGTCGAGGAGCACCCGCTGCCGGCCGAGCTCGGTGACGGCGCCACGCGGCAGGCGGAGCCTCATGGGCTGACGGTCGGGCCCGACGGGGCGATCTGGGTGGCCCTGGAGGCGGGCGCCCTGGCCAGGATCGGCTGACCGGCCGCGGCTGCAGGGCGATCGACCCCGCCCCGGGTGGAATGATCCGGCAGCCGCGGAGTTGACTATGGGTATGCATGCCATCATCGTCTCCGCCCAGGGCGGTCCAGAGGTTCTCGAATACGTCGAGCGGCCCGACCCGGTCCCCGGCGAGGGGGAAATCGTGGTCGACGTCGCCGCGAGCGGTGTCAACTTCATCGACATCTACCACCGCTCCGGCGCGTACCCGCTCAACGTGCCCACCCCCATCGGCTCCGAGGGCGCGGGCACCGTCTCCGCCGTCGGGCCAGGGGTGCAGGGGGTGGCCGTGGGCGACACCGTGGCCTGGGCCAACGTCCTGGGGAGCTACGCCGAGAAGGCCGTGATCCCGGCCGATCGGGCGGTGCCCGTGCCCGGCGGCGTCCCTGCCGACGTGGCGGCGGCGGCGATGCTCCAGGGGATGACGGCCCACTACCTCACCCACTCCACCTACGAGGTGCGGGAAGGGGACGAGGTGCTCGTCCACGCCGGAGCCGGCGGCATGGGACAGCTGCTCATCCAGCTCGCCAAACTCAGGGGCGCCAGGGTCCACACCACCGTCTCCACCGCCGAGAAGGAGAAGCTGGCCCGGGAGGCGGGGGCCGACGAGGTGCTGCGCTACGACGACTTCGTGGCGGCGCTGCGCGGCAAGATCGACGTCGTGTACGACGGTGTCGGGAAGGCCACGTTCGAGGGCGGGCTGGAGGTGCTGCGTCCGCGCGGCCTCATGGCCCTGTACGGCGCCGCCAGCGGCCCCGTCCCCCCGATCGATCCGCAGATACTCAACAAGCACGGCTCGCTCTTCCTCACCAGGCCCTCGCTCGTCCACTACATAGCCGAGCGGGCCGAGCTGCTCCAGCGCGCCGCCGACCTGTTCGGGTGGATCGCGGCGGGACAACTCACCATCAACGTCTCGCACCGCTACCCGCTCGCCGAGGCGCGGCAGGCGCACGAGGACCTGGCGGCCCGCCGCACGACAGGGAAACTTCTCCTCATACCCTGACCGCATGGACATCGCAGGATCAGTCTGGTCGTTCGCCGCCGTAGTAGCCCTTCTCACGCTCACCCCCGGCCTCGACACGGCCCTCATCCTGCGAACGTCGGTGCTGGCGGGCAGGCGGCCGGCCTGGGGCGTGACGCTCGGCATCCAGGCCGGCACGCTCATCTGGGGCGTGCTCACCGCGGCGGGGCTGTCGGCGCTCCTGTCCGCCTCCCGGCTCGGCTACGAGATCCTGCGCTGGGCCGGGGTGGCGTATCTGGTGTGGATGGGCCTGCGCATGATCCTGGCCAGGCAGGCGGCGCACGACGAGCCGGAGCAGGCCGTGCGGTTCATGAGCGGCTTCACGCGAGGCCTGGTCACGAACCTGCTCAACCCCAAGGTCGGGGCGTTCTACGTGGCCATGCTGCCGCAGTTCATCCCGGACGGGGCGCCGCACGCGCTCATGGGGCTGCTGCTGGCCGGCGTGCACGTGGCCGAGGCGCTGCTGTGGAGCGTGGTGCTGATCGGGTTCGCGTCGTTGATGAGCGGCTTCCTGCGCTCGCCCACCGTACGGCGCGCCCTCGACCGCCTGACCGGCGTGGTCATCGTCGGCTTCGGCATCCGCCTCGCCGTCACGGACTGAGGCCGGCGACCCACGCCGGCCGGCCGCCCCCGTCCGTCACCGGGCAGGTCAGGCAGCGTGCGGATGGCTTTGCTTCCGGGGCGCGGCAACGAGAGGGTGGGTTGCGTGGAGACGGCGTACGTGCTCGGCGGCGGGGGTGTGCTCGGCGCGCACGAGGTGGGCATGCTGCAGGCCCTCGACGAGGCGGGCATCAGCCCCGACCTCGTCGTGGGCACGTCCGTGGGCGCGCTGAACGGGGCGGTCATCGCCGCCGCCCCTTCCGAGGCGGTCGCCCGGCTGGTGTCCTTGTGGCGCTCCGATGCCGTGCGTACGGCGTTCGCCGGCTCATGGGTGGCCAGGTTGTCCACGCTGGCCAGGACCGGCACCCATCTGCACCCGATCGGGCCGTTGCGCGATGTTCTGAGCGAGACCGTGCCGATCTCTCAGATCGAGGACCTGGAGGTGCCCTTCCAGTGCGTGGCGGCCTCGGTCGAGCGGGCCGCGGCGCACTGGTTCGCGGAAGGGCCGCTGGTGGACGCGGTGCTGGCGTCGTGCGCGGTGCCGGGGCTGCTGCCGCCCGTCGTGATCGGCGGCGAGCACTTCTACGACGGGGGGCTGGTGCACAGCATCCCCATCAGCCGGGCCGTGCGGCTCGGGGCCAAGCGCGTCTTCGTCCTGCACGTCGGGCGGATCGAACGGCCGCTGTCGCCGCCCAGGCGGTTCTGGGAGGTGGGCATGGTGGCGTTCGAGATCGCGCGCAGGCACCGCTTCGCCGAGGACATGGCCAGCCTGCCGCCAGGGGTGGAGGTGCACGTGCTGCCCGCGGGCGTGACCCGGCCGCTCTCCACGCTGCGCTACCGCGACATCTCGCAGATCTCCGCCTGCATCGAGCGGGCCTACACCGCCTCTTCGCACTATCTGCGGAACAGAGGAGGATGAGAGGTAGACCGTTCCAGGGAGGCCGCCGTGCTCCCACCACGTATCCTGCGCCGGCTCGTGCTGGCTCCTCTGGTCATCGTCATGGCCGTGTTCATGCTGGTGACGCTGCCGTTCTGGCTCGTCGTCACTGCGGCGGCCTCGCTGCGCCTGCCGCCGCCGCAGCGCCGGGGGCCGAGGTTCGTCTGGTTCGGCACGGCATGGCTGGCCCTGGAGTCGGCCGTGCTGATCGCCTGCCTGTGGCTGTGGGTGGCGGGCGGGGCCCGGCGCCAGGAGCGGCACTACGCGCTGATCAGGTGGTTCCTGTCCAGGGTGTACGCGAACGCGGTGTCGATCTTCCGGCTGACCCTGGAGATCGAGGAGCCCGAGCTGACGGCCGAGGAGCGGGCCGCCCGGCTGACCCGGCCGGTCATCGTGCTGGCGCGGCATGCGGGCCCCGGCGACTCCTTTTTGCTGATTTATCACCTTCTAGCGATATATGAACGGCGGCCGCGCATCGTCATGAAGGCCGCGCTCCAGTACGACCCCTCGCTGGACGTGGTGATCAACCGGCTGCCGAACGCGTTCGTCCCCCGCGAGTCCGGACAGGAGCGGATCATCGAGGAGATCCGCCGCCTCGCCGCGACGATGGGCGATCAGGACGCCCTGGTGATCTTCCCCGAGGGCGGCAACTTCACCCCGCGCCGCCGCGGGCTGGCGATCAGGCGGCTGGAGGAGAAGGGGCTGGCCGAGGAGGCGGAGCGGGCGCGCGGCATGGACCACCTGCTGCCGCCCAGGTCGAAGGGCGCCATCACGGCTCTCGAGGCGTGCCCGTCGGCGGACATCATCTTCGTCGCACACACCGGCCTCGACGACCTCATCACCTTGGGAGACGTCTGGCGCAAGCTGCCCGTCAGCGCTCACATCACCGCGAAGTGGTGGCGGGTGCCGGCCGCCGAGGTGCCGCGGGAGCGGGCGGAGCGGATCCGGTGGTTGTACGACCACTGGGAGCAGATCGACGCCTGGATCGACGCCCAACGCCAGGCCCGCGCCGTCAACGCAGTGCGCCAGGGGGCAGGAACGGGACGTCCGGAGGGCCGTGCTCGATGAGGCGGAGCAGCGCGTCCGTGTCGAGGTGCCGCTCCACGAGGTCGCCGAGCGCGTCGAGCCGCTCCTCCCTGAGCCCCGCGAAGTCCGTGTCAGGAGCCGGCACGAAGTCGCGCCCGGCCCGTTCGGCCACGTCGGCCAGGAACGCCCGGCGGAATCCGTCGTTCTCCAGGGCGCCGTGCCAGGCGGTGCCCCAGACGTTCCCCGCCCGGCAGCCGTCGAGGAACGGCTCGCCGCCGTCCACCGAGGCCACCCCGTGGTGGATCTCGTACGCGCGCACCGGCTGCCCGTACGCCGTGCCTTCCGGCCGCCCGAGCCGCTTCTCCTTCGCGAACTCGACGCGCACCGGCAGCCTGCCGAGCCCCTCGACCTTCCCCTCCCCCGACTCGACCTCGTCCACGATCTCCTGGCCGAGCATCTGGAACCCGCCGCAGATCCCCAGCACGGGCCCCGCCCGGTCGGTGATCGCCGTCGCCAGACCCCGCTCGCGCAGCCACGCCAGGTCGCTGACCGTGGCCCGCGACCCGGGCAGCACCACCAGGTCGGCGTCGTCCAGCTCGACCGGATCGGTGATGAAGCGCACCACGACCCCCGGCTCGGCGGCCAGGGCGTCGAGGTCGGTGAAGTTCGAGATCCTCGGCAGACGCACGACCGCCACCCGCAGGGTCTGCCTGCCGTACGGCGCGCGCACCGCGACCCTGCGGCTGTCCAGGGCGAGCGAGTCCTCGACGTCCAGCCAGAGCCCGTCGAGCCAGGGCAGGACGCCGTACACCGCACGCCCCGTCAGCTGCCTGAGCATGTCGAGCCCGGGCTCCAGCAGCTCACGGGCGCCGCGGAACTTGTTGACGACAAATCCGGAAATATGCGATTGGTCGTCGGCGTCCAGCAGGCCCACCGTCCCGTAGAACGCGGCGAACACCCCTCCCCTGTCGATGTCGCCGACCACGATCACCGGCAGGCCGGCGGCCCTGGCCAGGCCCATGTTGGCGATGTCGCCGCGGCGCAGGTTGATCTCGGCGGGGCTGCCCGCGCCCTCGCACACCACCACGTCGTACCGCTTCCTGAGCCTCTCCAGCGCCTCCAGGGCCGTGGCGCGGAGGAGGTCCTTGAGCTCGCCGTACTCCATCGCGTCCACGTCCGCCACCGGTCTGCCCATGAGGACGACCTGGCTGCGGCGGTCGCTGCCCGGCTTGAGCAGGACGGGGTTCATGTCCGCCACCGGCTCCAGGTACGCGGCCTGCGCCTGCATGACCTGCGCCCGGCCGATCTCGGCGCCCTCCGCGGTGACGTACGAGTTGAGCGACATGTTCTGCGCCTTGAAGGGCGCGACGCGCACGCCTGTGCGGGCCAGCCACCGGCAGATGCCGGCGGTCACTACGCTCTTGCCCGCGTCGGACGTGGTCCCCGCCACCAGCAACCCGCCTCTGACCATGCGATCACCGTATCGGAGCGCTCAAGGTCATATGCTGGCCGCATGCCACCGTCGGATCTGCCCATTTGTCGCACATGCGGCGTCCAGTACGGCGAGCCGCGCCCCCACTGCCCGATCTGCGAGGACGAGCGCCAGTACGTCGGCTGGGACGGCCAGCAGTGGACCACGATGGCGGGCCTGGCGGCCGAGGGCCATCGGGGCCGGGTCGAGGAGGAGGGCCCGGGCGTGATCGGCGTCGGCACCGCCCCGCCCACGGCCATCGGCCAGCGCGCCCTGCTCATCCGCACGCCCGAGGGCAACGTGCTCTGGGACATGGTCTCCTACCTGGATGACGACCTGGTCGCCCAGGTCAGGGAGCTGGGCGGGGTGGCGGCCATCGCCATCAGCCACCCCCACTTCTACGGCTCCATGATCGAGTGGGCGCACGCCTTCGACGCCCCCGTGTACATCCACGCCTCCGACCGGCAGTGGGTGGGCAGGCCCGATGACTCGGTGGTCTTCTGGGAGGGCGACACGCACCGGCTGTCCGAGGACCTCACCTTGATCAACGCGGGTGTGCACTTCGAGGGCGGCCAGGTGCTCCACTCGTCGTCCCAGGGCGCCCTGTTCTCGGGAGACATCCTCACGGTCGTCCAGGACCGGCGCTGGGTGAGCTTCATGTACAGCTACCCGAACTTCATCCCCGAACGTCCGCACGTAGTGCGCCGTGCCCTGGACCTGCTGGAGCCGTACGCGTTCGACAGGGTTTATGGGGGTTGGTGGAAGCGCGTCGTGTTCGCGGACGGCGCGGAGGCCGTCCGCCGCTCAGCCGACCGCTACCTGACCTTCGTCGAGGACAGGTAAGCGTGGCTCAGCTGCCGCCCTCGCGCCGCTTCTCTTCCTGAACGCCGCCCTCGCCGCGGCCACCGCCGTAGCGGCGCTGCACGGCGTCGGCGCCCTTCGAGATCTGCTCGTCGTACTTGTGGCCGGTCCGCTCCTTCGCGATCTTCTCGGCGCGGTCCAGCAGCTGGTCTGCCTGCTTGGAATGCCCTCTGGCCAGGCTCTCCGCCTTCTTCAGCCACTCCCCTATGCGGCCCATGACCATCCCCTTCCTTCCGGCTACGCTCGGCCCCTACCCCCGCATCCAGCACATTCACCGCCCGGGGGGCCGGTATGTCGGCCCGGACCCCTACCATGCGGCGCATGACCACGCACGGATTCACTCTCACCGCCGAGGGCCCGTTCGACTTCGGCGCCTCCTTGCGCTTCGTCGAGGACTGGCCGGCCACCAGCACGCTGCCGTCCGACGGGCAGGCGCTGCGCTTCGCCTACTGCGCCGAGTCCGACTGGCTGCCGATCGGTGTGAGAGTGACCGCCGCGCCGGGCGGCGTGGCCGTCGCCACCACCCGCCCTGCCGGGCCGGGCATCCGGGGTGAGGTGGCGCGCATCCTCTCCCTCGACGTCGACGGCACCGGCTTCGCCGCGCTCGGCAGCACGGCCGGCGCTGCCGACCCGGTGCTCGGCCACCTGCAGCGGCTCTCCCCCGGCCTGCGCCCGGTCTGCTTCTGGAGCCCGTGGGAGGCCGCGTGCTGGGCGGTCATCGTGCAGCGCTCCTCGATGCTCATCGCCTCCCGGATCAAGCAACGCATCGCCGAGCGCCACGGCGCGCAGGTCACCGTGGACGGGCGGACGTACGCGGCCTTCCCCCCGCCCGTGACGCTGCTGGAGGCCGGCGGGCTGGGCCTGCCCGCGCAGAAGGAGGAGTGGCTGCGCGGCCTCGCCCGAGCCGCGCTCGACGGCCTGCTGACCACCGAGCACCTGCGCGCGCTCGACCCGCAGGAGGCCCTCGCCGAGCTGCGCGCCCTGCCCGGCGTCGGGCCGTTCTCCGCTGGCCTGATCCTGATCCGCGGCGCTGGCGCCCCCGACGCGTTCCCCGGCGACGAGCCACGCCTGTTCGGCATCCTGCGCGAGGCGTACGGCCTGCCCGAGGACGCGCCTTCGGCCGCGTACCGGAAGCTGGCCGAGGCCTGGCGGCCCTACCGCTCCTGGGCCTCCTTCCTGTTCCGGGCGACCGCCTACGGCGTCACGGACGATCAGGAACGAGCGGCGGCCCGGTGAGGCGGGCTCCGGCCCGATCCCGCCGCCGCCCGCCGCTAACGGTCGCGGCATAGTAGTGGGGGCCGGTCCCATCGACGGAGAAGGGCAGATGGACAACCACATCTACGTCACCCGCACGCTGACCGACGCCGCCATGGCGAAGGTGCGCGAGCTGAGCCATCCCGTGATCGCCGGCGGGGAGGAGCCGCCCGACCGCGCCACGCTGCTGCGCGACGTGGCAGGCGCGGCGGCGGTGGTGTGCACGCTGACCGAGCGGATCGACGCGGAGGTGCTCGACGCCGCGGGGCCCGGCCTGCGCGTGGTCGCCAACACGGCTGTCGGCTACGACAACATCGACGTGGCCGCCGCCACCGAGCGCGGCGTGCGGGTGACCAACACCCCCGGCGTCCTGGACGGCGCGACCGCCGACCTGGCCTTCGCGCTGATCCTGGCCACCTCGCGCCGCGTGCTCGACGGCGACCGGCTGATCCGCGAGGGGTCCCCCTGGATCTGGGGGCCGCGGATGATGCTCGGCATCGACCTCAGCGCCGGCGCGACCCTCGGCGTGGTCGGGTACGGCAGGATCGGGCGGGCGGTGGCCCGTCGCGCACGGGCGTTCGACATGTCCGTTCTCGCCACGCCCACGTCCTCGCCGCTCACCGACGAGGACCGCCTCGGCGTCGAGTTCGTGGCGTTGCCCGAGCTCCTTGAGCGCAGCGACGTGGTGACCCTGCACTGCCCGCTGACGCCCGAGACCCGGCACCTCATCGACGCCGCCGCGCTGCGCCGCATGAAGCCCACGGCGATCCTGGTCAACACCGCGAGGGGCGGCATCGTCGACGAGCGGGCGCTGATCGAGGCGCTGCGGTCGGGGGCGCTCGCCGCCGCCGGGCTGGACGTCTTCGAGGACGAGCCGCGGGTCGACCCCGAGCTGGCCAAGCTCCCGAACACCGTGCTCACGCCGCACATCGGCAGCGCGGGAACGGCGACGCGCGAGCGGATGTGCGGCTTGTCGGTGGCGAACGCGGCCGCCGTCCTCGCCGGGCGCGCCCCCCTCACGCCCGTGAACTGAGGATCCCGCGCGAGCGCCGGGGTTTCTGCGTCGTTTGTCCGGAAAGTGGAAGTGCGTCCGGGGGATACGGAGCTTCCGGAGGATACGACCAGAAAGGCATGGACATGAGCGCCAAGGACAAGATCCGCAACAAGGCCGAGGAGCTCAAGGGGCGAGCGAAGAAGACGATCGGGCACGCCACCGGCAACGAACGGCTGCGGGAAAAGGGGCGCACCGACGAGGCCAAGGGAGGCGCCAAGCAGGCCGGAGAGAAGATCAAGGACGCCGGCCGGAAGGTCAAGGGCGTCTTCAAGAAGTGACGGCCGCTCAGGGTAGGGACCCGCCCTCACGTCCTACGGCGCGAGGGCGGGTCGCTTTGGGTGTGCCCTTCCGCGCCGCCGCCGGTCTCCGCCCGCACCTTAGGGAAGCCGTAAGGAATCCTTAAACGGCCTTTGCCACACTGAGGGCACATGAAACAACGGGTCTCGGACAAGGAGTGGCAGATGGCCGGCAAACTGGTGGTTTCGACTTTCGTGTCGCTGGACGGCGTCATGCAGGCTCCCGGCGGGCCCGGCGAGGACGACTCCAACGGCTTCCCTCACGGCGGATGGCTGCCCCCGTACGTGGACGAGGGGTTCGGCCAGATCATGGGGAACCAGCTCGACCGCGCCGACGGCATGCTCCTGGGCCGCAAGTCGTACGACATCCTCTCCTCGTACTGGCCCAGCGTGCCCGACGAGGAGGGCGGCGCCAAGATCAACAGCATGCCCAAGTACGTCACCACGAGGACGCCGATGACCGCCGAGTGGCGCAACACCCAGGTCCTGGTGGGCGAGGCCGCCCAGACGGTGGCCGAGCTCAAGCGGAGCACCGACGGCGAGATCCTCGTCCAGGGCAGCAGCGACCTCATCCGTTCGCTGCAGGCGGCCGAGCTGGTCGACGAATACCGCCTGCTGGTCTTCCCCGTCGTCCTCGGGGAGGGCAAGCGGCTCTTCGCCGAGGGAACCACCCCGGCGGCGCTCAAGCACACCGGCACCACCACCACCGACGCCGGCGTCGTCTACATCACCTACGAGTGGGCCGGCAAGCCCTCCTACGGCTCCGTCGCGTAACCGCCGGGCGCATGGTCACCGCTCCCGCCGGGAGACGGTGAGCAGGTGGCCGCTGACTCCGAGAAGGGACGGGACGGATTCCATCGAGCGCTGGGCGCCGAGCATGAGGGCTCGGCGTTCGGGGTCGTCAAGCCAGTCGTCGACGTCGCCGTAGAGCCAGAAGGCTCCCTCCAGCCCGTATCGCTCCACCTGGGCGAACCCGGCGTCGGCGAACTCCCCGGGAACCTCGTCCGGATCGTGCAAGTAGCCGGTGAAGCCATGCATGGAAGAGAGCATGACCCCGTCCACCATGGCTGCGTGCGCGGCCTGCCGATGCCGCTCCTCCAGGTAATGACCCCGGTAGACCATGTCATGAACGGCCGCATAGCGGCTGATGGTCGCGGCCGCCACCAGACCGCCGGGCCGTACGGCACGCCGTGCCTCCGCCAGCGCCCGCACCCGATCGGCCCGCTCGTGCAGGTGGTAGAGCGGGCCCAGCAGCAGGACCGCGTCCACGCTCGCGTCCGGCACCGGCAGTTGCCGCGCGTCACCCAGCCGCGCGGTCACCCCGGTCAGCCCCGCGGCCCGCTCCACGTGGAGCGGGACCGGGTCCAGCAACTCGACCTCGTAGCCGTCGGCGCTCAGCCACTCGGCGTGCACGCCGGTGCCACCGCCCACGTCCAGCACCCGAGCGGGTGGCGGCGGCAGCGTGCGGCGCAGCACGTCCTGGGTGCGCCAGAACTCCAACCGGCCACGCCCTTCGCGAAGCCGGGCGTGCTCCCTGTCCTGCTCGTAGTAGGCGAGCAGCTCCCGTGTCACCGTCATACCTGATCGTGGCGGAATGCCTATATGGCCCACAAACGGTTTAATGCGCAGGTCAAGTTCTCGCCGCCGGTATACGCGCCTTGCGGCCTTGCCGAACGGATCAACCTAGTGTTACGGGATGAGCACAATCGATCACCAACCGGTGGATGGGGCTGATATCGCCGAAGTCGCCACGTACGTCATCGGTGAGTGCGCCCGGTTCGGCACGCGGCTGCGAACGCTGACCCGCCAGCTCGATCACTCCGCCACAGCCGCAGCCGAACGCGAGGAGCTGACGCAGGCCATCGCCTACGTCCACGCCGCCCTGGCCGATCTCCTCATCACCGTTCACCCCATTCATCACGACGACCCGGCTCATGACCGCCCCCCTCAGGAGCCGGCCGACGAGGGCGCGGCCACCCGCCAGCACCCGTCGGTCCGCGATCTGCCCTGGGTTGCCACGGCTTGACGGCATGTTGGTCCGCGCCGGCCCTCCGGCACGTTTCGGCCCCTGTCACTGGGCACGGGGCAAGATAGGCCCGCTGTCGTCCGCGGGCGCAAGCCAGACGACACGGAGGGAGCCGTCATGGCCACACAACAGGATGTGATCGAGGTCCTCGTGACCGATCACCGCGAGGTCGAGCAGATGTTCGGCGAGCTGGAGCACATGATCGGCGGCATCGGTGAGCCGGCCAAGACGCTGGCGGAAAAGGTGGTCATCGAGCTGGTCCGGCACTCGATCGCCGAGGAGGAGTACCTGTATCCGGCCGTGCGCGAGCACGTGCCTGGCGGCAACAAGCTGGCCGACCAGGAGATCACCGAGCACGCCGAGGCCGAGGAGACGATGAAGCGGCTGGAAGCCCTGGAGCCGAACGAAAGGGAGTTCTGGCCCACCATGGAGCTCCTGATGAGCCAGATCCGCGCCCACGTCCGGGAGGAGGAGAACGACCTGTTCCCGCGGCTGCGCGAGGCCTGCACGCCTGAGCAGCTGACTGAGCTGGGCGGCAAGGTCCAGCAGGCCAAGAAGCTGGCCCCGACCCGCCCGCACCCCGCCGCGCCCGACACCCCGCCCGCCAACAAGCTGCTGGCACCGGGAGCCGGGCTCGTGGACCGCATCCGGGACGCCATCACCGGCCGGGGACGCTCCTGACCCGTCACGACGTCGGTGATGAACCGGTAGGGAGGCATGAGCGAATCCTGCGGAATCGAGCGCATGCTGGTCACCTTGCTCGAGGCCAGCCACACGAGCACGCTGGAGCGCCTGCCGGCGCTGGCCACCGAGAGCGCCGCGCTGGCCGGCCTCGGGGAGGTGGCGATCTACCTGGCGGACCTGCAGCAAGTGACGTTGCGCCGGCTGAAGTCCCACGACGCGGATGACGAGCCGGCCGACGAGATGCGGGTGGACGGCACCCTGGCAGGACGGGCCTTCCAGGAGGTACGCGTCCTGCCGCAGGGCGGGGACCGGGGCGAGCGCTACTGGTGGGTTCCGCTGCTGGACGGCACCGAGCGGCTGGGATTGCTGCGGGTCGGCAGTGACGCGGCCGAGGTCCCGCCGGCCGCCGTCCACCTGGCCGGGCTGATCGCACTCCTCGTCGTCAGCCAGCGCACGCAGAGCGACCAGTATCAGCGCCTGGTGCGCTCGAGACCGATGAACGTGGCCGCGGAGATGCAGTGGCGGCTGCTCCCGCCGCTAACGTTCGCCACCCCGGAAGTGACCGTGAGCGCCGTGCTCGAGCCCGCCTACGAGGTGGGCGGCGACGTGTTCGACTACGCCCTGTACGGCGACACCCTTCACCTGGCCGTCTTCGACGCGATGGGCCACGACGTCTCGGCGGGCCTGACGGCCAACCTGGCCATGGCCGCCAGCCGCAATCACCGCCGCCAGGACATGGACCTCACGGCGAACAGCCAGGCGATCGAGCGCGTGCTGATCAGCGAGTTCGGCCGCGGCACCCGGTACGTGACCGCCGTCATGGCCGATCTGAACCTGCGCACCGGCCTGCTCACCTGGATCAACCGCGGCCACCCGCTGCCAGTGCTGATCCGCGGCGGCCGCTGGATCACCACGTTGACGTGCCCGCCCGCCCACCCGCTCGGCCTGGACCTCGACATGCCCGTCACGGTCTGCCGCGAGCAGCTGGAGCCGGGCGATCGGCTGCTGCTGTACACCGACGGCATCGTCGAAGCCGGCGCCGCCCAGGGCCGCGAGTTCGGGCTTACGCGATTCGTGGACTTCATCGTGCGCCAGAGCAGCTCCAGCCTGCCGGTCCCGGAGACGCTACGCCGGCTGATCAGGGGCATCCTCGACTACCACGACGGCGAGCTGCACGACGACGCCACCGTGGTGGCGACCGAATGGCACGGTTTCGCCGGATCGGCTTTCCGAAGGGAAGATCATGAGTGACGCCTACGACCAGGTGGCGATCGTGACGGGGGCGGACTCCGGCATCGGCAAGGCCACCGCCGTGGCCCTGGCCGAGCAGGGGTTCGATGTCGGCATCACGTACCACATGGACCGCGAGGGCGCGGAGGACACAGCGAGCCTGGTACGCGGGCTGGGCCAGGTGCCGGCGGTGCGCAGGCACGACCTGACCGATCCCGAGCGGGCGTCGGCGGTCGTCGACGAGCTGGCCGATGAGCTGGGCGGGGTCGGTGTGCTGGTCAACAACGCCGGCACCGGCACGAGCGAGCCGCTGCTCGAGATCGGCTACGAACGCTGGCGCTCCGTCCTGGCGGTGGACCTCGACGGGGCGTTCCTGTGCGCGCAACGGGCCGCCAGGCGCATGGTGGCATCGGGCAGGGGTGGCCGCATCGTCAACGTCACCAGCGTTCACGAGGAGTATCCGAGGGTCGGCGCGGGCCCGTACTGCGCGGCCAAGGGCGGGCTGCGCATGCTCAGCCGGGTCCTGGCGCTGGAGCTGGCGGAGCACGGCATCACCGTGAACTCCGTGGCGCCCGGCGAGATCGCCACCCCGATGACCGGGCAGGAGGACCTGCCGCCGCAGCCCGGCACCAGGCCAGGCTACCCCGTGCCCCGGCCCGGGGACGCCCGCGAGGTGGCCGCGGTCGTGGCCTTCCTCGCGAGCCCGTCCTCGTCTTATGTCACGGGGACGACCGTGTTCGTCGACGGCGGGCTGGGGCTGATGGGCCCGCAGGCAGCCGGCGCCCTCGACTCGGGCGGCTGGCGTTCCGGATAAGTGGCCTGCTGTGGTCAGACGCCCTTCACCGCGTACGTGACCAGCGTCGTGAGCACTTCCTTGACCGACGCGCGCTCCCGCACGTCGCACAGCACGATCGGGATGTTCTCGTTCAGCGCGAGCGCCCGCCGCACCTTGGCCGGGTCGTAGCGGCGGGCGCCGTCGAAGCAGTTCACGGCCACCACGAACGGGACGCCGCGCTGCTCGAAGTAGTCCACCGCGGGGAAGCAGTCATCCAGGCGGCGGGTGTCGGCCAGCACGACGGCGCCGAGCGCGCCCAGGGCCAGCTCGTCCCACATGAACCAGAAGCGGTCCTGCCCGGGGGTGCCGAACAGGTACAGCCACAGCCCCTCGCGGATGGTGATGCGGCCGAAGTCCAGCGCGACGGTGGTCGTGACCTTGGACTCCACGCCCGAGGTGTCGTCCACCCCGACGCTCCGCTCGCTCAGCAACTCCTCGGTGTGCAGTGGCCGGATCTCGCTGATCGTGCCGACCATGGTCGTCTTGCCGACGCCGAAGCCGCCCGCGATGAGGATCTTGATGGCCAGGGCGGAGGCGACCGCCGTCGCCCCCGGCTCAGAGGCTGCGTAGTCCATGCAGAACTTCCCTGTAAATCCGTTCGTCGATCGTCTGCGCCACGGGGCGCGGACGCTCGATGGTGACGAGCCCCTCCCGCCGCAGGTCGCCCAGGATCACCCGGGTGATGTTGAGTGGCAACTCCAGGTGCACCGCGACATCCGCCACGGGCGTGGGCGTCCGGCACACCGACAGCACGGTGCGGTGCTCCGGGATCAGTTCCGCGGCCTCGAAGGAGCCGCTGACCGTCGTGACGATGGCCACCAGGTCGAACGACTCGCCCTGCGGCCTCGCCCGGCCCCCGGTCAGCCCGAACAGCCGGATCAGCGGCCCGGGATCCCCTCCGCTCACGGTGTCGCGCCGTTCCAGGCGGGTGCCGGCGCCGCTCCCCTCGGCTGCGCGGACAGGTGCTCTCCGACCCGCTTGACCAGGAGTGCCATCTCGTACGTGACCATGCCCAGTTCGGCGTCGCCCGAGGCGAGCACGGCCAGCCGGGCGCCCTGTCCGGCCGCGGTGACGAACAGGAAGCCCTCCTCCATCTCGATGATCGTCTGCCGTACGCCGCCCAGGCCGAAGTGCCGTCCGGCGCCCATGGCGAGACTGTGGCTGCCGGCGGAGATGGCGGAAAGGTGCTCGGCGTCCTCCCGGGTCAGGCCCCGGGAGCCGCCCATGGCCAGCCCGTCGGCGGACAGCACGATGGCGTGCCTGATGCCGGGAACGCGCTGGGTGAGGTCATCGAGCAGCCAGCTCAGTTCACTTTTGGGGT
The DNA here is from genome assembly GCF_044466425.1 of Nonomuraea sp. NPDC049400. NCBI lineage: Bacteria > Bacillati > Actinomycetota > Actinomycetes > Streptosporangiales > Streptosporangiaceae > Nonomuraea > Nonomuraea sp. NPDC049400. The sequence continues at coordinate 122,717 of NZ_JBITMP010000008.1, forward strand.
CAGGCATCGGGATGGTCGTCCTTTCGGTTCCACAGATCTCGTCCCTGCTCCGCCTGGCGGCGACCCTGCTGCCAGCCGCGTTGCATGGACGACATGAGCTGGGCGAGCTCCTCCGGCGAGCGCCCGGGGACGGTGCGCCGATCCGCGCGCCCGGCGGCGGCACGGAGCTGAGGGGCCAGGTTCGTCTGCGGCACCCGCATCGGCAGCCCGTCGAGGTCCTCGTCCGCCGCCTGCGCCGGGACCGTGACGCTCCACTCGGCGGACGGGCTGGAAGGCGTGGCGGAGCCGGGAACAAGCGTCGGAATCGGCCCGGTGACAGGCTCAGGGTGCGGCCTGGTGACAGGCTCGGGCCGCGGCTCGGTGACATGCTCGGGCTGCGGCCCGGAATCGGTCATCGGGTCCGTCCTCGTCATCGGATCCGTCCTCGGCGCGGGAGCCTCGAACCACGTCCCGCGCTCGGACTCCGCGGAGACGACCTGGGACCGGGCCTCGGCGGGAGCCGTGCCGAGCGCGCGCATGGGCCTGCTCACGCGGGCGACGGCGTGCTCCGCCTGGCGTTCCGCCGGGGCCACGACCTGGGGCTGGAGGTTGGCGAGCAGGGTGGCGGGCAGCAGCACGATCGCGGTGGTCCCGTCGTACGGCGAGCGGCGCAGCGAGACCTTGATCCCGTGCCGGGCCGCGAGCCTGGACACCACGAACAGGCCGAGCCGGTCGCTGTCGGCCAGGTCGAACTCCGGCGGGTCGGCCAGCTTGGCGTTGAGCTCGTCGAGGTTGGCCTGGTTCAGCCCCAGGCCCCGGTCCTCCACCTCGAGCGCGAAGCCGTTGGCCGCCGTCATGCTCCGGACGTGCACGGTCGTGTCGGGCGGGGAGAAGGCGGTGGCGTTCTCCACCAGCTCGGCGACCAGGTGGATCACGTCGGTGACCACGCCGCCGACCAGGAGCGGGGCGCCCGGCATCGGCACGACGGTGACGCGGGTGTAGTCCTCGACCTCAAGCACCGCCGCGCGTACGACGTCGAACAGCGGCACCGGGTCGCGCCAGCGCCGCGCGGGGACGGAGCCGGACAGGATGATCAGGTTCTCGGCGTGCCGCCGCATGCGGGTGGTCAGGTGGTCGAGCTTGAACAGGTCCTCCAGGACGTCCGGCTCGTCGACCCGGCGCTCCATGGTGTCGAGCAGCGCGAGCTGGCGGTGGAGCAGCGCCTGGTTGCGCCGGGCCAGGTTGAGGAAGACCTGGCCGACGCCCTTGCGCAGCGTCGCCTGGCCCACTGCGGCCTCGACCGCCGTACGGCGTACGGCGGCGAACGCGTGCACCACCCGATCGACCTCGGCCGTGTCGGCGGGGGCGAGGTCGGGCGCCTCGGTGGCCGGGTCCACGTCGTCACCGCGGCGCAGCCGCTCGACCAGCCAGGGCAGCCGCTGCTCGGCCAGCTCCACCGCCGACCCCTGCAGCCGCCGCAGCTCGGAGATCAGCGAGCGGCCGAACCGGTACGACAGCGTCACCGACGCCAGCACCGCCGCCAGGCCGAGGACCAGGACCAGTCCGATCCGCCAGTACGCCCCGGTCTTCAGCGCCTCGGCCTCCGCCGTGGTGCGGGCCAGCTCCGCCTGGGTGTCGCGGTCGATCGCGCCGATGAGGGAGTCGATGTCGCTCTTCCACTCGGCGGGGTCCACCGGCGGCGCGCCACCGCTGGTGTCCCACGTGAACAGCTCGTCCTCCGTCTGCACCAGCCGCCGGTACGCGCCGCTGTCGACCAGCTTGTCGAAGTTCACCCGCAGCTCGGGACCGACGTCGCGCTCGGCGTTGGCGAAGACGATCCTGCGGCTGGTGAACGCGGCGACGAACGCTGCCCGGTCGGTCGGCGTCATCCTCCGCTGCACCATCGTGCTGGTGAGCACGGCGTGCTCGCGGCCCAGGTATTCGGCCGAGGCGCTGTAGGCGGCCATGCCGCGCACCGATCGGAAGGACGAGACGTCGCTCAGCGCGTCGCGGTCGTTGAACTGCTGGTTGGCGACGCTGATCAGGTTGTTGTACGCGTCGATGATCGCCAGCGACGGAGCGAGCGCGCCGCCGTCGGCGGACTCGCGCAGTGCCTGCAGTCCGTCGAGCGACTGCAACAGCGTGTGCACCTGGGCCGGGGTCGCGCCCGCCGACTGCGCGTCAACGGACCCGATGATCTGGCTCAGGCGTTCGACCTTGGCGTCGGTGGTCCGCCGCTGTGCGATCAGCGGCGCGTACGCCGCCGTGCCGCGCGGCGCCTCCGCCGAGAGCTGGCGCTCCCGCCGTAACTCGACGATCAGCTGCAGCACCGGCGAGCCGATGGCCTCCCAGCGGTCCTGCGCCTGGGAGACCGTGACGATCTCCGACGCGCTCGAGTAGGCGATGAACCCCCACAAGGCGACCATGGAGACCAGCGGAAGCAGGAGGATCCTGAGCAGCTTGGTACGGATCGGTGGGGGCGAGTTCATCCTTCTTGTCCAATTCCGCGCATGGCGATGCGCCGCTGGGCAGTCGTGAACCGGCACCGCCCCCGAGAACCTCCACCACGACTGGCATTGTGGTCCGTCCACTATGCCGATGGGGCAGATGTACTTCAAGGTGCGGATGCGAAGAATCAACACGAATGGCGGGTTGACTCTTTGTCAGCACACGGTTCGTGACCGTAACGGTTGACATCTCACGCAGAGTGATCAGAATCGGACTCGGAATGACGACCGCCGTCACCCGCGGGTGGCTCTCAAGGCTTGCGGCCGACACCTCCGTACAGCCACCTCGTGGCCGCGGGGGCCGGGTCGTCCGGGTCGGGGTGCCACGTGTCGATGGTGACCAGACCGGGATCTACCAGATCAAACCCATCGAAGAAGCGGGCGACCTCCGCGTGCTCGCGGAAGTAGATGGGCGTCGGCGTGGCCGCGTACACGGTCTCGATCTGGGCGACCGCGTCCGCCGAGTGACCGTCGCGGGTGACGTGTGTGGCCGTGAAGTGGCTCCCGGACGACAGGGCGTCACGCAGCTCGCTCATGATCGAAGCCTGCTCGTCCATGGTGAGGAAGTGCACCATGGCGATCATCAGGACGCCGACCGGCTCGCTGAAATCGATGAGCTTGGCGGTTTCCGGATGGTCCAGAACCCCTGCCGGGCGCCGCATGTCGGCGGCGGCCACCGCGGTGTGCTGGTCGGTCGCCAGGAGCGCGCGACCGTGCTGCAGCACGACCGGGTCGTTGTCGACGTAGACCACGCGGGCGTGCGGGACGATCTGCTTGGCGATCTCGTGTGTGTTGCCCACGGTGGGCAGACCGGAGCCGATGTCGATGAACTGCCGGATCCCCTGCCGAGCCATGTACCGCACCGCGCGGCGAAGGAAGGCCCGGTTCTCCTGGGCCAGCTGACGGACTTCGGGCATCGCCTTCTCGACCCGCCGCACGGACTCCCGGTCGATCTCGAAGTTGTCCTTTCCTCCGAGGTAGTAGTCGTACATACGGGCGACACTCGGCCTGGTGACGTCGATCCCCGCCGACACGCCACCGCCCTGCTCCGTCATGACCCGGCCTCCATTAGTGATCATCCGCCTCCCAAGCTAGCGCAACGAACGATCCATGCGGCTCGCGCCGATCCCCGCGACCGTCACCAGCGCGATCCCGGCCACCTGGACCACAGCCGGCGCCTGCCCGAGCAGCACAAGGCCGACCAGCACCGCCATCGCGGGCTCCAAGCACATCAGCACGCCGAACACCGCACTGGGCAGCCGACGCAGGGCGAGCAGTTCCAGGGTGTAGGGCAGGACCGGCAGCAGCAGCGCCAGCGCCGCCGACTGCCACAGCACCTGCGCCGACAGCCCGGGCAGCGCCTGCGGCACGCCGACCACCGCCGTGGCCGCCGCGGCGGCGGGCATCGAGATGGCCAGCCCCTGCACGCCCGGCAGCCGCTCGCCCACCCGCTGCGTGAGCAGGATGTACGCGGCCCAGCAGGAGGCCGCGCCGAGCGCCAGCGCCACCCCGGCCAGGTCCGCGTCACCCTGCCACGGCCTGGTCAGCGCCAGCACACCGGCCAGCGCCAGCGCCGGCCACACCAGGCCCCACCGTCCTGAGCGGCGCAGCACGGCCACCGCCAGCGGCCCGAGGAACTCCAGCGCGGTGGCCATGGCCAGCGGGATGCGCGCGATGGCCTCCACGTACAGGACCGTCATCGCTCCGGTGACCACGCCGAGCACCACCGACCAGCCCAGGTCCGCGCGGGGAATGGCCCAGACCCGCGGTCTGGCGACGGCCACGAACAGCACGGCGGCGAAGCTGAGCCTGAGCCAGGAGCTGCCGGCCGGCCCCACGCTCGAGAACAACCCGGTGGAGGCCGCCGCCCCGATCTGTACGCAGGCCATCGAACCGACCGCCATCGCCACCGGCCCCACCTGGTGGCGGGACGCGGCCGGCGAGATCTTGATAAGGGAGGCATTTGTCACGCGATATATGTCAGCCGATCCCCACCATCCGCGTCCACCACGTCATCGTGGACTGTTTGTCCACGATCAGCGGATAATTGGCCACGTGGACACTCGATTGCTACGCGTGCTGGTCGAGCTCGAACGGCGGGGCACGCTCCGCGCCGTGGCCGCGGCCACCGGCTACGGCACCTCGGCCGTCTCCCAGCAGCTCGCGGCGCTGGAGCGGGAGATGGGCACGGCCCTGGTCGAGCCCGCGGGCCGCGGAGTACGGCTCACCCCGGCCGGGCGCAGGCTGGCCGAGCACGGCAGGGGAATCCTCGCGGCGGTGGCGGAGGCACGCTCGGCGTTGGATCCGCAGGCCGAGCCGAGCGGGGTGGTGCGCATCGCGGCCTACGCCGGGGCCATCTCCCGTGACCTGCTGCCGGTCGCGCGTCTGCTGGGGCGCTCGCATCCGGCGCTGCGGCCGCAGCTGCACGAGCACGAGCCCGACGAGGTGCTTGGCCTGCTCGACGACGGGCTGATCGACCTGGGCTTCGTCTACGACTACAACCTGGTGCCCTGGAGCTGCGACAGCCCCTCGCTGCTGCTCTGCGAGACGCCTCTGGTGCTGGCCGTGCCGGCACACGGCCACGTGCCGGCGGAGGTGGATTCCCCGGCGGCGCTGGCCGCCTACGCCGGTTCGTCGTGGGTGCTCAACTCGCGCGGCAAGGCCGACGACGAGCTCGTGGCGAGGGTCTGCGCGCTGGCCGGCTTCACGCCCCTCGTGGCCCATCGGGCCGACAGCCTGGAGCTGGTGCTGGACATCGTCGAGGCCGACCTGGGCATCGCATTGGTGCCGGATTTCCTGCCCGCGCGCGAAGACGTCGCTTTCGTCCCGCTGTCCGGCATCGACGCGCGGCGTCGCATGTACGCGGTCACCCGGCCGGGCGGATGGGACTGGCCCGGCGTACGGCTCTTCGTCGACCATATGACCGGCCAGGCGAGCACGCCGCCGTGATCGGCGGCGGTCAGCGCTCCCCCGCGCCGGACAGGTCCAGGTCCGCGGTGCGCAGCAGCCCTCGTAGCTCGGCGTACGACAAGGGATCGGCCGGCTCCGAGCGCAGGCCCAGGAGTTCGAGCAGGACACGGGACCGGGACAGCTCACTGAGCTGGAAGACGGTCGCCGGGCGGTCCGACGGCCAGCCGGGGCCCGGGTCCGCCCCGAGGAGCAGATCGGTCAGGGTGCGCGTGAGGCGCTCCGTGGTGGCGCCCGTGGTCAGGCGGAGGTCCGAGTCCTGAATGCGGGTCCTGAGGTCCTGCTGGATCGCGAGCGCCCGCGTGAGGTTGGCGTAGGAGGCGGCGGGGTCGATCCTGCGCTGCGCCGAGCCCAGCTCCATGAGCACCCACATCGCGTAGATGGGCAGGTTGTCGGCCTCCAGCATCTCCACGGCCCGCAGCATGCTCTTCTCGGCGCCGTCCAGGTTGCCCAGCATCCACTGCTGGATGCCCTGCCTGACCAGGGCACGCTGAGGAACGTCGGGCCAGTAGGAGGCCAGGACGAGCGGGGGCATGGGGGTCTCGCCCTGGTCGTAGACGTCGTCGAAGGCCATGCCCTGCACCACGCGGTCCAGGAGTTCGTACAGGGCCATCATGAGCCGGTGCGAGCGGGCGGACACGGTCAGACTGCCGGCCAGGCGGTCCTGGCGGACGAGTGCGCGCAGGTCGCGGCGGCGCACCCGGATCGCCCGCCATTCACGGCGGCATTTCTCGGCCTCGGCGTGCCGGCCGAGCGACTCGTGGCAGCAGCCCGCGGCGATGAGGAGGACACGGCGGGCGGCCGGGCTCAGGCCGGACAGCTGGAGCATCGTTTGGACCTGCTCGAGCGCCTGGTCGGGCAGCATCGTCTGGGAGCTGGTGCCCTGCACGGCGTTCATGGTCTCGTCCGCCAGGTTGAAGGCGCACAGGTCGGCCAGTCCGTGGCGCACGCGCAGCTCACGGGTCAGGCGCATGTGGGTGCCCGCCTCCTCGCGATGGCCGGCGTTCAGGTCGATCTCGGTGTGCGCCTCGTGCCAGTGCGCCCAGGCGAGGTCCAGCGCCCGTACGGCCGGCGTGGGCGCCGCATCCGGCGACTCAGGTGCGTCCAGGGCCGCTGAGGCTCGGTCGAGGAGAGTCTTGGCCGGGTCCAGCCAGGCCATGGCCGCCGGGCCGGGACGGCGGGGCGTGGGCTGGATGAGGGCCAGCTCGGGATTGGGATCCCCGCCTCTGACCGCCAACGACGCCTCGTTGCACAGCGTGTGCACGAATGCCAGGTTGGGCACCCGCCGTCCCCGCACGTACTCGCTCACCCAGTAGTCCATGGCCTTGTCCTGCTCCTCCGCAGGCGCGTCGAGGAACCGGCGCGCGCCCAGCCTGCGCGGCCGCCACAGCGGGTCACGCGCGGCGGCGTTCGTCACGAGCTCCGGCACGACCGAGAACGCCACCAGCCACGCCGCGAGCCTGGCCACCCAGGTGTCGTCGGCCGCGAGCGCGACGAGGAAGATGAAAAGCCCCTTGTCGGTGAGGGCCCTGATCATGATGGGCAGTGGCCTGAGCAGGGGGACGCGTATCAGCCGCTCCTGCCCCGGCAGGAAGACCAGGACCACGAGGACAAGCGCGACGAAGACGTCGTTGGCGTGCAGCCATGGCAGGCCGTGCCACCAACCGGCCAGAGCGGCGCCGAACGTGCCCGCCATCACGAAGGCGTACACCGCGCCCCAGGATTCGAGGGCAAGAGTGCGGCCGCGCTGGGCGCGCGGCAACACCCTGGACGAGCGCAGGCTCAGCAGGCTGAGCACCGTGATGACCGCCGCGGGCCCCAGCAGCAGGCCGGCGGGCACGGACGACCCCGTGACCACGGCGCGGACGGCGAGCACCGTCGGCAGCAGGCCGAGCACGGCATAGACGAACGGCCACAGGCGCATGCGCTCATCGTCGTCCCGAACGCCTGCTTCGTCGAGCACATCGCGAATTCCTCTGGCCACAAGACGTGACCGCTGAGACACTGACGGCGTGCCGATCCCCCTTCAGGTGTGGGGCCTTGCGCTGGCGGCCGTCGCGGGTGGGTGTGCCCTGCTCGAAACCCGGATCAGGGCGCGCCGCGACGATCCGCGCGTATTCGTGGTCGAGTTCGTCGCCCGTCCGGACCGGCTTCGCGATCGGCTCAGGGCCGTACGCATTCCGCTGCTGCTCTTCGGCGCGGTCACATGGCTCGCCGCCACGCCGATGGCGGCGACGCCCGCCCCGGTGCTCACCGTACTGGGCCTGGCGGTGGGCCTGATCGGCGTGCCGCTGCCCCGCTCGGTCCAGCAGCCGGAGGGCGCGGGACCACAACTCCGGCTTCAGCTGATCAGGGTGCCGGAGGCAGCCTGCGCCGCCGCCGTGGTCTTCACGTTGGTACGGCCCGACGCCGGGCTGCTGCTGCACTGGGCCCTGCCGGTCCTGGCCGGCTATCTCGTCCGGCTGGCACACACCGGCCAGGAGAAATGGCGGTCGCTGATCGCCATGCTTGATCACCTCAACCGGTGGGGACAGGCCCTGCGCCCGCCGCGTCCGGTCGATCGGTTCTGGTTCGCGGTGTCGATTCTGACGATCGTCTCCCCCATGGCCGCGATCCTGCTCGAACCCTACGAGGACCAGGCCGCGCTCCAGGGGTTGTGCGCGGGCCTGGTGGCGACCCAGCTCTTGGTGGCGGACCTGCGCACGCGTCCCATCCACCGGTGGGTGCGCCGGATGGTCAGAGCTTGGATGGCCGCGGCCGTCGCCCTGGCCGCGGTCGTCGCGGCAGGCCCCGTGGGAGCCGTCGTCGCGGAGTGGTGGGAGGGGAGCGTGCTGTCGGGCTGGCTCGGCGGGATCGTGCTCTCCGCTGTCGTGACCGCCTGCGTTCGCTGGAACATCGTGCCGCTCAGGCCGGTCACCAGATTGGGCCTGTTCCCGTTCTGGACGGCCGCGGTCTTCCATCCCGCGCCCGGCGTCCTGCAGGCGGCGTTCCTGGTCATCCAGACCGAGCTGTTCATCGCCGGATTCGCGGAGCGCGGCATTCCCACCGACATCCAGCGCCGGTGGGCGGCGTACATGATCCAATGGACCCCGGTCCAACGCCTTCGCTTCTTCGGTCCCTGGCTCCACGAGGTGCTCCGCCATGGTGCCGGCTTCGACCTGGCCCGGATCTACCTGGGGTTCGCGGTGCAGTCGGCACGCGGGCGGATGATCCCGGGAGTGGACCCGCTGGGCAGGGACGCCGAGTTGCGCGAGCCGCTCACCGGGCTGGCGGCGCTGCGCTGGACCCAGATCGCGGCCCAGGCGCTCGACCTGGCCGAGACCGAGGTCCTGCCCAGGGCGGCCGGCGGCCGGGCGGAGGCCGTCGCGGGCGAGCTGGGCCAGGTGCGGGCCGAGCTGGCGTTGAGCCGGGCCCTCGTGCTGGGTTACGCCGAGCAGTGGGCGGACGCCGTCCGGGCGTGGCGCGAGGCGAACGAGCGTTACCGCGCACTCAGCCTGCCCGAGCTGGCCGCCACCTGCCGGGTGGGCACGGCCTGGGTATTGCTGCGTTCCGGGGAGCCCGAGGCCGCCCACAAGGAGCTCATCAGGATCCCGCCCGGCCTCCAGCTAGCACCGGGTGTGCTCAAGTGGGTGTACGCGGTGGCGGGACTGTGCGCGCTGGCCGCGGGCGACGACGAGCGGGCCGCGGTCTGCGCCGAGGAGGGTGCCGTTCTGCCTGCCGGGCCACTGGTGCCCGGCGCCTCGCCGATCGACGCCGAAGTGCTGCGGGGGGTGCGCGAACAGGTGAAGGAGGCCTGGTCCGCGTTCACCGAGCGCCGGCCGGTCAGTTCCCCGCAAGTCTCAGCGGGAGGACAAGACGCGCCGGAGCCGGCGTGACCTCCTGAGCGAACGTGTCGAGGTCGTCCGCGGGCACGGCCACGATCAGCTTCTGCGTGGGCACGTGGACGTCCAGCACGATCAGGCCGTCGAACGCGGCCGTCGACGTGCGCACGCCCACCATCTGGCCCCGTCTTATCCGGTCGGCGCCGGCATCGATCGTCACGGTCGTCACCGCCCGCCCGGCCAGCGCTCCGCCCACGCGCGGCCCCAGATCGGCCGGCCGTACCGGGGCCTGGCGCGCGAGGGGCCGCAGCGTGTAGCGGCCGACGAGATCGGCGACCTTCGTCGGGCCCTCCACCTGGCGCAGGGAGCCGCTCGCCAGCACCTGGAAGGCCGGCAGATCGCTCGCGGCCACCACCCCGGCGTCCGAGGGTCCGAGCGGCGGCAGCGCCGCCGCGGCCACCCACGCCAGCCCGCCGATCGCCAGCACGGCGACGGTCAGGGCGGCGCGGATCCGGGAACGCCGCGGCTCGGGCCCGGCCTCGGCCGGCGCCGCCGCGACCTTGGCGGGCGCCTTCTTGACGGGCTCCGGCGGCGTGCCCTCGGCCGGGTACCGCAGCGCGTGGACCTGGTCGAAGTCGGCGGCGCCCTGGTACCAGAGCTTGCCGAGCTGGTGCCACTGCGCGAGCTCCTGCCCCGGCCCGTTGGGCAGGCGCAGCCGCATGGCCTCAAGCAGCAGGAAGCGGTGCACGTCGAAGGCCGCCCTGACGAGCTGCCCGTACGGCCTGGCCGCGCGCACCGCGCCGCGGTAGCCCAGCACGGCCAGCAGCGCGCCGCCCCACACGCACACGGCCGCTCCGGGCCCGGGCAGGAGCAGCACGCCGGCGAGGCCGCCCACCACGGCGAACACCGCGCTCAGGAAGCTCACCGTGACGGCGGTCTCCAGCGCCGCGGCGGCCTGCGCGAACGACGCGCGGAAGGCGTCGGGCAGCACGCTGTACAGCCGCGGCCAGGCGCTGACCGTGTCGAGCCCGTAGCGGTCGCCGTGCTCTTCCGCGGCGCGCAGGATGTTGCCGAGCCTGGTGGGCAGCGTGCGCCCGGCCGATCGGGGATAGGTGAGGAACAGCTCGGGGTCGCCCGGCGCGCGGGCGCGCTGGGCCGTCAGGTGGCGGGCGAGGAGCCTGGTCCGCAGCGGGCGCAGCACGCGCCAGCCGGGCCAGTAACCCTCGTAACAGCGCACCAGTCCTGCCCTGGCGGCGCTGAGCAGGTGTCCGGCGACGACCGTGACCAGGACCACGGCCAGGACGAGCAGCACCCGCGTCTCGGTGGCCAGGCCGTTCCACCAGGCGAGGCTCTCGCCCCAGCCCACGCCGGCGGCGACGACGGCGGCGAGGCCCGCCAGGAAGACCACCAGAGGCACCCACACCGAGGTGAGCTGCCGCCGGTCGAGCAGGGAGGCGGCTCCGTCGAGCAGGCCGGTCACGCTACTGGGCCCAACCGGGCACGAGCAGGTGGTCGCCGCCGTTCGGGCACAAACCGTCCGGCGGCGGATACTCCTCGATGACGCCGGCGTGGCCGCAGGCGGCGCACGTGACCTGGATCAGCCCCGTTGGCGGGTTGGGCAGGCCGTGCAGCTCCCAGTCACTGCCGTCCAGCACGGTGCCGATCGCGTCGCCGTCCTCCTCCAGCGCCTCGTACAGCTCCGCGCGGATGCCGTCCGGCTCCAGAACGCCGATGAGCCGGCCGTCCTCGACCACCAGGACGGCCGGCAGCCCTCCGTTGAGCAGCCGCAGCACGCCGGGGCTAGCCGCCAGCCCGGTCACCGGCTCGTCGGGGCCGACCGCCACCACCGGACCGGGACCCGAGGGCCCGACCACCCAGCGCGGTCCGCCGTCGCCGTCCACCACCACGAGCAGGTCATCCGAGCGCTCCGGGGCCGCCTCGCCGAGCGCCGTCCGGTACGCGGTCAGCATCACGTCCGCGGCCGACTTGACCGTCATCACACGCCTCCTCTTAGTACCAGTCGCCGATCAGTACGAACGCCGCCCAGAAGAACGGATGGGGATACACGGGCCGGTCGAGGTCGGGCGCGGCGCCGCCGGCCGCCAGCAGCAGGGCCCGTTGCCGCAGCGCCTGAGCCGTGCGCCTGACGTGCTCTTCCGCGAGGGTCTCGAGTGCCGCGGCGCAGGCGGCGGCGGCTCCCTCGAAGTCTCGGGCGGCCAGCCGGATCAGCGCCTCGGCCACCAGCAGCCGGGCTCCGGCCTCGCCGCTCACCATGGGCGCGACGGAGGCCAGGTAACCCAGCACCTCGGTGGCCGGCACCTCACGCAGCCACGCCTGCGCGGCACGCAACGCGTCGATCGCGCTGGTCCCGTCGGCCAGGGCCTGGTAGAACCGGCCCAGCAGCAGGGTCGTGGCCAGCTCGTCCACTGTCCAGAGGCTCACCAGCACGGCGGGCGCCCCGGCGTGCAGCACGGCCCGTACGAGGCCGAGCAGCTCGTCCCCCGGCCGGTTGGCGGCCACCCCGGTACGGCAGGCGGCCAGCACCACCAGCGTCCCCGTCAGGCGCAGGCCGAGGAAGCGCTCGGCGGTGAAGAGCCCGTCGGCGAGCAGCACACCGGACCGCATGGGCGCGGTCGCGTCGAACACGCCGTGGCTGCCCACGTGCAGGATGTCCGGCGGGGTGGCGGCCAGCCGCTCGGTGAGCGTGGTGCTCAGCGCCTCGGGTCCGGCGAGGGTCTCGGTGGCGAACAGCTTGCCGAGCAGGGCCGCCTGCGCGCCGCCGAACGTCAGCTTCTCGGTGGCCGGCGGGTCGGCCACGACGAGCGCGCCCCGCCGTACGCCGCCCCGGTTGGCCCGGCAGTAGCGCAGCACCGACGCGCTGGGCGCGTAGGCGACGGAGTGCGCGGCGAGGCCGGGACCGACCGCGTGCAAGGGCACGCGGTGCAGGGCGTCGTGGGGCACCAGCCACAGCCGGTCGCCCGGCGCGAGCCGGTCGGCGACCGGAGTGACCAGGTCGACCAGGAGGTCGTCGGAGAGCAGGTCGGCGATGCGGGCGAGCGCGGCCGGCTGCTTGGGAGCGGACTCCAGGGCCGCGGTGAGCTCGCTCACCAGGGCTCTCACCGACGCCAGCGAGCAGCTGACGGTCACCAGCTCGGGCTCCTGGAGGTCGGCTGAAGCGATCATGATGACCGCCTGGTTCTCCGTCAGAAAGTACTCGGCGAGCATCATCCGTCCGGTCAATCAGGCCTCCTCGGGGTCAATCGTCCGGGCGCTCTCGGCTTGGAGGAACTCGTGCAGCTGCTGATAGGTCATCGGCTCGTTGCGTCCCTGCCGTAACAGCGGCTCGCCGAGCAGCTCCAGCAGGACACGGGAGCGCGCCGTCTCCGACAGGGCGAAGACGGTGGCCGCCCGCCGCTCCGGCCAGCCGTCCCCGGGATGGGGACCCGCCTCGGCGAGCAGGGAGATCATCGCCGTGACGATCCGCTGCGTCGTGACGCCCGAGGCCAGCCGCAGATCGGCGTCGGCGACGGCCCCCCGGAGGCGCTGCTGGATCTCCAGGCCACGGGCGAGGTCGGCGTAGGCCGCGGCAGGGGCGAGCCGGCGCAACGCGAAGCCGAGGTCGAGCAGGGCCCAGCAGGCGTGGACGGGCTGATTCTCGCGCTCCAGGAGATCGGCCGCCTCGCGGACCTTGGCCGCTCCGTCGATGGCCTGGCCGGCCATCCACAACTTGATCCCGGCCTCGGCCAGCTTTCCCGCCTGCTCGTTGTGCCTGGCGACGACCAGCGGCGGGATCCGCCGCTCTCCGAGGTCGACCGTGTAGAGGTCGACCCCGAAGAGGCGGTCGGCCCCGACGTTGATCAGCTCGTAGATCGCGAGCGAGTCCAGGTGGGAGGGTGGCCAGGCCGGCTCCGTCCCCGCCTGGCGGGCCTCCCGGTAGATCCGCAGGGCGTCGCGCCGGCGTACGGGCACGGCCTCGGCCTCGCGCCGGTAGCGCCGGGCCGCCTCGCGGTCGCCCAGCAACTCGTAGCAGGTGCTGATCCCGGTGAGCGCCATACGCCGGGTCAGCGGGACGAGCCCGGGATGCGCCGCCAGCGGCTCCAGCTCCTCCAGGACCTGTTGGGGCCGCATCCGCTGGGACATGGTCGCGGCCACGGTTGCGGCCGCCTGGCCTGACAGCTCCTCGGCCACCATGTTGACCAGGCCGTGCTGGAGCCGGAGCCGCCGCGCCGCCAGGTTCTCGCGCGCCGCCTCCTCCTTCTGCCCGAGCACGTCGTGGATGTCCCCTCTGGCCTCCGCGAGGTGGGCGTCGGCGAGGTCGAGCGCGCGCTGCTCACGCGCGGTGGTGTGGGGGTAGAGGAGGCGGACGGAGCTCATCACCGCCTCGCCCAGATTCGTCCAGTGGAAGGCCGCCGCCCCCGTACGCGCTACGGTCGGATGGATCTTCTCCAGCTGCTCGCTCTGCTTGGTCGCCTGGGCGGCCGAGAATCCCTCGTAGCACAGCGTGTGCACCAGCGACAGGTCAGGCGGCAGCCGGTTCCAGGCCGCGAGCCGCCTGGCGCGCTCGTCGTACTTGTACTGCCGGGTGCCCTCGGCGAAACGCCGGTGGTCGAACGCGCGCGGGCGCAGCCACGGCCCCCGTACCAGCCGGTATAACACGATCGCCACGGGTGACCGCTGCCTGTGCAGGGCGCTGCCGGACCAGGATCGGAGCACCTCGGCCCGGTACTCCCCGGGGCGGTCGCCGAATCGCTGGGCGTCGAGCCGGCGCATCACGTCTGACGGCAGAGCCAGACTCCTGATCTTGAGCAGCTCCAGCGGCAGGGAGAACCCGGCAAGCAGGGCGGCGAAGACTGCCAGGCTCTGGTCGCCGCGGAACATCGCGACGAGGAAGACGAACAGGCCCTGCATGAGAAAGGCGTTGGGCAGCACGCCGCGCGCGCCTTCCAGAAACCGTCCCAGCGGCGTCCATCGCCAGGCCACCAGGACGAACGCCAGCCAGAACTGGTAGCGCTCCAGCCACGGATAGCTGTGCCAGGTCTCGGCCAGCCACGGGGCGAGCGGGCTCAGCGAGTAGGCGTAGGCGATGTTGCGCCACCAGCACTCGCCTCCCAGGACGCGCCCCCGCTGGAGCGGAGAGAGCCGTCTGGTGGCGTGCAGGTGAGCCAGGTTCACGATGGTGAGAACCACAGCCGGTCCGAGGAGCAGCGGCGCGGGCACAGGGGAGCCGCGCAGCACGAACCAGAGCGCCAGCACAGTCGGCAGCAGGCCGACACCCGCATATACCACGGGCCAGAACCGCATGCCGACATCGTCGCAGTTTCCAGGGTTCCGTGGCGGGAATCGGCCGAACCCCCGAACAACGGCGGCTGGAACGGGGACATTTGTCTTGTGCCCACCATCATGCAGCTGACGGGTGTCACGCTGGCGGTCGTGTGCGGCTGGTGCCTGCTGGCCCAGCGGCGGGTGCGGGCCCGCAGGAAAGACCCGCGTGTCCTCATGCTGGACACCATCGTCACCCCGGCCAGTCCGCTGGCCGTGCTGGCTCTTCCGGCTGCCGTGTGGACCGGCGCCGCGGTTCTCATCGCCGGGCCGCTGCGCGAGCTCGATCCGCGCCTGCTCGTCCCCTGCGCGCTGCTCCTCGGTGCGATCGGCCTGTCCCAGGCCGGGCTGGGCGCGGCCCTGGGCTATGCCTTCCTCGTGCCCAGCCAGGATCTGCTGCTGGCGTGGGCGCTGCCGATCACTGCGGGTGCGCTCTTCAGGCTGGGGCACGCCCAGCCGATGATGTGGCGGTCGTACACCACCATGACGCGCACGATCAAACGCTGGGGCGCGGTGGTGACCCCGCCGGTTGTCGCGGACCGCTTATGGATCGCGGCGGGCATCGGCGCCGTGGTGTCCCCGCTCGTCGCGCTCGCCCTGACCGCCGGCGGGCCGGATCTTCCCCTCCGTACGGCCTGCGCGGTCATGGTGGCCTTCCAGCTCGGCGCGGCGTTCTCGGCCTCCAGCGGGCGCCATCGCTGGATCCGGCGGATGGGCCTGGCCTGGCTGGCGGGCTCGGTCGCCCTTGTGGCGCTGCTCGCCGGCGGGCCGCCGGGGGCGTGGCTGGCCGCGCAGTGGCCGGGGGGCGTGGCGGGCGGGCTGTTCCTGTCCGGCGTCTCGGTGCTCGCCTGGTCGGGCCGCTTCGGCTCCGCCGGCCTCTGGCGGCTGCCGACGTTCGCGCTGCGGGCGATGAGTGGCCTCGGCCTTGTGCCGTACTGGACGATCGTGGTGTTCCATCCGCGGCCCGACGCGCTGGTCACGACCGGGATGCTGCTCGGCGCGGAGACGCTGCTCGTCCTGTTGCGGCCAATCGTCGGGGAGGATCGGTTGCTGGCGACGCTCGACGCGCGCTTCTACGCCCACACGATCTTCTGGCCGCAGAACAGCAGGCTCTGGCAGCTCGGTTGCTGGCTCCACGACGGGTTCCTGCGGCGCACGAGCCGCTTCGACTACGCGCCCGTGCGGATCTTCCTCGGCATGGCCGTCCTCGGCGCGCGCGGGCACATCGCGCCCGGGCAGGCATCCTCCGGCTTCGACCGAAGTTCGCGCCGGCCGCTGAGCGGTCTCGACGCGCTGCGCTGGACACAGGCGGCGAGCCAGGCACTCGACCTGATCGACGCCGAGGTCGCGCCCCGGCTCCGCGAGGACCGGCTCGACGAGCTGCGCCGCGACCAGGATCACGCCCGTGCCGACGTCGCCCTCACGCGCGCGATCGTCCTCGGCCACGCCTCCCAGTGGCCGCAGGCGCTCGACGAGTGGCGCGACGCCGCCCGCCGCTACCGCGCCCTGGGCAAGCAGCCCTCCCCGGCGTGCGCGGGTGAGCGGCTGGCCAGAACCGGCGCGGCCTGGGTCCTCGCCTGCCGGCTCTCCCAGCTGGACGCGGCCCGCAGGGAGCTCGCCCGGCTGCCGCCGAACCCGCCGCCCGATGCCCTGGCCAGGTGGGCGGCCCTCGTCTCCGGCGCGGCGGCCCGGGATGCCGGGACCGCCGCGAAGGACCTGGCCCGGGCGCGCGATCTGCCCAGGAAACCGTCGCTGGACTGGCTGCACGCCGAGGTCGTCACCGGCCTCACGGAGATCTTCGCCACGGTGGAGGACGACCTGGCGGCGAGGTCGACTGTATCGTTCAGATGATGGGAACATCCGAGTGAGGCGAGGGGGCCGCAGTGGTCAGGCTGACCCGGGCGCAGCAGCAGGAACGCACCCGAGCGGCCGTGCTGGCCGCGGCAAGGGCGGAGTTCGCCGAGCGCGGATACGCCGACGCCAAGGTCGACCGGATCGCGGAGCGGGCCGAGCTGACCCGTGGCGCGGTGTACTCGAACTTCCCGAGCAAGCGCGCGCTCTACCTCGCGGTCCTCATCGACTCGGCCGAACATCCCGGCGCGAAAGAGGCGTCGTCGTCCTCCCTGGCGGCGGCATTGAGCTCGTTCGCTCGCGTCTGGCTCGAACGGCTGCCGTTGACCGGGGACACGCCCGCCGGCGGGAAGCTGCAGTTGCGCTCGCTGGCCGGGGTGTTCGACGACGAGCCAGGCCGCACCGCGCTGGCCCAGATCACCAGGCTGGAGGCGCTGCTGCTCGCCCTCGCGCTGGAGTCACGCGTACCACGCCACACGCGGCGGGTGCGGCTGGCCGAATTGGTCCTCACGCTGTTGACCGGAGCCGGCCACCTGGCCGACGCGGCGCCCGGTTTCGGCGACCCCTTCGACGTGACACAGGCCTGCCGGCACCTGGCCGGCCTCGACCTCGCCGACACATGGGACCCGCCGCACCTGCCCTACATCGCCCCCGCGCGAGCTGTCCGGGACGCCTGGGAGCCGCCGGCGGAGCTGCCGGACCAGATCAGCGGCCACCAGGCCGGATTCGACGCCGACGGCGTGATCGCGGTCCTCGGCGCCGGCCGGCTGGAGGCGGCCGAGGAAGCCGTCCGCGCCGCCCACCCGGGCGACCGCGTCACCGTGGCCGTGGTGACCGGCGATCCCGCCGAGCTCGGACGTCTCGTCCTGCTCAGGGTCGGCGACCTCACCGGTTGCCTGCGACGGGTGTTCGCGCCGGACGCCTTGCCCTTCCTGCGCGTCGTCCTCGACGACCACGCCACCATCGCCTCGGCCGTCGGAGTCCCGGACGTCGACGACGCCACCGAGGCCGCGGTACGCGTGCAGGCCGGCAAGATCGTCGCCCGGGCCACCGGGCGGGGCGCCGCCCACGCGGCCGCGACCGCCGGCCCACTTTCCCGCTAGCCAGCACCCTGAAGTGCCGTTTCCCGGGGTCGAAGATGGGTGCTGGTGGTGCAGACGGCGGCCGTCGGCGGCGGGAATCGTAGGGCAGTACAGCAAGTCTTTCTGCCGAGGAAGTGGCGCGATGACCGCCGACATCCACCGTCTGCCGATGATGCTCCATGCCGTCTTGTGCTGTTCCGGACCACGCTCGCTGCGCGAAGCGACATCGCCGCGCCGTACCAGCCGAGACGAGGGCCATCCGCGCACGCGGTGCTTTCGCGAGCTCGTGCGCAGGGCGAGATCGGTGCTCCAGGACCGCCGAGCTTCATGGGAGCTGCCACAGGATGCGGCGTCGATACCCGCGGGACGTCACCTGGTCAGCAACAAACTGGCCGAATGGGGCATCCATCGGCGCAGCGAGATCATGGACGTCATGCAGTTGCTCGCCACCGAGCTGCCCACCAATGCCGTGGAGCACGCCCGTGGGGACCCGGTCCTCACCCTGTCGGCGCGCGGCGACACCCTTCGCTGCGAGGTCTGGGACGAGGACCCCCGGCTCCCGTGCACCCGGCGATCCGGCCCCGGCGACGAGGGCGGGCGCGGGCTCTGCATGGTCCATCTGCTGTCCAAGCGCTGGGGTGTCGATCTCACCCACACAGGCAAGGCCGTGTGGTTCGAGGCAAGCTGACGACCGCGCGGCCCGAAGACCTAGAGGTTCTCCGGCACGTCGATCATCTCGTTGAGCAGGGGCACGAGCTGCTCCTCCTCGTAATCCAGGTGTGCCTCCAGCTCCGCTCCGAGCCGGTCGAGCTCGGTCGCGAGTTCGACGCCGCCGCCCGCGTCCAGGAGGGTCCGGATCTGCGCCAGGATGCGCCCGACCACCTGGTGTTCGCTGCGCAGCCGGGTCAGCACCGCGGCCAGTTCGGGATGCAGGCCGTCCAGATGTGGGAAGAGCACGCCGTCCTCGCCGGAGTGGTGGGCGTGCAGGGCTTCGCAGAAGGTCAGGCAGTGCTCCCGGATGCTCGGGCTCCAGCTGGACGTACGCCGCAGTTCCACGAGATCGCGGCGGAACCCGTCGTGCAGCTTCACCAGCTCGTCACCCCATGCGATCAGCCGCCGGCCGGTCGTGTCGTCGTCGTGGGTCATGCCGGTTCCTCCTTCACCAGGCCGGGAACCCGACCCAGAACGCCATGCGCGTAGCCGAAAATCGCTGAGACGAGGGCCGCGAGCGCCGCGGCGCCGAAGCTCCATCCCGCACCCGAGCCGGACATCATGGCCGCGGTCACCGCTCCCGCCAGACTGCTTCCGACAAGCCTGACCAGGGCGTTCACGCCTCCGGCCGCCGCCGTCCTGGCGGGTTCGACGTGTTCGACGGCCATCGTGCCGAGCGCCGCGTAGCCGAGGCCGATGCCCACGCCCAGGACGAGCGCCGCCCCGTACAGGTCGGACGAGCGGTGGTGCGCCAGGCTCAGCCACAGGGCGGCCACGGCCACCAGCGAGGATCCGCTGCCGACCAGCGACGAGGCCGAGAAGCGGCGCATCAGACGGCCCGCGAACAGCGAGACCGTCAGCATCAGCAACGCCGTCGGCAGCAGGTACAGGCCGACCTGGAGCACAGAGGCGCCCAGCGCCGTCTGCGCCACGGACGACAGCGTGGTGATGACGCCGAACAGCGCGAACCCGAGCAGCAGCGACGCCACCGTCGCGCCCACCGTCCCGCGGTGCGTCAGCATGGGGATCTCGATCAGCGGCGACGCGGTACGCCGGGCCGTCGCGACCCAGATGACGAACACCGCGACGCCCGCCGCGAGCAGTCCCAAGGTGGGCGGGGAGGTCCAGCCCCAGGCCGCGCCCTTGGTGATGGCCAGCAGCAGGCAGACCAGCCAGGCGGCCACCAGCGCGGCGCCCGCGAGATCGGGACGCCCGTCGGGCGCGGGCCGGGCAGGTTCGGGGACGAAGAGGGCGACCAGCACGAAAGCGACCACGCCGAGCCCGGCCAGGATCCAGAACAGCGCCTGGTACGTGCCGCCGACCAGGCCCGCAAGGATCATGCCCGCGCCGCTGCCGACCCCCATCATGGCGCTCAGCACGCCGATGGCCGTCGGGAGCCGGTCGCGTGCCACCTGCTGCCTGGCCATGCCCATGGACAGCGGCAGCAGGGGCGCGGCCACGCCCTGCAGCACCCGACCGGCGATGACCAGGGCAAGCGTGGTGGCCACGGCGCTCAGCAGCGCCCCGGCGATCAGCAGGCCGAGGGTGGCCATGGCCACGCGCCGCCTGCCGTACAGGTCACCGAGGCGCGACAGCAGCGGGATGGAGACCGCGCCGGACAGCAGCGCGGCGGTCACGGTCCAGGAAACGGAGGTGAGCGGCACCTGGAGCTGGCGTTGCAGCACGGGAAGCAGGGGCACCACCGCGGTCATCTGCAGGGTCCCCACGGCCACGGCGAACGCGAGTACGCCGACGGCCGCCCAAGGCGACTTTTTATACATGTATAGAAAGTAGCATGGCAGGATGTCGGCGCGCACGGGGCGGCCCCCCAAGATCTCCAGAGCGGACATCGTGTCCGCGGCCCACCGCATCATCGACGAGGAGGGCGTATCGGGCCTGACCATGCGCAGGCTGGCCCGCGAGGTCGGCACCACGCCGATGGCTCTTTACCACCACGTCCAGGACAAGGACGAGCTGCTCCAGCTGCTCCTCGACGACTACGCGAGCGGCATGCCCAGGCCGGAGCTGCCCGACGGCGAGGGCGAGCGCATCGTGGTCGCCGCCGTCGCCATGCGGCAGGCGTTGATCGGCGTGCCGTGGACCGTCGAAGTGCTCAGAGCCGACGACCTGGTGTCCGTCCACGCGCTGTGGTACCCGGAAACGATCATCGATGCGGCCGTACGCGCCGGGCTCACCCCGGAGACGGCCGTGGACCTGTACCGGATCATCTGGCACTACACCGCGGGTGAGATCAGCGCGCGGGCGGCCGCCGGACGCCGGCGCGAGGGCGGCAAGCCGACCTATCGCAGCCGGCTGTTCGCGAACCTCGACGCGGCCGAGCTACCCCGCCTGGCCGCGCTGGGCGAACGCTGGGAGGAGCTGACCGCCCGCGACACCTACGAGAAGGGGGTGCGGGCGATCGTGCAGGGCCTGCTGCCGATGTCGGCTAGCTCGTGACGATGTCGCCCGCGAGCGCTGCCGCCGGCGTTCCCCACGACTCGAGCCTCGTACGGATCTCCTCGGGCACGGGACGGGACAGCGCGTCGCGGTAGGCCTCGTCCAGCAGCGCGTCGATCTCCACGCGCCCGCCCGACTCGGCGGAGCGGACCGCCGCCGCGACCATGGCGAGGCTGCGGATGTTGCGGGCGATCGCTCCGGACGGCTCCACGCCCGTGCGCAGCGCCGCGACGAATTCCACGAGCGCCCCGGCGATCTGCTCGTTGTCCCCCGGCGGCACGCTGGCCGCGCCGCTGACACTGGAGGCGACGCGGTCCTCGCCGTCCCAGGTGGCCGTGCCCGCGGAGCCGGAGGCCCGCCACTCGCCGTTCCAGGACGTCTCCAGACCGTCCGCGCACCAGCTGCCGGTGAACACGTAGCGGGCGCCGTCGTCGAAGAGGAAGTTCGCCGTCGCCGCCGCGTCGCCCCGGTACCAGCTCCAGGCCGGGTTCCAGCTCTCGCAGACGACCGAGACCGGCTCCGCGCCGAGCAGGTATCGGGCGGCGTCGAAGGCGTGGATGGCCATGTCGACCAGCAGCGGCTGCTCCATCTCGTCACGGAAGCCGCCGAACCGCGGGCCGCGGAAGAAGCCGGTGGTGAGCAGCCCCGCCGTGCCGAGCTCGGCGATCCGGTGACGGAACTCCGCGAGGGCGGCGAAGTACCGGCGCGACTGGCTGATCATCAGCAGCTGTCCGGACGCCTCGGCGGCCGCGGCCTGGACGAGCGCCTCCGCGAGGGTCGGCGCCGCCGGTTTCTCGCACAGGACCGGCAGCCCGGCGAACAACGCCTCGGCGTTGACCGCGCCGTGCGCCGCCGGAACGGTGACGTTCACGACGGCGTCCGGCGCGGTGGACGCGAGGAGCTCGCTGAGCGAGGCGCCCACCTCGGCCTCGCCGCCGACGGCTCGTACGGCCGCCCGCGCCAGGTCCGTGTCGAGGTCGACCACCCCGACCAGCTCGACGTCGTCGGAGGCGGTCAGGGTTCCTATCCAGGCGCGGCCCATCGCGCCCGCCCCCACCTGCACGACACGGAGCGGGCGTGCCGGGTCGGCGGCACGGGCGAAAGGGCTCACTCGGCGTGCTCCTTGTTGTGCATCGCGCCGCGGTAACCGTGCCCGCTGAAGAAGTCGCCCGCGTCGTAGCGGAGCAGGGTCGGCAGCTCGCGCCGTGACCGGTCGCCGGCCGCCCACTCGACGCCGTTGGCGATGACGTGCAGGACGTCCGGGTGATGGTACACCGGATAGTCCTGGTCGCCCGGACTGAAGTAGAAGATCTTGCCGTTGCCGCGCCGGAAGGTGCATCCGCTGCGGAAGACCTCGCCGCCGGTGAAGGAGCTGATGAAGACGAGCTCGTCGGGCACCGGGATGTCGAACTGCTCGCCGTACATCTCCTGGACGGGGATCTCGATGGGGTGCGGGATGCCGCGGGCGATGGGATGGGTCGGGTTCACCGTCCAGACCAGCTCGCGGTCGTTCTCGCTGCGCCAGCGCAGCGTGCACGTGGTGCCCATGAGCTTGGTGAAGATCTTCGACCAGTGGCCGGAGTGCAGCACGATCAGCCCCATTCCCGACAGGACATGCCGGTGCACCCGCTCGACCACCTCATCGGCCACCTCCGCGTGAGCGGCGTGACCCCACCAGGTGAGCACGTCGGTGTTCGCGAGCACCTCCTCGGTCAGGCCGTGCTCGGGATCGTCGAGCGTGGCCGTGGCGACGGCCGCCTTCTCACCCAGCCAGCCCTCGATGCCCCGGCGGATGGCGTTGTGCATGCCGTCGGGGTAGATCTCGGCCACACGGGGTTCGACCTGCTCGTGGCGGTTCTCGCCCCATACCGTGACGTTTATTTTCACGCACGTTCCTTTCTCACTTGATCGCGCCGCTGACGGCGCCGGCCCGGGATTCGAAACAGCATGGAAAATGAATCAGCAAGTACGTGGTGCGCGAAGCCGAGCGCACCGGTCGCGGGATCGCCTTCACCCTGGTCGATCCCGCCTAAACCAGCCAGGCCTGCCCGGAATGCGGATGGACCAGCAGGGCGAATCGGCCGGCACGGGGCCACTTCGCCTGCACCTGGTGCGGCCTCGCTGGGCACGCCGACCACATCGCGGCCCGCAACATCGCCCAACGCGGCGTCGCGGGCTGGGCTGCTGTCAACCAGCCACACGCTACCGGCCTCCCTTCAGCGGCCACTGGCGGATGAGTCACGGAGAGAGCCAGGAGATGCGGGACGCATCGCCCTCGAGACATGGACAGGTGGTAAAGCGCTTAACCACGCTCGCTTGTGAAGTATGTTGCGCCTGTCGTCGTGTGATGTCAATAACTGGTTAAGCGATTTACCGAAGAAGCCGCGATAGGGTTACCCTGCTCTTCGCGCGTCCTCACGAGCCGGGAGGCAGCATCCATGGTCACGATGCGCGACGTCGCGGAGCGAGCCAATGTCTCCATCGCCACGGTCTCCTTCGTCATCAACGGCACCAAGCGGGTCGCGCCGGAGACCCGGGCCCGCATCGAGGCGGCCATCGAGGAGCTGGACTACCGGCGAAACGTCGTCGCCCGCGCCCTGGCCAGCTCGCGCACGCGCATCCTCGCGCTGTTGCACCCCTGCCGCGAGGCCTGGCCGAACGCCACAGGCAACCAGTTCGTCATGAGCGCCGCCCAGGGCGCTCGCGCGCGCGGCTACGACCTCGTGCTGTGGCCCGTGAACGACGACGAGCAGATGTCGCACCTGCTCGCCGGCGGCCTCGTCGACGGCGCGCTGCTCATGGAGGTCCAGTTCCGCGACCCCCGCGTCGACCGGCTCATCGCCTCCCGGCTTCCCTTCGCGCTGATCGGACGGACCGAGAACGAGGACCTGCCGTTCGTCGACATGGACTTCGCCACCACGATCGACCAGGCGGTCGAGCATCTCCGGTCGTTCGGCCACCGGCGCATGGCGCTCGTCACCCTGCGTATGAAGGCCCCGTCCGAGAACGAGCCCGGCTGGATCATGCGGGTGAAATCCGCGTACCGCGACGCGATGGCGGCCCTCGGCGAGCCGTCCGCCGTCATCGCCGTGGAGGGCACGTCGGCCGGAGGGCGGGAGGCGGCCCGCCGGCTCAGCGAGGACTTCCCGGAGGTGACGGCCGTCATCCTGGTGAACGAGCGCGCTTCGGCGGGGCTGGTCAAGGGGGCACGAGCGCTCGGCCGCGCCGTACCGGACGACCTTTCGGTCATCTCCGCGGCGACCAGCGCCGAGTTCGGCGAGATGATCGAGCCGTCCCTCACCGTCATGGCGGCACCCGCCTCCCAGCTGGGACACCTCGGCGTGAACGCTCTGATCGACCAGCTCGAAGGGGTCCAGGACGCCCCGCCGCACACCCTCATCCCCTGCACCCTGGTGCCGGGCCAGTCAGTCGGCCCCGCCCCGGCTCGCCAGTAGCCGTTGCACGATCATCCCGATCAGCAGCGGGACCACCGCCCACCCGGCGAGCACGGTGAACGCCGCCCAGGTAGGCATGATGTCGGGCAACTGCTCGATCAGCTGGAGCGCCGGCCACGTCGGCAGGAACCTGTTGACCTCCTCGCCCCAGGGCAGCATGTTGGCGACGAACGGCAGCAGGAGAACGATCGCCACCAGCGCCGCGGTCGCCACGGCCCCGTTGCGCAGGATTGCGCCGAGCGCCAGTCCGAGCAGGGTGGTCGCCGCGATCATGAGCGTGCCACCGCCGATCACCTTCCAGGCTTCGGCGGGCAGCGGTGAGGGGTGGAACCCCGCGGCCACGAGCCGCCCGAAGAGATAGCCGGGAACCGCGATGAGCAGCGAGGCGGCGATCGCGGCCCCGCCCAGCACCGCCGCCTTGGCCACCAGCACCCGCCCTCTGGATGGCATGGCCACCAGGGTCGTGTCGATCATGCCGGACGCGTACTCGCCGGTGATCGTCATCGTGCCCAGCATGCCGAGCGGCAGCTGGCCCAGGATCACTCCCACGTAGACGGCCACGATGATGCCCATGGCTGCCTGGTCGGGCGTGCGGCCCGGGTCCCAGCGCGAGATGACGGTGGCGGCGCCGAGCGCGGTGAGCGCGAGCGACAACAGGACGCCGACGCCCAGCGCCCACCAGGTCGAACGCAGCGTGCGCAACTTGATCCACTCGGCGGCGATCGTGTTCACGGCGCACACTTCCCGACGACCTCCATGAACACGTCCTCCAGCGACGCGCCGGGCCGTACGAACTCCGTGATCTCGGCGTCGGCGAGCAGCCTGCCCCGGCCGACGACGATCAGGTGGTCGGCCGTGACCGCCATCTCGCTCATCAGATGGCTGGACACGAGGATGGTCCGGCCCTCGGCGGCGAGCGACTTGAGCAGCTCGCGCATCCAGCGGATGCCTTCGGGATCGAGCCCGTTGATCGGCTCGTCGAGCAGGAGCACCTCCGGATCGCCGAGCAGCGCCGCGGCCAGCCCGAGCCGCTGCTTCATGCCCAGCGAGAAGCCGCCGACGCGCTTGTGCCCGGCGTCGCCGAGCCCGACGAGTTCGAGCAGCCCGCCGATGCGTTGCCGGGAGATCCCGTTGGAGCGCGCCAGCCACCACAGGTGCTGCTCCGCGCGGCGTCCGCCCTGCACCGCGGTCGCGTCCAGCAGCGCGCCGACCTGGGTGAGCGGCCTTTCGAGGTGCTGATAGGACATGCCGTTCACCGTGGCGCGTCCGGCGGTGGGCCGGTCGAGTCCGAGGATCAACCGCATGGTCGTGGTCTTGCCGGCGCCGTTCGGGCCGAGAAAGCCGGTGATCCGGCCGGGCGACACCGTGAAGGTGAGGTCGTCCACGGCCGGTGTCTGTCTGAAACGTTTGGTGAGTCCGCTGACTTCGATCATGTCCTCAACGATCCGCCGGAGCCGTCCGGCGGCGCATCGGTCTTGAGACCGATGCGCGCGGCCGGGCGGCGCGGTTAGGTTCGTGCCGTGCGCCAACAGATCCGTCTTCCCCTGCTGAGCCGGGTACCGGCCTGGACCTGGGTGACGATCGACGCCGGAGTCGCCCTCTTCTTCGCGGCCGCCTTCATCGGACTCGCCTCATCGAGGAACACGTCGGCGCCCGACCTGATCGACTATGCGGCGGCCCTCGCCACCAGCCTGCCCATAGCGGTCAGGCGGTTGTGGCCGCGCACGGTTTTCGTGGTCGTCCTGCTCGGCGGGCTCGGCATGCGCGAGTTCCTCATCCCGCACGCCGACCCGCTCTGCCTGCCCCTGGCGCTGTACACGCTGGCGACGCGCGGCAGAGCCGTCGGCCCGCTGCTCGTGGCGGCCGCCGCCGCCGTGCAGGGCGTGGTGGCGCTGCCGTTGACGGGCAACGTACGCGATCAGCTCGGGCTGGTGCTGGCGATCCTGGTCGCCTCCTGGGCCGCCGGCACGGCCGTACGCCAGCGCAGACGCTACACCGAACAGCTCGCGGCGCAGGCGGAAGAGCGGGCACGGGCGGAGGCCGTGGCGGAGCGGTTGCGGATCGCGAGGGAGTTGCACGACGTCATCGGGCACAGTCTCAGCACGATCGCCGTGCAGGCCGGGGTGGCGGGCCACGTCGGCGGGGCGGAGGAGATGAGCCGCACGCTGACCTCGATCGAGGAGACCAGCAGGTCGGCACTGCGCGAGACCAGGAGGCTGCTCGGCGTGCTGCGCGAGGACGGCGAGGCGGAGCTCGCCCCCGCCCCCGGACTGGCCGATCTCGGTGAGCTCGTCGAACGGACCAGGACGGCGGGCCTGGAGGTGGAGCTGAGGATCGACGGCGAAGTGGAGGGGGAGATGGAGCTGACCGTCTACCGGATCGTGCAGGAGGCGCTGACCAACGTGCTCAAACACGCCGGAGCCCGCCACGTCCTGGTCCGGATCGAACGGCAGGAGGACGCCCTGGTCGTCGAGGTCACCGATGACGGCACGCGTGGCCGGGCGCGACCGTACGGACACGGTCTGACGGGGCTGCGCGAGCGCGTGCACATCTTCGGCGGCGAGTTCCAGGCAGGCGCGCGCCCCCTGCGCGGCTTTCGCGTCATGGCGAGGCTGCCGCTGTGATCAAGGTGCTGGTGGCCGACGACCAGGCGCTCATCAGGGCCAGCTTCCGCCGGTTGATCGACAGCGCGCCGGGGTTCCACGCGATCGGCGAGGCCGCGACGGGCGCGCAGGCGGTGACGGCCGCGGCTCGCGACCGTCCCGACCTGGTGCTCATGGACGTACGCATGCCTGAGATGGATGGCATCGAGGCCACGCGCCGGATCTGCGCCGAGCGGCCGCAGACGCGCGTGCTCATCGTGACCACGTTCGACCTGGACGAGTACGTCTACGGAGCGCTCCAGGCGGGTGCCGCCGGCTTCCTGCTCAAGGACACTCCGCCCGCCGACCTGATCAGAAGCGTCGAAGTCATCGCGTCAGGCGAGTCCCTGCTGGCGCCGACTGTCACCCGGCGGCTGATCCAGCGGTTCGTGAGCCCGGCGCCACCGCCGCGCGGCCTGGACATCACCGAACGGGAGCGCGAGGTCCTCGTCCTGGTGGCCCAGGGCCTGCCCAACGCGGAGATCGCCCGGAGACTGTACGTCAGTCTCAGCACGGTGAAGACACATGTCAGCAGCCTGCTGACCAAGCTGGGCGCCCGTACCCGCGTCCATCTGGTCATCGCCGCTTACGAGGCTCACCTCGTCTGACCGCCTGTCCAAGCGACATGTCCGGATCTGGCCGGACGCGCGAGGGCGCCGCAGAAGATCCTTGGAGCTCATCGCCGGACGCTTCTCCGAGCTGATCGTGGAGATCGACCACGAACTCCTGGTCAGCCTCCAGCAACCCGTGCACCGTGCCTCGAAAGGAGATCTCGGCATGACGCCAACCACGATCACGCAAGCGGCCCGCTTCAGGGCCCTGCACCGGGGCACGGTGCTCGTGCTCCCCAACGCCTGGGACGCCGCCTCCGCCGCCTTGATCGAAGCCGCGGGCGCGCAGGCGATCGCGACGACGAGCGCCGGCGTCTCCTGGGCGAACGGAGCACCCGACGCCCACGGGCTCAGCAGGCAGCAGATGGTCGCGGCCGTCGCCCGCATCGTGTCGGCCGTGACCGTGCCGGTCACCGCCGACATCGAGGGCGGGTACGGCCCCGGCCCCGACGACGTCGCGGCCACCGTTCGCGCGGTGATCGAGGCCGGCGCGGTGGGCGTCAACCTCGAGGACTCCCCCGGCCCCGACGGCGCGCCCTTGCTGTCGCCCGAGGATCAGGCCCGGCGCATCGCGGCGGCGCGGGCGGCGGCGGAGGCCGCCGGGGTGGACCTGTTCGTCAACGCCCGTACCGACGTCTACCTGTTCGGGGTCGGCGCGCCCGGGGACCGGCTCGCCGACGTCGAGGCGCGGGCGCGGGTCTACGCCGACGCCGGCGCCGACGGGCTGTTCGTGCCGGGCCTGCTGGACCTGGACGCCATCACCCGCCTGGCCGGCGGGCCGCTGCCGTTGAACGTGATGGCCGGGCCCGGCGCGCCGCAGGTGGGCGAGCTGGCGGCGGCGGGCGTCGCCCGAGTCAGCGTCGGCTCCGCGATCGCCCAGTCCGCCTACGGGTACGCCGCGCGAGCGGCCTCCGAGCTGCTCGGCGGCGGCACGTACACGGCCCTCGCGAACGGCCTCGACTACGGCGCACTCAACGCCGTCTTCCCGTAGCCCTCCGTCCGAGGACTGCGCGGGCACCGGCGCTCCCGTAGACCTCCGTCGGAGGACGGCGTGGGCGCCGGCGTGTGCCGGCGCTCGGCAATCTAGGGCGGCGGGCTTTCCGCCTGCGGCTCACCGGGCAGTTGTGCCCTGCCGACGTGCGGGACGTGCAGGTCGAAGGCCGGGCGTTCGGAGCGGATGCGGGGCAACGAGGTGAAGTTGTGCCGCGGCGGCGGACACGAGGTGGCCCACTCCAGAGAGTTTCCGAAGCCCCATGGGTCGTCCACGGTCACCTTGGGCGCACGGCGGTACGTCCGCCAGACGTTGTAGAGGAACACCAGTGTCGAGCCACCGAGCAGGAACCCGCCGACCGAGGAGATCTCGTTGAGCGTCGTGAACCCGTCGTTCACGCCGTAGTCGGCGTACCGGCGCGGGAAGCCCAGCACGCCGAGCCAGTGCTGGATGAGGAACGTCGTGTGGAACCCGACGAACAGCAGCCAGAAGTGCAGCTTGCCCAGCCTGTCGTCGAGCATCTTGCCGGTGAACTTGGGCCACCAGAAGTAGAAGCCGGCGAACATCGCGAAGACCACGGTGCCGAAGACCACGTAGTGGAAGTGGGCCACCACGAAATAGGTGTCGCTGATGTGGAAGTCCAGGGGCGGTGAGGCGAGGATGACGCCGGTGAGCCCGCCGATCAGGAACGTCACGAGGAAGCCGACCGAGAAGAGCATCGGCGACTCGAAGGACAGATGGCCGCGCCACATGGTGCCCGTCCAGTTGAAGAACTTCACCCCGGTCGGGACGGCGATGAGGAATGTCATGAACGAGAAGAACGGCAGCAGCACCTGTCCGGTGACGAACATGTGGTGGGCCCACACGGTCATCGACAGCCCGGCGATGGCGATGGTGGCGCCGACCATGCCGATGTAGCCGAAGAGTGGCTTGCGGCTGAACACCGGGATCACCTCGGTGACGATGCCGAAGAACGGCAGCGCGATGATGTACACCTCGGGGTGGCCGAAGAACCAGAACAGGTGCTGCCACAACATCGCGCCGCCGCTGGCCGCGTCGAAGACGTGGGTGCCGAGCTTGCGGTCCGACTCCAGCACGAGCAGCGCCGCTGCCAGCACCGGGAACGCCATCAGCACCATCATGCTGGTCAGCAGGGTGTTCCAGGTGAAGATCGGCATACGGAACATGGTCATGCCGGGCGCCCGCATGCAGATGATGGTGGTGACGAAGTTGACCGAGGTGAGAATGGTGCCAAGACCGCTGAGCGCCAGCCCCATCAACCACAGGTCGCCGCCGACGCTGGGGCTGAAGTCCATGGTGGACAGCGGGGTGTAGGCGAACCAGCCGAAGGACGCCGCTCCGCCAGGGGTGCAGAAGCCGGCCACCACCATGAGCCCGCCGAACAGGAACAACCAGTAGCCCACCATGTTGAGCCGGGGGAAGGCGACGTCGGGGGCGCCGATCTGCAGGGGCATGATGAAGTTGGCGAACCCGGCGAAGAGCGGGGTCGCGAACAAGAGCAGCATGACCGTGCCGTGGATGGTGAAGAGCTGGTTGAACTGCTCTGCCGTGACGAACTGCAGCCCCGGCGCGACCAGC
Organism: Nonomuraea sp. NPDC049400; assembly: GCF_044466425.1. Lineage (NCBI taxonomy): Bacteria > Bacillati > Actinomycetota > Actinomycetes > Streptosporangiales > Streptosporangiaceae > Nonomuraea > Nonomuraea sp. NPDC049400. The sequence continues at coordinate 152,709 of NZ_JBITMP010000008.1, forward strand.
TCGGCGCGGATCACCATCGCCATGACCCCGGCCAGGAGGAAGAACGTGAAGCTGGTCGAGAGATAGAGGTACCCGATCACCTTGTGGTCGGTGGTGGACAGCCACGAAGCGATCAACCGGCCGGTCCTGGCCCGGCGGCTGACCCGGACGGAGGTCATGGGCTCCGGCTGCGGCTCCTCGATCCTGGTCACGACGCGTTCCTCCCGACGACTGCCGGGGGGAGCACAAAATCGGACTTCCCGCTACACCGTATGGCTAACCGATCCGAAGCCCAAGAAGTCGGTCACGGGAGTCTCCTGACCCTAGAACTCCGGAGATTCCAGCTAGCTGCAATGTGCGGGAGGCCCCCTGCTGAGATCCTGAGCGTGTGGGTCTGTGTTGTCTGATCGTCGATGACAACGATCACTTCCTCCAGGCGGCGAGCCAGCTGCTGGAGCGGGAGGGGATCGACGTCGTCGGCGTGGCGTCGACGGGCGCCGATGCGCTGGCGCGGTACGAAGAGCTGCGCCCGGACATCGCGCTGGTCGACATCGACCTCGGCGGCGAGAGTGGCTTCGACGTGGCGCAGCGCCTGCTGGAGCGGCGGGACGGCAGCCGGGCGAGCGTCATCCTCATCTCGGCGTACGACGAGAGCGATTTCGCCGATTTGATCGACGAGAGCCCCGCGACCGCGTTCCTGCCGAAGTCTGAGCTCTCCGCGCGCACCATCCACCAGGCCCTCGGCGTCGCCTAGCGGGACTCGAGAAAGGTGAGCACGGCGAGCACGCGCCTGTGATCGTCTTCGGTCTCCGGCAGCCGCATCCTGGCCATGATGCTGCGCACATGCTTCTCGACGGTGCCCTCGGTGATCCACAGCCGATGGGCGATCCCGGCGTTCGAGCGGCCCTCCGCCATCAAGGACAGGACCTCCCGCTCCCGTTCGGTGAGGGTCTGCAACGGGTCGTCCCTGCGGCGTGCCGCGATGAGCTCCTGGACAAGGCACGGATCGACGACCGAGCCGCCCTGCGTGATGCGCCGTAGCGTCTCGACGAAGTCGCCCACGTCGATCACCCGGCTCTTGAGCAGGTAGCCCACCCGGTGCCCGGCGGCGAGCAGCTCCATCGCCTGCTCGACCTCGACATGCGCCGACAGCAGCAGGATGCCCGTCCCGGGCGACTCCTCCTGAATGACCCGGGCCGCCTCGAGGCCCTCCGTCTCGTGTCCGGGAGGCATGCGGATGTCCACGACGACGAGGTCCGGCTTTCACTCGCGGACCAGAGCGAGGAGCCCCGGCGCGTCCCCCGCCTGGCCGACGACCTCGAACCCCGAGCTCGTGAGCAGGCTCGCGAGCCCCTCACGCAGCAGGACGTCGTCGTCGGCCAGCGCCACCCGCGTCGCGCTTGCGTTCACGAACCTCCCCTGCCCGCCTGAGCTGCGAGGATTCCACGACGCCCTATTGACCGCCGACTGGAAGATCGACGACGAGGGTCGTGCCCTGGGCGGGCGGGCTGGTGATGGTCATGCTCCCGCCGAGCGCCTCGACCCGATCGTTGACTCCGACCAGCCCCGACCCTTCGCCGGCGGTCGCGCCGCCCGCGCCGTCGTCGCGTATCTCGAGGTGCAGGACCCCGTCCCGGGCCGCTGCCTGCACCGTCGCGAGCGTCGCGCGGGCGTGCTTGGCGGTGTTCGCCAGCGCCTCGCAAACCACGTAGTACGCGGCCACTTCGACCGGTTCCGGCAGCCGGGTGGGCACGTTCAGGTCCAGCTCGACCGGGACCGGGCTGCGACGGGCGAGCGCCTTCAGCGCCGGGGCCAGCCCGGCTCGGCTCAGGATCGCCGGGTGGATGCCGCGGGAGATCTCGCGCAGCTCGTCCACGGCCTCCCTCAGCCCGTCGGCCAGCCGGTTCAGCTGCTCGCCGAGCTCTGTCCGCTCCTGCGGCAGCGCGGTCTGGGCGGTGCGGACCTCGAGGGCGAGCGAGACCAGCCGCTGCTGGATGCCGTCGTGCAGATCGCGTTCGATGCGCCGGCGGGCCTGGTCGGCGGCTGTCACGATACGCGACCGCGAGGCGGCCAGTTCCTCCCGGTTACGGGCGAGGGTGGCCGCCATCGTGTTGAAGCTGCGCTGCAGCAGGCCGATCTCCCGTAGTCGTCGATGTACGAGGTGCCCGCGGTCACGATCCGCTGCGTGCGAGCCCGCTGCGCGGGATCGTCGGCGACCAGCCTCTCCAGCCTGCCGACCTCCCCGGGGTATGCCGCGAGGGCCTCCCGCCACGGCTGCAGGAAGCGCTCCTGACCCGTGAAGGCGAATCCGCGCAGGCCCGTCTCCATGTCCATGATCCGGCGTTCGAGCCGGTTGGCGACCACCAGGACCTGGGTGGAGTGCCCGGCCCGGAGCTGCGAACGGCGCATGTCGGCCATCGAGTAGAGCAGCATCACGAAAGTGGCCCCGACGACCAGCGCGAGCACGATCCCCGCGGCCACCGCGCGCTGGGTCAGGCCGCTACCCACGCCAGCTCCCGGTCCGCGTAGCCGGCCTGGGCCTACTCCCCCTGCCCGGCCCAAGCCTCTGCTGAAAGTCTATCGCCCACCCATAAGGCCGGTCACTGAGTGTCATGTCTCCTCATGAGGCGGGTGCCATGGGACCCAGCCGGCGGCCGTCATCCCGAGCCGGCAGGCGCGGTGCGGTGGCCGGGTCTCAGCGGACCGGCCGTTATGAGCGGGTCGCGAGCATGCATTTTTGGAGCGCATGTTCTGTTATTATGGCGACCATGGCTCGCCCTCGAATCCATGATCTCGATCGGTTGCTGGACGTCGCCGAGCAGCTGGTGGCCGACGGCGGTCCTGAGCGGTTCACGGTGCGAGGGCTGGCGGCGGCCTCCGGGGTGTCTAACGGCGCGATCTACCACGCGTTCGGATCGCTGCCGGTGCTGCTCGGGCGGCTGTGGCTCAGGGCGGCGGCAGACTTCCTGGATCTGCAGGTCGAGCTCATCGACGCGGTGCATGGGGGCGACCGCGAGTCGGCGGTCGAGGCAGTGGTGGCGGCGGCAAGCGCACCCGCGGTGTTCGCCGACCGCCGCCCCGCCGCGGCCCGGATGCTCGTGACGGTGCGCCGGGACCAGCTGCTCGGCCCCCAGGTGCCGCAGGAGCTGGCCGAGCAGATGTTCGCCCTGGACAAGCGGTTGGTGGCGCTGCTGACCCGCCTGTCGCGGGCGCTGTGGGGCCGAGCCGACGGGGCGAGCGTCGAGGTGGTGACGATGTGCGTGGTCGACCTGCCGACCGCCGTGTTCCGCCGGGCATTGAGCGAGCCCACCACAGACGGCCGGCCCGTGATCGGAGCCGACAGCCGTGAACGCCTCAAGGCCGCCGTCCGCGCGGTCCTCACCCTCCCGCCGCCTGAAGCGCCCACCCATGGGAGACGTGAAACCTGACAGTGGCTGATGACCTGCCGGCCGGCGACCCGTTCAGCGGCACCGGCCCCGATCGCTGGCGGAGGGTCAGCGAGAGGCCGCCGCGACGGCGACGGCCCAGGCGATGTAGCCGAGGTTGACCAGGATCCGGGCGATCGCACCCGCGGGGCGCCGCAGCGGGCTGGGATCGTCCCGCCTGGCGTGAACGAGCGCGTCCACGTGCGAGATCAGGTATCCGCTGATCAGTACGGCGGCCCCGGCGGCACCGATCGTCCGCGTGGCCGGCACCGCCGTGAGCAGCCCGGCGAGCACGTCGAACCCTCCCGTGACCGCCACCACCGGCCCCGGCAAGGGCACCCATCCCGGCACCAGCGTGCGGTAGTAGGCCGGGAACACCCAGTGCGTCACCCCCGAAACGAGCAGCAGACCGGCGAGAGCGAGCGTTGCGATAACGTCCATGAAGTGATGGTCGGATCGGACAGTGCCCACGGTCTTGAACGTTTCGGGCGAGGGCTCGTCCTCACCCCGGGCCTGACCGTGTTCGCCGAGGACCGGGCCGCGGCCGTCACCCATCACGCGCATCCCGCGTGGAAGGTGGTGCTGTCCCAGCACGGCCACGCCGAAGTCCGCCGCAAAGGGCACGCGCCGCTGCGAGCCGCTGGACTGATCGTCCCGCCGCAGCTGGCCCACGTCTGTCTCACCTCAGGGCCGTACGTGGCGGTTTTCCTCGACGCTTGGCGCGGCGATCCTTGGCACGGCGCCGCCGGTCCGCTGTCGCTGGAGCAGGCGACCGTACGGCGCCTGCTGGACGCGGCCCGCCTGCACCATGACGCCGACCTGCCGAGCCTGCGCGCCGAGCTGACGCCTCTCCTCGGCGGCCCACCCGTCCTGGACCAGCGGATGGAGCACGCGCTCAACCACCTCGCCGAGCCCGTACGCCTGGCGGACCTGGCCGCCGAGGTGGGCCTTTCGACGTCCCGCCTACGCGCCCTGGCCAGGTCGGCGGTGGGTGTTCCCCTGGCCCGGCTCAGGCAGTGGGCCAGGCTCAGGACCGCCGTCGCCCACCTGGCCGAGCATCCGCCCGCGACGGCGGCCCACGTCGCGGGCTTCGCCGATCAGCCCCACCTGACCCGCCTGGCCCGCCGGATGGTCGGCCGCACTCCCCGATCGCTCAAAGCGGCCATCGACGCGCCCGGTCACGCCGGCGCAGCGGTCAGAGCGAGACGCCGACCAGCTTGGTGAGGAACCGGTCCACCTGCTCCTCCAGCGGCGGCAGCACCAGGTCCGGCTGGTTGAGGCGCATCGAGACGGCGCCGTGGACGGCCGCCCTCAGGTCCAGCGCGACCGTGGCGACGTCGCCCGCCGGGGCGAGCCCGGCGTCCATGCAGCGCTGGATCGCCGCCGCGGTGCGCTCGCCGAGCACCTTCTTGAACGGCATCTCCATCCGCTGGTTGAGCGTGCTCTCGTGGAGGACCTTGTACAGCCCCGCGTGCTGGTAGGCCCACTGCCCCTGGAGGAGCACCCGGGCGCGCAGCTTGGCCACCGGGCCGTCGGACGCGCCTTCCGCCTGGTCGATGGCGTTGATGAGATCGCTGTGACAGCGTTCCATGGCCGCGAACACGAGGGCGTCCCGGTCGGCGAAGTGGATGTAGACGGACGTCGCCGCGATGCCGATCTCGCGTGCCACGGCGCGCAGTGACAGCGCCTGGTCGTCGGCGAGTTCGTCGAGCAGGCGGAGCGCGGCGGCGACGATCTCCTCGCGCAGCAGTTCGCCCTGGCCCCGCCGGTTGCGGCTGCGGGCGCCACCTTGGGCCGGGGTGGTCGTGTCCATGCCCGCCATTGTATGAGGGACAGACGTTGCACTACGGTCGTAGCGCAACGTCTGTTAACCGTCGTGCCCGCCCGCTGGTTTCCGTTCAACGGCCTCCCGGGTCGCGGACGGCAGCGGGGGCAGCAGCCGGTCGCGGCCGGAACGCGGGCAATGCGCGAGGAGCCCGGCGATCGTGGCGGGCGGAAGGCGGCTCAGCGCCTGACCGGCGGGACCCTCCGGCATCGCGGCGACCGCGAGACCGGCCTGCCGGAGATCGATGGCGGCCATCGCCTCGATGGCCGCCGCGGAGTGCCGGTCGTGCATATGGCCGAGCACGCGTCCGCGGTGGTGGGTGTCCATCGCGAGTACGACCCCGGCCACGAGGTCCGGGTCACGCACCTGGTCCAGCAGCCTGCCCACGCGGCTGGGGAGCAGCATTCCCAGGATCTTCGCGCTCTTCGCCGGCTGGCGGCACATCTCCTCCACTGCGGCGGTCGTGAACAACTGCCACTGCTGGGAGAGGAGCACCGCCGCCTCGCCGGCGGGCAGCGCGAGGACCATCGAGCCTCTTTCCGCGGCGGCGGCGCCGGCGAGCGCCCGGCGCACTCGTTGCGCCGCCACGCCCCCATCCGTGCCCGCGCCGTTCCCGACTCGGCCACGGCTCCGGCTCCCTCCGGAGACGCCGCCGCTCATCCCCCCGGCCCCATACGCCCCATTCACTCGCGGAGGCGGAGGCGGGGGCGGAGGCGGGGGCGGGGGCGGGGGCGGTCCCGTGGTGGAGTGGCCCTGCGATGTCCCTCGGGGCCCCGACCCGGGATTGGCCCTGGCGACCTGTTCCAGTTCCCGCGCCAGTTCACCGGCCTTCATCCGGTTGTCCGGGCTCCTGACCAGCAGCCGGTTGATCGTCGATTTGAGGCTGCTCGTGCGGATCATGGGGTGCGGCGGGAGAGCGAGGATGGCGAGCCTGGTGGCCTGGTCGGAGCTCCCGTGGAAGGGGGGACGTCCCTCCAGGGCCGTGTAGAGGGTGGCGCCGAGCGACCAGAGATCGGACGCCTCACTTGCCGGCTCGCCTCGTAACCGCTCAGGGGCGGTGAAGTCCGGGGTGCCGACCACCTGACCGAGCATGGTGATGCGCTCGTGGCCCTCGATGGCGGCGATCCCGAAGTCCACCAGGACGACCTGCTTGGCAGCGGTGATCAGGATGTTGTCCGGTTTCACATCGCGGTGGAACACCCCCACCGCATGAGCGGCGGCGAGCGCGTCGAGCGCCTGGGCGCCGATCCGCGCCACGGCGGGCTCGGACAGGATTTCCCTCTTGATGAGCGCGCTGAGCGCGTCGCCCCGCACGTAGTCCATCACGATCCACGGGCCGTCCGGGACGTCGAGCACGTCGAGGACCCGGACGATGCCCGGGTGGTCGATCCGGGCCAGCGCCTGCGCCTCCACTTTGGCCCGTTTCTTCAGCTCTGGCAGTCGCCCGACGTCCGCGCGTACCTGCTTGAGGGCCACCACGCGGTCGAGCTTGCAGTCCCGGCCGCGCCAGACCCGTCCCATGCCGCCGGCGCCCAGTTGCGCCTCAATGACGAACCGGCCGGCGATGCGGTCACCAATCATCGTTCAGTCCGGCGTGCTCAGTGCGCCGGCCGTGACCGGTGCCCGCCGGCCGCGAAGCGCGGTTGTCGCGGAGATTGCGAAGTGCGTCGTCCTCGAAACTCCTGGGCTCGTTGTGCTCCGCCCGCGGGGGCGAGGACGGCGTGCCGGATTGGTGGAAAACTTCAGTACGGGGTTCGTCCGCGATGTACGGCCGGGTCGTGCCCTCTCCCCAGGCGGCCCGCCGCGGCTGCCTGTCCGCCTTGTAGATCTTGTCGATGGCCGTCTCGATCTCCTGCTTCTCCAGCGCGGCCACGATCGTGTCGTAACTACCAGGCCGCTGCATCAGCTTGACGAGGACCGGCAGACACTCGATGAGCAGGATGAACAGGAACAGCAAGAGCCTGGCCATGTTGAGGGTCGCGTTGTCCTGCGACACCCTGCCGAGCGCCTCCAGCCGCAGCATCAGGCCGTCGGACCCCGTGATCTCGGCGGCGAAGCCGTCCCGGAGCCCCGCCTGCTGCTTGGTCAGCTTGTCCAGCTCCGCCTGCACACCGCGCAGGTCCTGCTCCGCCTGGGCCAGCCTGCTCGCCTTTCCGGCCTCTTGAGTGCTGCTGAGTTGCTTCTTGCGCTGCTCGATCTGCTGGTTGATCTCATTCACCCGGTCGCGGGCGGCTCTGTACGCCTCCTCCGCCGCCTTCGCAAGAGGCCCGGACCCCTTCTTCGCGCATTTGGGCGGCCCGACGTACAGCTGGCACTGCCATTCCTGGTAGAACTTGTCCCGCTGCTTCACCGCCTGATCGCGCGACTTGTTCAGCTCCTGGATCCGGGGATCGGCCGCCGGATCGAGAGCCGTCTCCCCGCGGGAGGCGATCACAGCTTGCAGCGCCACCGCGGACTTCTGCAGCGCCGCTATGCGCCGACCGGTCTCGCCACCCTGCTGCGTGCGGGTGAACGCGTCGGCCTTCTCCTGCTGGATGTCGACGATCTCGGCATCGATCTCGGGCTTGAAGATCTGCAGGACCAGCGGCGTGGAGATGACGGCGCCCAGCAGCAGCGCGAGGAGCACCCGGGGCAGGGCGAGCCAGAAGCGCCGCCCGCCCTGGACCGGCAGGGACGTGACGAGCCACCGGTCCAGGCTCAGGATCGCCACACCCCAGACGAGACCGATCAGGACGGCGACCGGCAGGAACACCTTGAGCGCAGAGGCGAGCGCGAATGTCATGGAGATGGCGGCGATGCAGGCCGTGGTCAGGATGGCGCCACCCAGGCCGTGAAACCTGGCGCGCTCCCCCCTGCACTGCTCGAGCACATCCGGACGGGCACCTGACAATACGATCAACCATCTACCGACCACGCGCGGCTCCGGGGAGAAGGGACAGGGCGCTGTACGCCCTACCCCGTGAGTAATCCACTGACTACCATAAACAACCGGCAATCTTGATTTATCGCAAGAGACTATGCCCGGCAGCCCGCCGCTTCCCCAAGGAGCAAAGAGCGATCACAAACCACCAGAAATCGGACAAAGAATTGACAATCCGCCTTTATCGCCATACGTCCCGCCAATTATGTCAAACCGGGGTTTACAACGAATAAACGTTCGAATCTGGCGGGAGATTCTTTGAACCATTTCGCAGAGGGCGGGTTGCGCGCCGCTCTCACCGATCTGATCGACTCGTTCAGGGAACGGCTGGCCGTCGCCGAGATCGACGCCGCCGGGATACGGATCTTCGAGGTCCGCGTCGACGAGGTCGGCACGCCGTACGACACGCGCAGAGCCGCCGCCAAGTGGTCCACCTTGACCGCCTCTGGCGATGAGGTCTTCGACGCGGTGCTCCGGATCGCCGGCGATCTGATCTCCGCCGACGAGGAGGACCCGGTGCTGGTGGTGCGCTCCGCCGACGGGCCCGAACAGGAGGCGGCCTTGCGCGCGCTGCGACAACGGCGCCCATCGGCCCAGGTCGTCGAGGCGCCCGGGGTCAAGGTCGGGCAGTTGCTCGCCGAGCTGGTCGCCGGCGCGCCCCTGCGTCATGCGTACGACCTGATCGTGGCCCGCAAGCGCGCGGACGACGGCCGGCTCGAGCTGGTGGGACGGCGGCTCTTCGGCTCCGGCGCGAAGCCCGGGGACGAGGCCCAGGTGACCGTCACCTGCACCGCGCCTACCGGCATGTTGCTCGCGGTCTCCGCCTGGTCAGGCCTGCTCGAGCCGTCGGAGCTGGTGTCGGTGGAGCACGCGCCGCTGCCGCCAGGACGGCATGTGCTGCGGGCGGTGCTGGAACGGCCCGGCGTCGTCCGCTTCCCCGAGGTCCCCGGCCTCCAGCCGGACACGCGCCCGTGGGCGGAGGTGGTGGCCGCGCTGCCGGACCGGCTGGGACCCGCGCCGCGGCCCGCGCACCTGGTGTGCGCCATAGAGACGGCGGGGACCATGGCGGAGTTCGAGGCCCGCTGCCACTGGGCCGGCTACGTCATCGACCTTCTCGCCGAACGCCGTCTCGACCTCCAGCAGCTCGAGGTGTCCGTCGTGGGATACGGCACCCACGTGTTCGGCACCAGGCACGCGGACCGCACGCGGCCGAGATTGGCCGTCTGGTCCGCCTCCACGGCGCAGGCACGGGCCGCCCTGGAGTCCCTGCAGCCCACCGCACCGACTTACCCGAACGCCGCCCTGCTCGAGGACGTGCTCGCGGAGGTGCACGCCCGGCTGCTCTCCCAGCAGGGCAACCCGCGGACGGCGCTGCTCACCATCGGGGCGCGCCCGCCGCATCCCCCGCGGTCCGGCTTCGACCGCGTGCCCCCCTGCCCCTCGCGGCACGACTGGCTGGCGCTGCTGCACGACCTGGAGCAGCGCCTCGAGCTGAGGAGCGCGGCCATCTGCGACAGCCCGCCCGCCCCCTCCTCCCCCTGGCATCGGCTCGGCTCTGCCGCGCTGTTCCAGGTGGATGCGGTGAACGCGGAAGAACTCGTCTTCCGGCTCGGCCTGGCGAGCGAGCCCGCCGCCGCGCTTTCCCTTCCCTTCGTCTCCCAGAATGAGGACATCGGTGGTCGACACTGACTCCGCCCCCGGCGATCCTGAGCGCGGTCGCGATCCCGACATCGCGATGTGGGGGGCTTCGGGCAGCGGCAAGACCGCCTTCCTGGCGGCGCTGAGCATCGCACTGAACAAGGCCCCCGACGCGGGCTGGCGGCTCATCGGGGAGAACCCGGTGTCCCGGACAGAACTCGCGAAGCTCCGCAACACGCTGCTGCAGGCGCGCACGTTCCCGGCCCCGACCGAGGCGCTGACCCACTACAGCTGGATGATCATCGGCCCGGCGGAGGCGCCGCGCAGACGATGGTGGAGGCCGTGGACCACGCACGTGACGAAGGCGCCGAAGGTCAAGCTGGACTTCCTGGACCTGCGCGGCGACCTGTACGCCGAGTCCGAGACGAACATCGACAAAAAGGCGCTGGTCGACAGCCTGGTCAAGAGCCGCGGGCTGATTTACATGTTCGACCCGGACCGGGAGGCCCGGGTGGGCGACGCCTTCAAACACCTGGACGCCGCACTGCACGAGGTCGCCGGGCGGATGCTCGTCGGGGACGAGTACGAGGACGGCAAGCTGCCCCACCACATCGCGGTCTGCATCACCAAGTACGACGATCCCAGGGTGCTGAGAGTCGCGATGGAAGAGGGGTACACGGAACGGGATCCCACCGATGAGCTGCGGATCCCCCGTGTGCCCGAAGCTCGGGTCCGCGACTTCTTCCGGCTGCTGTGCCGGGAGGCCCAGGACCACAACGCGGAGATGATCCTCGACCTGATCGAGGCGTTCTTCCACGAGGACCGCATCAGGTACTTCGTAACGTCTTCGGTGGGCCTGTTTATCGATGAGGATTTCGGCCGTTTCGACCCTGACGACTTTCTCAACGTCATCGACAACGCGAACGGCGGGCTGACGATCCGGGGGGCCGTCCGCCCCCTGAACGTGATGGAGCCCGTGATCTGGCTCGGCCGCATGCTCCGGCCCGGCGCGATGAGGAGCAGCCGATGGGAGGACTGACCGCCCACTGGGCGATTCTCGGCAAGACCCCGGAGAGCCTGGACGACTACAGCGTGATCGGCTGCAGCACGGGCGCGATCAGCAACGCCGACTTCGGCATGTGGCTCAAGGCGTTCACCTCCGGCACCATGGAGCCCAAGGCCCTCCCCCGGGTGGCGACCAGCTACTTCGCCACCGGCCCTGACGGCGAGCCCTGGCTGGGGCTGTCCCTGCAGACCGAGCCGAAATCCCAGGACGGCTTCCAACGCCCGTACGCGATGACGCACTACGTCTGCGTGCGCTGGGCGGACGTCGTCTCCGAGCCGTCCAGGGTGTCGTACCGGGCCCTGTACGAGGCGCTGCGGGAGGGGGAATTCTCCGGCGACCGGCCCTTCCAGCTCTCCCTCGCGGCGTACGACGAGCGTCATCTCGCCGGTGAGGTGAACGGCACGGCCCGGCGGGCGGCGGCGCTCCTGCTCACCGGGCGGCCCGTCTGCGTGGTGCGGGCCGGCCATCTGTCCATGGACCGGCGGCTGGACTTCCTCGACGCCGTCGCGGCGCTGCTTCCGTACGGGTTCCGCCACACGCTCGCGGTCTCGACGTGGACCAACAGCGCCTCCAGGCACCGGATCCGCCTGTCCTTCGCCGAGGTGTCGCCCACCCACGGGACGTGGGAGCTGCCCTGGGAGGCCGGTGAGCCGGCGGAGTCGTACCCGCCCCAGGCGCTGTTCTACGAAAAGGAACTGGAGCGCTATCAGGGCGACGACCTCTGCGAGCTGATGAGGTGGCTCGCCACCCTGGCGGAGCCGCGCGACTTCGACAACGTGTCCCACCGCGCGGCGGCGTCCAGGCTGCTCCGCGGCCGTACCCCCACTCGGCTCGCGACCGCGCCCGACCAGCACGCCGCCGTCGTACGCCCGCCGAAACCCTCGGTGGAGCACCTGCTGCACCAGTGCCGTGAGAGCATCGCGAACGCCGAGGAGCAGCGGCTCGGCGTGCTCAACGCGCAGCTGGCGCAGCGGGCTCGCGAACGGGTGCCGGACCGGGACCGCAAGACCTACCGGGTGTTCATCAGGGCGAACCCCATCCGACCGCCAGAAAGGCTGGCCGATTCGGCCGTCGTGCGGAACTTCTTCGAGATCCTGCTACGGCTGCTGTACGCCTCGCCGATGCACGCGGCCGACGTCGAGGAGATGCTGGTCGATCTGGGCGGCTCGCGCCGATCGGAGCCCGACCTCCCGCCGGCGCTGCTCGCCGCGCTGAGCCGGCTCCTGCCGCGGAGCGCTCCCTCGGGCCGGTTGCTCATCGCGAACCTGCAGGGACCCCAGCACCTGCACAAGATCCTGGACGGCATGTCGGAGGACGAGTTGTTCCACGTCGCCGTCCGGTCCCGCAACCGCAAGGTGCTGGACATCGTCGTCGCCGAGGCGGACCGCCGCGCGGTGCCCACCGATCCACGGGCCATGGAGGCCGTCAAGTACGGGCTGACGCGACACCGCTATCTCATCGAGGCGATCAGCTCCATCTGCGCCGCCGAGGAGAGCATCCTCTACTACCAGGATGTGCTCTGGGTGAGCCATCGCCGGCTGCTCACCTCGGCCGACATCGAGGAGATCCTCGCGGACCTGGACCGCCCTCCCCAGACCTTCCTGCTCGCGATGGTGGCCGTGAGCGCCGCCGGAACGGCCTCGGCCATGCTGCACACGCTGGCGGGCGGCGCGGTGCGCGGACTGGGCCTGGCCGGGACGCCCGTCGCCAACAGCGTCAAGGCCGGCCTCGACCGCATGACCGCCCCCGAGGACGACGGCCACGGCCGGAAGCCGTGGTATCGCAGGCGTCCCGGTCTGAGCAGGCTGAAGCCGGTCTCCACCCTCGGGAAGGTCCTCATCGCCACCTCGATCATCATCCTCCTGGCGGCCCTCTCCGTGCGCCTGTGGCTATGACCCCCGCCCGATGACCGCGTCCGGGGCGTCGTCGTCAACCAGGAAGCCACCGGACTGGTGGTGCCAGAGCCGGGCGTAGGGACCCTGGGCCTCGAGCAGCTCACCGTGGGTGCCCTGCTCCACGATCTGTCCCCGGTTGAGCACGACCAGCCGGTCCATGCGGACGACGGTGCTCAGGCGGTGCGCGACCACGAGCGCCGTGCGGTCCTGCATCAAGTGCCACAAGGCTTCCTGGACGAGGAGCTCGCTCTCGGAGTCGAGGGCGCTGGTCGCCTCGTCCAGCAGCAGGATCGGGGCGTCGCGCAGGATGGCGCGCGCCAGGGCGAGGCGTTGCCGCTGGCCGCCGGAGAGCTTGACGCCACGCTCGCCGACCAAGGTGTCGAAGCCGTTCGGCAGGGACTCGGCGAACTCCGTGACGTGCGCCGCCCGCGCCGCCTGGAGGATCTCGGCATCGGTGGCGCCCGGGCGGGCGAACGCGATGTTGTCACGCACCGACCGGTGGAACATGGCGGGTTCCTGGGGGACGTAGGCGACCAGGCTGCGCAGGTCGGCCTGGCGCAGCCGGGTGATGTCCTGGCCGCCTATCAGGATCCGCCCTCCGTCGACGTCCATGAGCCGCAGCAACAGCCGGGTGAGGGTGGTCTTGCCGCCGCCCGACTGGCCGACCAGCCCGATCTTGGTGCCGCTGGGAACGTGCAGGTCCAGGCCATCGAACAGGGGCGGGCCATTGTCGTGCGCGAACCTCACCCGCTCGAAGCGCACGCTCGCGTCGGCCGGGCGCAGCGGCTGCGGGTCGGCCGGGTCCACCACGGTCGGCGGCACGAGGAGCAGTTCGGTGAACTGGGCGGCCTCGGTGAGCACGCTCTCCATGCGCCGGTAGATCTGGTTGAACTCGAACATGATGCTGATCGTGTTGGTGTAGTAGGTGAAGGTCACCACGATGGCCTCCACCCCCAGGCCGCCTCGGAGCGCCACGGCGAGGAGCAGGCCCACGGCACTGGTGAGCACCGACAGCGGAGCGACGACGGTGTCCACCCGGAGGTTGCTGTAGTCCCAGGAACGCAGCGTCAGCTTGCGCTGCTCGGCGACCCTGGCCCGGTGCTCGGTGGCCTCGCGGTCCTCGGCGGCGAACGAGCGGACCGTCTCCATGTTGGCCAGCACGTCGGCGACGTGGCCCGACACCCGGACCTTGGCCGCCTCGCGCTTGTCGACCAGCTCCTGGCGACGGCGAATGAGCGGGGCGACGAGGAAGCCGGTGACGATGATGAGGCCCACGAGAACGAGGACCAGCAGCGGGTGGTAGCGCCACAGCACCACCGAGGCGAAGGCCAGCGGCACCAGCTTGGCCATGATCGAGAATGTGAGCGTGTCGACGAAGGACTCGAAGCTGCCGGAGAACGACAGCACCCGCTTGGTCAGCGAACCGGCGAAGTTGTCGTGGAAGAACGCGGCGTCCTTGGCCAGCAGCGCGTCCATGCCCACCACGCCGAGCCGCTCGATGCCCCGGGCGTCCGTACGGTTCAGGAAGTGCAGCCCCACCCGCCACAGCGCCTCGCCCGCCAGCAGCACCGCGCCGAAGCCGAGCACATAAGGCAGCAGCGCGGCGACGGAGCCGTCCCCGCCGCCGGACAGATGCCCCACGAGCCCGGCCACCGCCAGCGGCGCCAGGTAGAACAGGCAGATGTTCCCCATCGCGGGCAGAATCAGCGTGGGCACCGCGATCCGCCGCTGGCGCACCAGCTCACCGCAGTAGTAGCGCAGTGCCAGCAGCACCGCCGATTTTCGTTTTGATGGACCGCCTCTGGAGTCCCCGAGTGATCCGAGCACAGCCCCTCCCCCTCCCCGTGTGCCGACACCCACCGTGGCCATGGTGCCGCAGCGCGTGCAGGGGGAGCGAACGATTTTCCTGCCGCCCCGGCTACCGGAGCCGGGGCGTCAAGGCGACTTCGTCACGCCGGGGCGAGAGAGCGCCACAAGGTGGCCTGGTCCAGGGTGTCGATCTGCCAGGTGCGGGATCGGAGCGTGCCCCGGTGGCGGTATGCGCGCATGATCTGCACGTGTGCGCGCAGCCGTACGAACGCTTGGAGATCCTCTTCGCCACGCCACACCGACAGCGAGCCGCACCGGCGTCCGACGACGTCCACCCAGAGCCACATGCCCACCGCACCGGGCAGTTGCGGCCACAGACGGCTCAGTGACCGGCCATGCCGGAGGATGCCGGGCAGGTCGAGTAGCCGATTCATGCGGTAGTCCGTCAGAGCGGCCACCAGCGGTCCCGGATCTCCGGCCGCCGGGCCGGCGATCCAGCGGGACCTCAACATGCCGCGGCCGTGCGGAGCAGCGGCTCGGCGGCGGTACGCAGTTCGTCGCTGAACGGCGCAGGCCGCAACGTGGCCGGGTCCAGGTTGACGTTGACCCGGTAGCCCTCGGCGTGCACCACCGCCTGATCGGCCGACAGCACGCGGAAGCCGTAGACGCCGCTGGTGCGGCCGAGGCGGTCGATCCAGAAGTGCACCAGCGGCTCGCCCGCCCCGGCGATGGGCGCGTGGTAGGTCACCTTGAACTCGCGCACGGCCAGGAACACGTCCTTGAACGCCGACCGCACCGGGTCGTGCGCCCAGCCGAGTCGCTGCCAGTACGCGCCGATCGCCCGCTCGACCAGCAAGGAGTACCGGGAGTTGTGCAGCAGGCCCATGGCGTCGAGATCGTCGAAATGCACCTGGACCGGCTCGTAGACGCCGCCTTCAGTCATGATCAGTTCTCCGGGAGCAGCGCAGGGTCAGGACAGAGCGCGCGCAGCCGTTGCAGGACCGCGCGGCGGGCGTGGACGAGGGAGGCCGGCCCATCGTGCAGGCGGGAGTGGACGACGACCATCTCGCCGAGCGCGTCGATCTCGTACGCGAGCTGGGCCACATCCACGCCCTCGGTCAGTTCGCCCAGCGCCACGGCCTCGGCCGCTTGCCCCCGGAGGAACTCCTGCCACTCGCCCATGGCACGCGCGACGCGGTCGCGCACGGCCCCAGGACGGTCGTGGAACTCGGCCTGCACGGTGAAGAAGAAGCACCCCCCGGGCAGCACGCCCTCGTCGTAGAACCTCAGCCGCGCCTCGTGCAGCGCGAACAGCCGCCGCACGCCGGCGGGGGCCTGCAGGGCGGGCGCCACCACCTGCTCGACCCACTGGCGGGCGGCCCATTCCACGGCGTCGAGCTGCAGTTGCTCCTTGTCGCGCCAGTGGGCGAAGAACCCGGACTTGCTGGTGCCGGTCGCCGTCGCCAGCCGTCCCAGGGAGAGCCCGTCCAGCCCCTCGACGGAAGCCAGGCCCACCGCCTGCTCCAGGATCGCCTCGCGGCTGCGCAACCCGCGCAGCCGCCGGCCGTCGTTCGTCATGGAGCCAAACTATATTAACGACCGATCGTTTGTATATATGGGCTCAGGCAGTGTCCAGCGGTTCGTCGAGGACTTCGAGCCAGCCGTTGACCATCCGCACCTTCTTGCCGAGCGCCTGAGAAATGGCGGCCTGCCAGGAGGGATCGTGGTCGCGATGGCTGCGGATCACCTCGAACGGGGCCCGGCCGAGCAGCCCCTCGGGCGGGAGGTCGTCCGGGAGTCTCATCAACGACAGATCGGCGAGTGCCGGAAGGTCGGCTATGCCGCCGAGGTCTTCCAGCGCGGGGCTGCCCCACAGGGTCAGCCGGCGCAAGGCCGGGAGGTCGTGACCGGTTCCCGGCGTGCGCAGCGCGCGGCATCCGTCCAGCCACAGCCCGGACAGGGCGGGCAGGCCGTCGAGTCCGTCGAGGGTCTCCAGCTCGTCGCAGTAGCGGATGGTGAGCTCGTTCAGCGACGCCGAGCGCGGGAGGGAGGAGGCGTCGGCGAGGGGCAGCCCGGACAGGAGGAGCTCACGCAGCGCGGGCGCGGCGGAGAGAGGTGAGAGGTCGCGCACACTGGGGCTGTCGACGATCGAGAGCCATCGCAGCGACGGCAGCTGCTCGACGCCGGCGAGCGAGGCGAGGCCGGCGCAGTTGCGGATCACGAGCACCTCCAGTCCGGTGAGACCGGTGATCCCGCGCAGGTCGGTGAGTCCGTCGCAGCCACTCAGGTCGAGGCGGGTGATCCCGGGATGGGTGCCGAGGCCCTGCAGGGACGTGAGCCGGGGGCATCCGTCGACCTTCAGGGTGGTCAAGGCCGGTTTGCCGCTGAGCCCTTCGAGGTCTTCCAGCTGGAGGCAGTGGGAGACGTTCAGCTCGGTGAGAGCGCTGAGCTCGGCGAGGTCGGCGAGATGACTGATGCCGGTCCTGGACAGATTGAGCTCTTCGAGGCCGGTGAGCGCCTTGAGCGGGGCGAGGTCGGTGACCGCGCGGCAACCGCTCAGGTCGAGGGTGGTCAGCTTGGTGAGGCCGGCGAGCGCGTCCAGGTCGGAGATCGCAGGGCATTGGTCGAGATCGAGGTGGGTGAGGTCGCTGAGGGCGGCGATCTCGTCCAGGTCCGTGATGTCCTTATGGCGCGAGATGCGTAAGCGGAGGAGCGTCGTCAGGTGGCCCACGCCCTCCAGAGGGTGTTTCCTGCCGAGGTCGAGCTCTGTGCGGCGCTCTCGAGCGAAGGCGGGAGCGAGGAGGAGGCGGGCGAATTGGCCGCAGTTTGTGACAGCCGGCCAGAGTTTGAGCAGCCTGTCCGTAGGCGGTTCCGCTATCACGGCGAAGTCGGCGGCGAGTTCGGTGGCGGCCGTGGTGCCGATGCCGTGATCCATGAGAACCAGCTCACGTATCGCCCGCCAGGCGCGGGACGGTGAGGGCGGCTTCTCCTCGCGCAGCAGCCCGCGGAGTACGGCCAGTTGAGGTGATTCGCCGGTTGGGGACATCATGGCGGTGAAGCTCCCAGCAACTATCCCTTGCGGGCGATGCCGCCGTACATGAGCCGCTGGCCCACGCTCAGGTGGCTCGGCACCGGCCCGTCCGGCCGCCACAGCGGCAGCGGCACGACGCCCGGCTCCAGCAGCTCGTAGCCGTCGAAGAACGCGGTGATCTCCTCCGGGGTCCGGAACCGTCCGGTGCCGAGCAGCGCGAGGAACTTCTTCTCCGCGTCCCTGGCCTCCTGGCTGGAGTCGCAGAAGTGCGTGAGGAACAGATGGCTGCCCGGCGGCACCGCCTCCATGTACGCCTCGACGATCCCCTTGGGGTCCTCGTCGTCGTGCAGGTGATGCAGGATGCCGACCAGCATCACGCCCACCGGCTGGTCGAAGTCGATGAGCTTGCGAACCGCCGGGTCGGCGAGGATCGCCTTGGGGTCGCGCAGGTCGGAGGTGACGACCGAGGTGTTCTCGTTCTCCGCCAGCAGCGCCCGCCCGTGTGCCAGCACCATCGGGTCGTTGTCGACGTACACCACCCTCGCCTGCGGGTTCGCCCGCTGCGCCACGTGGTGGGTGTTCTCGACGGTCGGCAGACCCGAGCCGAGATCGATGAACTGGCTGACCCCTTCGGCGCACATGAACCGCACACCTCGGCCGAGGATCTCCCGGTTGTAGGTCGCCACGTCGTAGATCTCGGGGACGACCTTCACGATCTCGGCGACGAAGGCGCGGTCGACCTCGAAGTTGTCCTTTCCGTTCAGGACAACGTCATAAGCCCTGGCGATGCTGGGCCTGGTCGTGTCGATGCTGGCCTTCCATGCGTCCAAGTTGTCCGCCACCGGACGGTCCTTTCTCGCGGCTCCGGCCTTCCAGCTACCGATGATCATAGGGGGTTCCGGGCGCCGGCGGGCGAAACGCGGTTTATGCCGGCATCGCGCCGGGGCCGCCGTCGCGGATCCAGACGGTCATGTCGGAGAGGCCGCGGTTGGCCCAGGAGAAGTAGGGCACGGCGGTCAGCGCGGCGTCGCGTCGAGCGGGCGGGTGGTCGCTGTACAGCTGGTCGCCGCCGGTGGCGTCGGCGGTGGCTTCGGTGGTGGCTTCGGTGGTGGCTTCGGCGTGCAGGGTGACGACGCCGGTCCGCTCGTCGGGGACGGCGCGGATGGGGACGTCGCGGGCGAGCGAGAGCGTGTGTACGGCGCAGTCGTGGTCGACGCCTTCCAGGCAGAACACGACCGGCCCCCGCTCGAGGGCGAGCTTGCCGGCGGCGGAGGCGACGGCGGGGTGCGCCCAGGTCCGGCGGACCACCATGTCGAGGTCGATCTCGACCGTGTCGCCGCTCCGCCAGCGGCGGGAGAGGACGAGGTAGCCGTCACGGAGGGCGAGCTGGTGAACGGGTTCGCCGTTGACGGTGACGGCAGGTTGCCGGCTCCAGTCGGGGATGCGGACGGCCAGGGTGAACTCGGCCTCGTCGGCGGTGGGGGTGACGGTGACCGCCACGCGGCCGTCGTGGGGGTAGCGGGTGTCCTGGCGCAGGGTGACCTCACCGGTGGCGAGGGTGAAGCGGGCGGTGCCGGCCACGTAGAGGTTGATGACGGCTTCGTTGCTTCCCTGGGCGTAGATGTAGCGGCCGAGTTCGCTGAGCAGCCGGGCCAGGTTGGGCGGGCAGCAGGCGCAGTCGAACCATTCCTGCCGGGTGACGGTGCCGTCGCTGGCCAGGGGGTTGCCGTAGAAGTAGTGGGTGCCGTCGGCGGAGGCGCCGCTGAGCACGCCGTTGTACAGGGCGCGTTCGAGGGTGTCGATGTAGTGGCCGTGGCCGGTGAGGTTGCTTATCCGCTGCGCCCACTGGACGAGGCCGATCGCGGCGCAGGTCTCGGCGTAGCCGTGGGCGTCCGGCAGGTGGTAGTCGGGTCCGAAGCCCTCGATGCGGGGGTCGGAGCCGAGCCCGCCGGTGACGTACAGCTTCTTGGTGGTGAGGCTGGCCCACAGCCGCCGCACGGCCTGGAGCAGCCGGTCGTCGTCGTACTCGCCTGCCAGGTCGGTCATCGCGCTGTACATGTACATCGCGCGGACCGAGTGGCCGACGACCTCGCTCTGGTCGGCCACGGGCAGGTGGCTCTGGTTGTACTCCCGGAACCGCTGCACGTCCTCGGGCCGCCGCGGGAGGGTGGTGCCGAAGTAGCCGGGGGTGCCGCGGCGCTGCAGCTCGAGTTCGAAGTAGTAGGGCTGGTGTCCGCGCCAGTCGATGAGGCGCCGGCTGAGGTCGAGGTAGCGGCGCTCACCCGTGGCGCGGTAGAGCTTGACCAGCGCGAGCTCGATCTCCTGGTGCCCGCAGTAGCCGCCGGCGCAGGGGCCGTCGGGGCTGAAGACGGTGTCGATCAGGTCGGCGTAGCGGCGCACGATGTCGAGCAGCCGCGTCTTGCCGGTCGCCTCGAAGTGGGCGACACCGGCTTCGATGAGATGGCCGGCGCAGTACAGCTCGTGGGCGTCGCGGAGGTCGGTGAAGCGTTGTCCCGGCTTGACGACGGTGAAGTACACGTTGAGGTAGCCGTCATCCTGCTGCGCGCCGGCCAGCAGCTCGATCGCCTCGTCGACGGCCTGATCGAGCTCGGGGTCATCGGTGGTGGCCAGGCAGTAACTGGCGGCCTCGATCCACTTGGCGACGTCGCTCTCCCAGAAGATGTGCGGCTCATGCGGGTCCCCCGGCCGCCAGGACAGGCTCAAGGCGTCGAACTGCTGGCCGGGCCGGCGCATCTGGCCTTCCTGGTGCCGCAACGTACGGGTGCGGATCAGCTCGCGGCGCGGCGCCCAGAACCCGTCATCAATGGCGACCGCGGTCAGCGGCAGCGGGGTACGTGCCCGCACAGCAGCAGTTGGGGTGATGGTCACAAAACGCTCCAAACGAGGTGGTTATGAAATGGCAGGTCATTGAGCGGCAGCGGGGCAGACCCTCACGCGCCCGAAGCCGTGGGGAGGACCGCGGTGCCCCAGACGTAGGCGAAAGAGGCGAAGGCCGGCACGGCGAGGCCGAAGACCGGGACCAGCCCCGGGACGAGGTAGTACGCGCAGAGGATCACGCCGACCACGAGCAGCGTGACGAGCGCCTGGACCGGGCGGGCGAGGACGAGGATCGCGCTCCGGCGGACGAGCGCGAACGGTCCTTCAGCGAAGTGGGAAGCGAGGATCCAGACGTTCACGGTCATGCACGACACGAACAGCGTCATGATCCAGAGCACCGCACCGAGCAACGGCTCGACGACCCCGAGGTCGGCGGTCTCCAGCAGCCGCCGGTCCAGCAGGAGCACCGCCCAGGCTGTCACGAAGACGTAGCCGACCACGTTGGCGGTGCGGAACTCCTGCCGCCAGAGCCGGCGGAACTCGCGAGGTGCGGCCGAGTTCAGGAACTCGCCGCGGATGACCCCGTACATCGCGGCGGTCGCCGGGAAGACGCCGAGCACGATGCCGCCGGCCAGGGTCCAGACGATCCACAGCAGGTGCAGCTTGAGCAGCAGCAGGCCGACCTCGCCCGCCCTCGTGTGCCAGGTGAGGACGCGTTTCATCAGCCTTTCACCGACCCGATGAGCACGCCCTTCTCGAAGTAGCGCTGGAGGAACGGGTAGAGCACCAGGACCGGGAGGCTCGAGACGACGATCACGCCGTACTTGATCTGGTCGGCGTACTGCTGGTCGTAGCCGACGCCGCTGCCTCCGCCGGCTCCGGCGCCACCGGCGAACGCCTGGTTGGAAAGGAGGATGTCACGCAGGACGATCTGCAGCGGTTGCAGGCTGTTGTCGCGGACGAACACCAGCCCGGTGAAGAAGTCGTTCCAGTGCTGGACCAGGTAGTACAAACCGATGACCGAGATGATCGCCTTGGACAACGGCAGCGCGACCTTGGCGAAGTACTGCAGGTAGGACACGCCGTCGATCAACGCCGCCTCGAACAGCTCCTTCGGCAGGGAGTGCTCGAAGAACGCGCGGGCGATGATGAGGTTGTAGACGTTCACCGCGGACGGCAGGACGAAGACCAGCCAGTTGTCCAGCAGGCCGAGATCGCGATAGAGCAGGTAGGTCGGGATCAGACCGCCGTTGAAGAACAGCGTGAACACGAAGAACAACATGAGGATCCGCCGCGGGCGGAACTCCGGACGCGACAACGCGTACGCCGCGGGGATGGTCACGACGAGGTTCAGCGCGGTTCCGACCACGCTGTAGAGCAACGTGTTGCGATAGCCCGTCCAGATCCGGTCGTCGTTGAAGATCTGCTCATATCCGAAGAAGCTGATGCCTTTCGGCCACAGCCACACCTCGCCGGTGGAAATCAGCGACGGATCGCTCACGGACGCGATCATCACGAAGTAGACCGGGTAGATCACCGCGAACAGGACTGCCACGCAGATCGCGCCGAGCGCGAGCATGAAGGCGACGTCGCCCGGTGTCCTGTTGCGGAAGAATCCCTTGCTCTGCAGGTAGGTCCCGCTCACCACAGGCTCCAGTTCGATACGCGGCGGGCGATCGCGTTGGCGGCGATCAGGAACACGAAGTTGATGACCGTGTTGAACAGGCCGATCGCGGTGGCGTAGCTGAACTGCGTGCTGAAGATGCCGATCTTGTACACGTACGTCGCGATCACCTCGGACACCGGCAGGTTCAGGGTGTTCTGCATCAGCCACACCTTCTCGAAACCGGTGTTCAGCACGCCGCCCATGGTGAGGATGAGCAGGATCACCATGGTCGGCACGATGCTCGGGACGTCGACGTGCCGGACGAGCTGCAGCCGGTTCGCGCCGTCCACCTTGGCAGCCTCGTACAACTGCGGGTCGATCCGCGACAGCGCGGCGAGGTAGATGATGCTGTTCCACCCGCAGTGCTGCCACACGTCGGAGATCACATACACCGGCACGAAGGCCGAAGTGTCGCCGAGGAGGTTCACCTCGTCGAGGCCGAAGAAGGCGAAGACCTGGGTGAGCAGTCCGGTGGACGGGTTGAGGAAGGCCTGCAGCATTCCGACGATGACCACGATCGAGATGAAGTGCGGCAGGTACGTCGCCGTCTGCATGAACTTCTTGCGCCGGCCGCCCGCGATCTGGTTGATCATCAGCGCCAGCGCGATCGGCGCGAAGAACCCCACCACGAGCGTGGTGATGCTGATGACGAACGTGTTCCGCAGCAACGGCCAGAACAGCGGGCTGTCGAAGAACTGCTGGAAGTACTTCAGGCCGGCCCATTTCCCGCCGGTGAGACCCGCGGTGAAGTCGAACTCCCTGAAGGCCAGCTGGATCCCGTACATCGGGACGTACATGAACAGGGCGATGAACCCCACGGCCGGCAGGACCATGAGCCACAGTTGCCAGTACCTGCTGACATGCCGGCCGAGGCCCAGACCGGCTCGCCTGCGGGTGCCGGCCACCGGCTTGCGAGCTGCGACAAGCGATTCCGTCATCAGTGCGTCTTCACGTACTCGTCGTAGTAGCGCTGGTAGACGTCGATGTTCTTCTGCAGGCCGGAGCTCTGGATCTGCTGGACGTACTTGTCCCACTGATCCTCGATGCCGCCCTTGGTGATCCACTCGGCGAACTTCGTCATCGTGCCGTTGAGGATCGTGGTGTTGTTCAGCGCCAGCTGGTTGGTGTCGTCAGGCGTCATCTGGATGAACTGGAACGGGTAGACGTCCTTCTTCACGTCCATGTTCTCCAGGGCCGCCCGCAGCGGCTTCGTCTGTTCGACGGCTTCGTCCAGGTCGGTCGGCAGCTTCACCTCGATGTCGTCCCGGATCCAGACCGGGCCGGCGTCGGCGATCGTGACCGTCCACTTCCAGGTCGACGGGTCGGTCTTGGGGTCGGCCGGCGGGAGCACCTCGTACTCCTTGTCGCTGACCTTCTTGACGTACCGGCCGAGATCGCCCCACAGCACCTGCAGCGACATCTCCTTGTCGTAGAAGGCGTTGATGATCTTGAGCGCTGCCTGCTTGTTGCTCGTCTTCGCGGACATGACGATCTGGTTCGACGGGAAGTTCTCGCTGTTGGAGTCGTACGACCAGGCCACCGGCGTGGTCTGGCCGGCCTTCTCGAGCAGCGGCGCCATCGCGACGTACTGGTCGGCCAGCTCGGCGCCGAACCGGTCGCTGGCCGTCCAGCCCCAGCTGAAGCCGACCTTGGCCACCTTGCCGGAGCCGCGCCCGACCGCCTGGTACGCCGAGTAGTCCTGCGTCATGACGTTCTTGCTGACCAGGCCCGCGGCGTAGCAACGGTGGAGGAACTGGATCACCCGCTTGTAGCGCTCGTCGACGAGGAAATTGCCGACCTTGCCGTCCTCGAGGAAGTAGCCCTGGCCGCCGCCGCCCGCGATCGGCAGGCCGACGCTGCCGAGCAGCACACTGGGCTGGAAGTACCCGAAGCCGCCCGTGCCGACGGGCGACCAGTCCATCGGGATCTCGTCGTTCTTGTCGCCGTTGCCGTTCGCGTCCTGTTCCTTGAAGGCGACGAGTACGGTGAACAACTCGTCCCAGGTGGTCGGGACCTTCAAGCCGAGACGGTCGAGCCACTGCTTGTTGATGTACTGGTGGGTGACGGTCGTCGGCCAGAACCGCTTGTAGCCGGGGACCGAGTAGATCTCGCCGGTGGACAACGTGGCCATCGACTTCAGCTGCGGCTTCGCCGCGAACAGCGCCTTCACGTTCGGCAACGCGTCCAGGTCGTCGGCCAGGTTCTCAAACAGCGTCCGGTACGTGCCCAGGTCGGAATTCGTGATCGCATTGGTGCCGACGATCAGGTCCGGCACGTCGCCTGCCGCCAGCATGGTGGACTTCTTCTGGTCCCAGTCGGCCGAGATCTCCTGCCACTGGATCTTCACTCCCGCGATCTTCTCCAGCTGCTTGGGCCACTCCATCGTGCTCATCGGCTTGGTCAGCGGATGCTTGTTGACCGCGATCCGCAGCGTGTTCGGATCGCTTGCGGAGCTCTTGCCGGAACAGCCGGCGAGTGCGCTGAGGCCGGCTGCTCCGGCGGCGAGGACGAAAGCCCGGCGGGACAGCTCGGGTGAGGTGGCCATGTGGTCCTCCTAAGGGGGGACGGAGGGTGTGACCGAGGTCTCGGTGAATGTTTCAGCGATGTTAGGGACATTCGTTCAGCGATGTCAACGACGAGACAACAAGTGGGACAAATAGGTAAACCAACAGGTGAGGGGAAGGTCAGGCGGAGGCGGATGAGTCCCGGATCAGCAGGTGCGTGCCGGTGTGCACCTGCCGGGCCTCGCCGTCGTAACCGTCAAGGCGCTCGATGAGCAGGCGTACGGCGGCGGCCACCATCGAGCCCTGATCGGGGCTCACCGACGACAGCGACGGGATGGTGAACTCGCCCTCGTCCGTGTCGTCGAAGCCGGTGACCGCGACGTCCTCGGGGACGCGGATCCCGTGCGTGTGCAGGGCTTTCAGCACACCCACGGCCATCGTGTCGTTGACGCACACCGCGGCGTCGAACTCGGGTCCTGAGCGCCGCAGCAGCCCCACCATCGCCTCGTAACCCGTGGCCCGGCGGTCCCAGTCCGAGCTGTTGGCGACGAGCGACGGGTCGTGCTCGATGCCGTACTCCGCCAGGGCGGCGAGGAAACCGGCGTACCGGTCGCCGGTCGGGACGGCGCCAACCGGACCGTTCCACACGAACGCCGGCCGGCGCCGGCCGGTGGCCAGCAGATGCCGGGTGATCGCCACGAACCCCGCGTACTCCCCCATCAGCACGCAGTCAAGCGTCTTGATCGGCCCGCCGCCGAGTGCCACCGTCGGGCGCCTCGGGACGGCGCCGGCGAGCAGCTCGTCGGTCAGGTGGTGCGGGCAGATGATGACGCCGTCGACGTCGGTGGTCGTCAAGCCGAGCACCGCGTCGCGTTCACCGGCCCCGCCGTGGGCGATCCGCAGCGTGCTGGTGAACCCCCTCTCGGCCAGGGCGAGGATGAGGCGCTCTGCGTTCTCCGCGAAGTACGGCTGGTAGAGGTTCGGCACGACGACGGCGATCCGGCCGGTCCGGCCCGAGGCGAGCCCGCGTCCGGCCTGGCTCGTGGCATGTCCCGCCTCGTAGCCGACCTGCTCGATCGCGGCCTGGACCTTGGCCCGGGTGGCGGCCGAGACATGCGGGCGGCCTAGGAGCACGTTGGACACGGTCTTCGCCGAGACTCCGGCCAGCGCGGCGACGTCCGCGAGCGTCGGGCGCTTCATCGCGGACCCCGGCCGAGCGTGGACTCACGGCGCACCAGCTCGACCGGCGACACGACCACCCGCGGCTGTCGCGGCGCCCTACCGGCGAGGCGATCGGCGAGCAGCTCCAGCGCGCTGCGCGCCAACCTGGCCGGCCCGGGGTCGATCGTGGTCAGCGACGGCGTCGAGAACCGTCCGTCCTCCAGGTTTCCATATCCCACGGCCGCCACCCGCCCCGGAACGTCCACTCCATGCTTGACGAGCGCCGCGAGAGCCCCGAGCGCCACCTCGTCGTTGGCACACAGCAGCGCGTCGACGTCCGGATGCTCCGCCAGCACATGTACGGCGGCTCGCGCGCCCGCGCGCCGGTCGGCCACCTCACCGAGATCCACACACGGTACGGCGGCCGGGTCGATGCCGGACCCGGCGAGCGCCATGCGCATCCGAGCCTGATCCGCTCCGAGCAGAGCCGGGCGGGAGCGGCCCATCACGGCGAGGTGGCGAGCCACCAGCGCCGCCGCCTCCACGACGTCCTCATCGACGCTGTCCACCCCGACCGCACCACCTTGCACCACCACTATCGGGCGGTCGTCCAACCCATCGGCGACCAGCGGTGTCTGGCCGATGAGCACCACGCCGTCGAACGTCTTCCCCCGGGCGGCGAGCACCGCCTCCAGCCGGGCCGGATCGCCGTGCGTCGGCTCCACCGCGGCGAGCATCCCGCGGCGATCCGCCTCGGTGACGAGCGCCTCGACGAGAGTCGCGAGATACGGGCGGCGCAACTCGGTGACGGCGATGCCCACCACCCCGATCAGCCCGGTCCTCAGCGCGCGGGCAGTCCGGTTCGGCACCCAGCCGAGCTCGTCGATCGCTGCGTGCACCCGCCGCACCTTCTCCGGGCGGATGTGCGGTTCGCCATTCACCACGCGCGAGACGGTCTTGATCGAGACGCCGGCCCGATCCGCCACCTCCCGCATCGTCACGCGCATGCGTACAGCGTAGGTCACGGCAGCCTCTGCCAGGATTCGAGCTACGGCAAAGCCGCCCCCACGACCTCCGCCACGCCTGCACGCTCCGCGAACGGCGCCCACCCATACTGTCCACATGCGTGGTCAGGGGCGGGGAACGTGCTGATGGACACGGCGATCGTGCTCTTCAACAGAGACCTGCGCGTGCACGACCACCCGGCCCTCGCCGCCGCCTGTGACCGGGCCGAGCAGGTGGTGCCGCTGTTCGTGCTGGACCCGGCCGTACCGCAGGGGCAGCGGCACGGCTTCCTCCTGGAGTGCCTGGCCGACCTGCGCGCCTCGCTGCGGGCGCGCGGAGGCGATCTGGTGGTGCGGCAGGGCGACGTCGTCCGCGAGACGATGCGGCTGGCCACCGAGCTGGGTGTGGCGACGGTCTGCGCCAGCGCCGACGTCAGCTCGCTCGCCCGGCGGCGTGAGGAGCGCTTCGCCAGGGAGCCGATCGAGTTCCTGCGCTTCCCGGGTGTCACCGTCGTGCCCCCGGCCGCGCTGCTGCCCTCGGGCGGAGGCGACCACTACCGGGTCTTCACGCCGTACTGGCGCGCGTGGAAACGGCACAGCCGCCGCCCGCAACTGCCGCCTCCCCGCAGAGTACGCATACCCGCGGGCCTGGCGGTGGGCCGGCTACCTGGTCCGGATCGGCGTGGGGCCATGCCCGGTGGTGAGTCGGCGGCTCGCGAGCGCGCCGCGCGGTGGCTGCGACAGGATCTGGACGACTACGCCGGCAGGCGTGACGACCTGGCGGGCGACCGGACCTCGCGGCTCAGCCCGTACCTGCGCTTCGGCTGCCTGTCTCCGCTGGAGCTGGCCTGCCGCGCCGAGCGCAGCGAGGAGTTCGTCCGCCAGCTGTGCTGGCGGGACTTCCACCACCAAGTGACGTACGCGTTCCCGCAAATCAACCGCGATGACTACCGCCCCGACGCACGGCGCTGGCGGCGGGACCAGGACGCGCTGCAGGCATGGCAGGCTGGCCTGACCGGGCTGCCCATCGTGGATGCGGGCATGCGCCAGCTGCTGGCGGAGGGCTGGATGCACAACCGAGCCCGCCTGATCGTGGCGGCCTACCTCGTCAGGCACCTCGGCCTCGACTGGCGCGCCGGTGCCCGGCACTTCTTCCAGCTCCTGCTCGACGGCGACGTGGCCGACAACTCCGGCAACTGGCAATGGGTCGCGGGCACCGGCAACGACACCCGGCCCAACCGCCCGTTCAACCCGCTGCGCCAGGCCGCACGCTACGACCCGACGGGCGATTACGTCCGCCGCCACGTTCCCGAACTCGCCGACCTGCCCACCGAGCACATCCACGAGCCGTGGCGGCTGCCCACGCCGCCGCCCGGCTATCCCCCGCGGCTGGACGGCCCCGACGAGTAGACATCCCCCACGGCCTTACGCGGGGTATGACCCGTTTCCGCGGCCGTCGCCATGTTGACGGGCATACGCCCGAAGATCAGGCCGTGGAAGGGAGACGTCGCCCACCAGTAGAGGTGGCCGAGCAGGCCGTGCGGATGGAAGATCGCCCGCTGGTGGTAGTAGGTACGGCCGGCGGAACGGGAGACGCCCAGCTCCAGCCAGGCCAGCCCGGGCAACCGCATCTCGGCGCGCAGTCGCAGGAGGCGGCCGGGCAGCACCTCTTCCACGCGCCAGAAGTCGACGGTGTCGCCCACCCTCAGCCGGTAGGCGTCGCGCCGCCCGCGGCGCAGGCCGACGCCGCCGAAGAGCCTGTCCAGCAGGCCGCGCAGGTGCCAGGCGACCGGCAGCGAGTACCAGCCGTTGTTGCCGCCGATGCCCTCGATGACCTGCCACAAAGCCTCCGGGTCCGCGCTCACCTGGATGCTGCGGGAATCGGTGTACAGGCTGCCGCCGGCCCAGTCGGGGTCGGTCGGCAGCGGGTCGCTCGGGGCGCCGGGCGTGGAGGCCGAGGACCAGCGGGTCGCGACATCGGCCTCCTTGATCTTCTTGAGCGCGAGCGAGACGGCCTCGGGAAAACCGGTCAACCCCTCCTCGGGGTCGAGCACGTACCGGACGATGTCGTGCTCGCCGCAGACCGCCTCGTTGCGCAGCGACTCGACCAGCGGCCGCGCGATCCCCGAGGGGACCGGGGTGACCAGCCCCACCCACAGGCTCGACAGCCTCGGGGTGAGCACCCTCACCGGAATGATCACGCGGCGGGGCAGGCCGGCCACGGAAGCGTACCCCTGCATCATGTCGGCGTAGGTCAGCACGTCCGGGCCGCCGATGTCGAAGGCGCGGTTGACCTCGCCCGGGACGCTCGCCCAGGCGGTGAGGTAACGCAGCACGTCCCGTACTGCGATGGGCTGCGTGCGGCTGTGCACCCAGCGAGGCGTCGTCATGACCGGGAGCCGTTCGGTCAGGTGACGCAGCATCTCGAAGGACGCCGAACCCGAGCCGATGACCACCGCGGCGCGTAGCACCACCGCCGGCACGCCCGCCCGCAGGAAGATCTCGCCGACCTCGGTCCTGGACCGCAGATGCGGAGAGAGCCGCTCGCCACGGACGAGCCCGCCGAGGTAGACGATCCGGCGTACCCCGGCCCACTCGGCCGACGCCGCGAAGGTCTCGGCAGCCCTGCGGTCGTTCTCGGCGAACTGGCCGGTCCCGCCCATCGTGTGGATCAGGTAGTAGGCCACGTCGACGCCGTCCAGGGCCTGTCGCGTCTGTGCGGGATCGGTGACGTCCGCCTTGACGATGTGTGTCTGCGCGACCCATGGCAGATCCCGCAGCCTCTGCGGGGACCGTGCCATGCAGCGGACCTGGTGACCGGTATCGAGCAGTTCGGGGACCAGCCGGCCGCCGATGTAGCCGGTGGCCCCGGTGACCAGACAGCGCGCCATCTCCAGAACCCCCCTTCTCAGATCGGTTCCATCAGGCGCCGAGGGCAATCTGGATCCGGCGCAAAGATGTCTTTGCCTTGAGACCGGCGGTGTCTGCGCCTACCGGATCACTCGACAGCCCCGGATCGGGTGAGGAAATCCTGGTACCAAGTGCGGTACGGGTAGTTGGTCGCCGGATAATTGGCCGGCGGGTCGGTGGCGTTGCCCGCCGAGTCGAAATCCCAGCCGCGCACGAGCCGCCCGGCCTGCCGTGCCGCGGTGATGAACGAGGACGCGGTGGCGGGCGCCGCGTAGAACAGCGCGCCCTGCTGGAGTTCCGCGCTGTCGCCCTGCTGGAACTCGTCGAAGGCCGTCTGCTGGTATCGGATGCGGTCGCCGGCGTGCCTGTCGGTGTCCAGCCGCAGGGTCTGGGACGGGGTCGGGCCGTCGGCGCCGGTCCACACGTGCACGCGTGACGTGCCGCTGGTGGAGGTGGTCTTGTCGTGGCGGGCGTCGGAGGTCTTGGCGTTGCCGCTCCACGAGACCGTCATCGCGCCGGCGTTGAGCACGCCGCGCCAATCCCAGTTCTGGCTGCTGCTCTGGCTGCGGTGAATCTCGCGTATCTGAGTGCCTGCCGCGTCGGTGAACCTGACCGTCGGCAGCACGCCGTCGTCGTATTGGCGGCTGGGCGACCAGGTGATCTCGCCGTCGGCGCCGAGACGGCCGACCCGGTACCACAGCGTGGTCGCGTTCTCGGACTGGTGGACCTCGACCAGGTCGCCGTTGTCGTTCAGTGCGACGGCCGGCGTGACGCCGTTGTCGTACTTGCCGTGGCGTAGCCAGGTCACGCGGCCGTCGGGTCCGTACGTGCCGGTCCAGTACCAGAGCGCGCCCGCGCCCGAGTCATGCACCTCCACGACCTGGCCGCGGCCGTTGATGGCGACGGCCGGGTGGTAGCCGATGTCGCGTTTGTACAGGGTGCGGGTCTTGCCGTCGCCGGAGAGCACCGGGAGCACCCGGCCGCGCAACGCGTCCACCGTCGGCGGGCTCGCCGGGTAGTCCTCGGCCCGGAACAGCCGCGTGCCGAAGACGGAGGTGAGCTCCTGGTTGAGCGCGGCCAGGTTGCCCGCGGCGTACGAGGCGTTGTCGGTCAGGTCGTCCTTGATGTCGAGCGCGACGACGATCGGTGCGGCGGTGGGGTGCTGCGTGGACCAGGTGTTGATCACGTTGAGCCAGTCGCGCAGCCGGTTCGAGGCGGGGTTTCCCGCGTGATCGACCAGGTTGCCCGGGGAGTCGTGGCCGATGGAGTAGTCGCGTGAGGCGGCGTAGTCGTTGTCGTGTATGTCGAGTTCGATGAGGCGAACGCCGTGGTCGAGTTGGTAGGCGATCGAGTTCCTGGCGCCGTCGAGGTTGCCCGAGTAGCTGTTGTGCGTGGCGCGGAAGATCGCCGAGGGTAACGGAGGATCCGCAGACGCCTCGGCGTTTCCGCTGATCAGCAGCGCTGAGGCGACGACGGCAAGCACCGGCAGGACGGTTCTTGAACGGGGCATTCTCCGATCTTCACATCGGGGGCGATCCCCGACAATACGATCACGTGACCGGGCACGCTCGCGCCCCGAACTTGATGACCCTTTTGATCTACATCGGCACCTCCGCCATCCCAATTTGCTAAATTCCTTGCACGATGGGGCAAATGTTGCCCAGGGGGAGAGCGGATGCGCAGGTGGACTGCTCCGTCCGTGATCGGCTGGACGCTCGCGTCGATCGTTGTGCCGGGTGCCGCGCATTTGCGCGCCGGGCGCAGGCGCACCGGTCTGATCATGGTGGGGATTTTCGGGGTGCTGCTGGTCGGCGTCATGGTCGCGCTGGTCAATGCCAAGGCACTGGCAGGTCTGCTCCTTGACCCGACCTGGCTGGCCGTGCTCATAGTCCTGTGCGCGGTGATCGGGCTGGCCTGGGCCGCGGTCGTGATCAGCTCCTACATCGTGCTGCGCCCCGGCAGGCTCGACAGGCGGGGCCAGCTCGGGACGGGCGCCGTCGCGGGCGTGCTGGCGGTGGCCGTGGCGCTGCCCTTCGGACTGGTCGCCACGACCGTCCACACCTCCAACGACGCACTCGGCGCCGTCTTCGACGCCTCGCCTTCCCAGCCCGTCGATCACAAGGATCCGTGGCGAGGGCGCGATCGGCTCAACATCGCGCTGCTGGGCGGCGACGGCGCGGGCTCGCGCAAGGGGGTGAGCATCCGCACCGACAGCATCAACGTGGTCAGCATCGACGTCCGCACGGGCAACTCGGTGCTCTTCGCGCTGCCGCGCGAGATGGAGAACGCGCCGTTCCCGCCGGGCTCCATGCTGGCCAAGCGGTTCCCGCCGCCGAAGAACTTCTGGCTGCCACCGGGCCAGGGCCGCGGCTCCGCCGACCTCATCAACGGCATCTGGGCCTACGCCGACACGCACCCCGAGGTCGCCGGCCACGCCCCCAACCGCGCCCCGGAGGCGGTCAAGGGTGCGCTCGGCCAGATACTCGGCCTCAAGATCGACTATTACATGCTCGTCAACATGTGGGGCGTGGCGCGGCTGATCGACGCTCTCGGCGGCGTCACGATCAATGTCGAGCGGGACATCTGCTACGGCGTGGGCCGCGCCGACGGCGGCGTGGTCAAGGCCGGCACCCGCACCCTCAACGGCACCCAGGCCCTCTGGTACGGCCGGGCCCGCGACCATCCGGGCAGCACCTGCGCGGGCGGCGACAACAGCACCCGAATGCGCCGCCAGCAGTGCGTGATGAACGCCATGCTCACCCAGCTCAACCCGAGCAACGTGCTGCTGAAGTTCAACGCCCTGGCCCACGCGGCCAAGCAGACCTTCCGCACCGACATCCCGCTTGAGCTGCTGCAGGACCTGGTGCCGCTCGCCCAGCAGGTCAAGAACGCCCGCGTGTCCAAGCTGAACTTCGTTCCGCCCGCGTACAACCCGGCCTACCCGGATTTCCCGCGCATCCGCCGGGCGGCAAGGGTTGCCATCACGCGCTCCCGCGGCTCGGCACAGGCGGTCCGCACCGCACCCGCCACCCCTACTCCGACCGGTACGGCTACCGCCACGCGCTCGCCGCGTCCACGCACCGAGCAATCCAGCCGGCTGGACACGCTGGGCTCGTCATGCGTGCCCGCCAAGAAGTGAACCTAGCCAGGGCTCGTTTCGCCGCGGATCGGGGTGAGCGCGGTGGCGGCGATCTCCTGGTATCTCTCGTCGTCGACAGACGCGATGGCCCGCAGTGAACAGCGCGGCCACCTCCACCACCGTCCACCCGTCCGAGCCGGAAAGGGCAAGGTCGAGCTCCCGGACGTAGCCGTTCAATGAAGGCTGCGCGAGGCAGATCACGGCGGCTCGCCGTGCGGCACCCCGCTCCCGCGACAGCCGGTCCACCAGGTCACGGCGGACCTTTCCGGCCGTACGCCGCAGCCTGGCGTCGTCCGCTTCGGGCCGGCCGACCGGACGCAACCAGGGCCGCGAGAGGCTCTCGAGCTCCCGCTCCCGGGCGATCGCCGCCATGATCCAGCTTGCCGAGGTGAGGGCGGCTGCGACCGCCTCATCCACGTCGGAGATCACCTCGGGTTGACGCATAGGGATCATGCCAGGACGCACTGACAGATCTTCGCCGCCGAAGTCGCCTGGTGGATCTGCCGCCACGGCCCGGGTGCCGCTTCTATGCGCCCACGACGATCAGCCACACGGGCGCTTTGTCCTAGCCTGAGATCATGGATGTGAAGTGGGGACCGCTCACCACGCACGACGCGCCGGCCTGGGCTGAGTTCGCCGCCGCCGTCGAGGCGGTGGACAGGACCGGCAGCCACGCCACCGTGGCGCAGATGGCAGAGCGCCTGGCCAATCCGCTGCTCAACCTGCCGGAGGGCACGCTCGCCGCCAGGTGCGACGGCCGGATCGTCGCGCTCGGGCTGGCCCCGGTCAAGCAGACGGCGGACCCCGTGCATGTGATGGATCTATGGGGCGGCGGCGTGCACCCTGACCACCGCAGGCGCGGATACGGCAGACGGATCATCGACTGGTCTCTCAAGAGCGCACCCGTGCTGCATGAAAGGCACCATCCCGGCAAACCTCTCCATCTCCACCTGCACGTCCATGACGGCAACCATGACCTGGCCAAGCTCGCTGACGAGGCCGGGTTCTCCGCCAAGCGCGTCTTCCAGAGCAGGCGGCGCGATCTCGCCGTGCCGGTCCCGCCGCCGCGGGTTCCCGGCGGAGTCACGATCGTCACCTGGACACCGGCGTTCGACGATCAGGCCCGTACGGTACGCAACGCCGCATTCCGCGACCACTGGGGCAGCACACCGCACACCCCGGACAGCTGGAAGCGTCTCATCACCGGCACAACCGACTTCCGCCCAGAAAGCTCGTTCCTGGCCACGGCTGACGGGACCGCGGTGGGCTGCCTGCTGACTCACTACCGGGAGGCGGACACGGCGGCCACCGGCGTGCGCGAGGCCTGGATCCAGATCGTCGCCACCGTCGAGGAGTGGCGCGGAAAGGGCGTGGCGGGCGCGCTGATCGCGCATGCTCTCGCCTCGTTCAAGTCCCAGGGGTACGGCACTGCGGGGCTGAGCGTCGACGCCGCCAACGGAACGGGCGCGGTCGCACTCTACGAGCGCGCCGGTTTCGCCACCTTCAAGTCCGTCACCACCTACGTGCACGCTTTCTGACTGCACGTCCTTCGGAAACGCCCGCGCGGGTGACACCCAGCGATCCTCATGCGTTCCCATGCCCCCGCGCTGCCGGCGCGGATACGGGTGCCGGGGAGGGCGGTGCGCTCTCGAGAGACGGTTGCCCAGAGAGTGCCGGGGTGGGTGGTGTGGCTGCCGGTTCGGCCGTCGGGCTGTGCGGGGGCGTGGTGGACACCGTGCCGCTCGGGGCAGCGGTCGCGGTGACCTGCGTGCTGGTCGGAGGCGGCGTGGGCGAGGAAGCCGGTGATCGAGAGCCAGAGGGTGCCGGCGTGGCCGGGCGGGGGCGCGGCTGCCGCAGGACGGGCTCGGTGCGCCGCTCCTTGGGGCCGTGCCGCCTGCTCGGCTCGGCCTTCTCGCCGGTCTTGACGTTCACCTGGTCGGCCACCGTCTGCCCGGCGAGGATCTGGTAGATCAGGATGCCACCGAAGCTGATCGTGAACACCAGAGCAGCCCCTGCGCCCAGGCGGAGCCACCCCAGTCGCCCGCGCGGCGGACGCGGCGGCGGGGCGGCCGGCGCGGTTCCGGGCCGGGTCCAGCGCTTCCGCCAGCCGGTCGTGGTGTGCTGCCTGACCTTGTTGCCGGTGCGGCGCAGGCAGTGGGCGTAGATGTCGGTGCCGACCGTGGTGGCCACGCTCATCACCGCCGCGCCGATCACCGTGCCCGCCACCCCGAGGTAGGAGGCCGCGGTCGCGGCGGTGAGCGCGGCAAGGGCGCCGCCGGCGACCTGCGCGACGCTCAACCGCCCGCGGCGCCGCTTCCCCCGCCTGCTTCGGGTGGTGATCGTGCTCCTGCTGCTGATCGGGATCTGTCGCCTGCCGGTCATGCCTCCGCTGGCCAGCCTTCCTCATGATCGGGCGCGAGTGCGCCCCTGGCGTGTTCGGTGCGACGGCGGCTCCCGGGCGCTGCTCCGACCAGCCACGTTGGCATATCCGGGCAAGGCCGTCAGCCGCGGCGCGCGGCGCCTGCCCTCCTCCTGATCAGGACGTTGCCATCTTTGGGACATCCCTCGCTCACCGCCCGCTTGCGGGGATGAGCCTCCAGAGCGCCGAACTCCCTCAACCGCACGACTCTCGCGACGGTCACGCAGACTTCTTCGGGAGAGCCGTACACGGGGATCCCCACTCAGGAGGGCGAGAGCCCATGGTCGACGTTTTCGCGAAATGCCGGGGGCTCCACGACTACCTCGGCCCGTCAGGCGACGAACGCGTGAAGGGAGCCGGGAGTCCCGGTGAACGGTATCCGTCGGGTATGTATCGCTCACATGTTCTACCCAAAGATGCAAACTGTTGGTAGCGGTGTAGTCACACATCGTGGATGGGAGGGGTTGGGGGTGGGCGGGGTGCAGGTCGTGCAGCACAGCCGCCGCTACCCGCATCGGTGCCGCTTCGCAACAGGGAGCGGTGCATGAGTAAGCTCACCGCGACCGCCCCTTGCACCGCCCATGCCGCGATCGTGGAAAAGACCGGCGAGGTCGTCCCTCAGCCGTTGCTGGCACAGCGGGTGGCGTGGCTGACCGGCCTGGCCCGCGACCTGACCGCCCGCCTGGTCGCGGCCCGGTGGACTGCGGCTGATCTGGACGCGCTGGCGTCCGGGGTGGGGCTGGACGGGCGGGCGTTGCCGTCCAAGGGATGGATGGCCATGCGCCGACTGGGCTGGGGCATGGCCCCGGAGCCGGGCGTGTACGTGTGCGATCGGGTGCTGCGGTGCACCCAGGAGCAGGCCGCTCGGATGTTGCGGCTGGCGTTGCATCGACGCCGTCTGGCGGCGGCGATCGTGGCGACCTGGTCAGCCAACCCGCGGGCGCGGACGAATAACGAGTGGGAGGCGCTGCGCGCGCTGCTGCCGGATGGAGTGAGTGCGGCGGAGATCCGTAACCGGACCCGGCAGATCCGCGCCTACCGGGATGAGCATGACGCGTTCCCGGCCGATCTGACCGACCTGGAGGAGCCTCCGAAGGTTGCGGCGCAGATCGTGCTGGCGGCGGCCGACCGGCAACTCATCACTCTGGAGCGCACCGGCCCCCGCGGCGCCCGCCTGCGGGTACGGCTTCCCCTGACCGAAGCTCCCGCCTCGCGCAGGGGCTGGGCCTGGCACGTGCTGCCGCTCACCCTGCCGCCGACCGTGCCGGCGGACGCGATGCTGTGCACGCCCACCCTGCGCGCGAAACACGGCCGGGTGCGGGTCGATCTGCCGTTTCAGACCCTGATCGAGGTCGCGCCCGCCACCGGCCATACGATCGGCTGTGGGTTCGACTGGGGTGTCAACACGCTCCTGACCGGCGTGACTGGACGCTTGACCGGCAGCCGGGTCATCTCCGACGGGCGGCCGCTGACCTACGACGCGGGCGGAGTCTCGGCCAAGCTGCACAGGTTGCGGGCCGAGCGGGAGCATCTGGCCGCCAAACACCGCCATCTGGAGAGGCTGCTAGTCCGGATCACGCCCACCGATCGCCGCTACGCGAAGCTGAGCACGGCCTATGAGGTCATCGGGGTCGAGCATGAGCGCGTGTGTGCGCGCATCCGCAACCTGAACAAGGCGCTGGCCTGGTCGGCGGCGCGCTGGGCGGTCGATCAGGCCGTAGCCACCAGGGCAACGGTGATCTATCTGGAGGACCTGGCTACCTTGGAAACGCGCGGGCGCCGGGGCAGCGCGAACGCGCGTCTGTCGGGCCAGGTGCGCGGGCAGGTCGTCGAGGCGATCCGGCACCTGGCGGCCAAGCACACCATCGCCGTGGTCACCGTCCCCGCCCGTGGCACCTCGAAATACTGTCCCCGCTGCGGGAACGGCACCTCGGTGCTAAAGCACTGCCCCGCGCCCGACCGGCTCACCGAGCAGGGCTGGACGTGGGCCAACTGCCCCGCCTGTGGCCTGTCCTGCGACCGGGACTGGGCGGCGGCCGAACGGATCGTCGCCCGCGGCCTGCTCGGCCAGCACGCCACCCGTACCCACCGCGCCACCGGCACCCGCACCATCCTGAAGGTTGTGGACGGCAACGTCGCCCGCGCCCGCCCGGCCCGCAAGCCCACCAGGGCGGCGCGGCGCGCCCGCCGCACCCGAACCGATCTGCGCCCTCGCCCGGCAGCGCGGGACAGGTCCAAGAACCGTGCCACCCCGAAACGACCGGCCCGCACCACGACGAACGTGAAGAATGCGGCGACCACGTCGATGACCTCCAGCCGTGTGCCCGACCGGCGCACGGTGCCCGCCCCACCGCCCACCCGCGGTGGACAGCGTCCGGCGGGCCATGCACCCCAGCCGGGACGGCACACACCGTCCCGGACAGGGCATGTCAGGAATTCTCACCACCGGACCGGCTTCCACCACGCCCAAGCCACCCCTGTACTCACACTCACCGAGCACCGGGTCAGCCCAAGCCAGGCCACACCCGTCCGAGTTCCCTGACTTCTTCAGGAAACTACAGAGAATTCAAGACGCTCTCATTCGGGTCAGCTGCGCCGCAGGGTCTTGACGCCTCGGGAACCAGCCAGCTCCAAGAGGGTCACAAGTCGCGGCGTGTTGCATAAGGCCCATGAGAACTCATATGCGCCGGGCGTTGGCCCTGGCTCTGCTGTCCGTCACCACCGTCATCACCATTGGGGCGGCGAGCGCACCTGCCCATGCCATGCCTCCCGGTGACGGCTGGTATCGCTGCTATGTCCCGGACTACGGCATGATGTGGTGCCTGGACGTCTAGCCCAGTCGAACCGCCGGTGGTCCCTGTGCCAGGGGCCACCGGCGCTGCGCCGGGCTCATACGGCGACGGGGAGGTCCGTGCGCCGGTGCAGGGCTTCCGCGGCGTTGATGAGCATGTTCGTCGCATGGCCGAGCAGGGGGTTGGGGTCGGTGGCGCGGCACACGGTGAAGACCCTGCGCACCTGGGAGGGGTCGCCGAGCCGGAACACGCACACGTCGCGCGACTCGATCATCGCCAGCTCCGGGACGATCGCCACCCCCAGCCCTTTGCGTACGAGCTCGAAGGGCAGGTTGTAGTCGTTGGTGCGGAACAGCACGTCGGGGTCGAAGCCGCTGGCCGCGCAGATGTGTGACAGATTGAGTGAGGCGTCCATCCCCTCGGTGTAGGAGATCCAACGTTCGGCGGACAGCTCGCCGAACTGGATGCGCTTCCTGCCGGCCAGCCGGTGACCGGTCGGCACGAGCACGTAGAGCGGCTCCTCCATGATCAACGTCATGGTCAGGTCCTTCGGCCGGCTGTGCGGCACCATGCCGTACTCGAAGACCACGGCCAGGTCGAGCTGCCCCTCGTTCACAGCGGGGATGGTCCTGTGCGGATCGCCCTCCTCGTAGCGGATGTCCACGTTGGGGCGGTCGCGGAGGAACTCGGCGAGTACGGCGGGCACCAGCCGGAATCCGGCGGACCAGAAGCTGCCGAGCCGCAATCTGCCCCGATGGGTCGTGGCGAAGGAACGCATCTCCTCCTCCGCCGCCTCGAGCTCGGCCAGCAACCTGGCGGCCTTGCGGGCCAGCTCGGCTCCCGCCGCGGTGGGCCGGATGCTGCGCGGCAGGCGCTCGAACAGCTGCACGCCCAGGGTCCGCTCCAGCGAGGAGACCTGCTGCGAGATGGCCGACGGGGTGAATCCGAGTCGCTTGGCGGCAGTCCTCAGCGAACCGGTGGCGACCACTTCACGGATGGCCTGCAACTGGACCGGAGTAAGCATCGACACAACTTAACAGTCCGGCGACTAGCATCACCAGACCGCGAACCATCATGAGGCGATGCGATCCCCGGCTGGCTGGTCAGATCGAGAAAGAGGATAAGCAGGACTGAACAGCATGTGCACCAATGCGCATGCTCGATCACCTTGTCGTATCTAAACGGACCCCCAATATTTGTGTTTACGGAACGTAGCACTAAGCCCGAGAGGGGGTGTCCTGCGCGATGCGGTTCACCCAAGCAGCCGCCGCATTCGGCCTGGCGGGACTCCTGTCCCTGACAGCTTGTTCTGGAGGCGACGCTTCCCAGGCGGCCGCCCCAGCGCAGCAGAAGAGTCAGGAACTCCACGACCTTCTGCCCGACAAGATCAAAAAGAGTGGCACGCTCAACGTCGCGGCGGGTCACAACTACCCACCACTGGTATTCCTCGACACCGACAACAAGACGGTCATCGGTCTGGAACCCGAGCTGATGAAGGCCGTCGGCCAGGTGCTCGGCGTCGAAGTGACGTTCAGCCAGGCGAGCTTCGACAGCCTCATCGCCGGCGTGCAGGCACGCCGCTACGACCTGGCCATCCAGGCGATGCTCGACAAGCCGGAACGCCGCGAGAAGGTCACCTTCGTCGACTACTTCAAGACCAGCAGCTCGCTCCTGGTCCAGGAGAAGGACGCTCAGGCGATCAAGTCGCTCGACGACCTCTGCGGGAAGACGGCGGCCGTCGAGCAGGGCACCGCCCAGGCCGACGACGCCGAGCAGCAGAAGAAGAAGTGCACGGATGCGGGCAAACCCGCGGTCCAGGTGCTGGTGTTCCCCGACACGGTCGGCTGTCTGCAGGCCGTCTCCACCGGCCGGGCCAACGCCTTCATCGGTGGCACGCCCACCATCACCTACCAGGCCGAGCAGTCCGGTGGCCGGATGAAGCAGGTGGGCGAGCCCTACCGCTTCCTCCCGTACGGGATCCTCGTCAACAAGGAGGACCAGAACCTGGCCAAGGCCGTGCAACAGGCGCTGCAGAAGCTGATGGACAACGGCTCCTACGCCAAGATCCTCACCAAGTGGAAGATGTCGTCGGGCGCCCTCGACAAAGCCGTGATCAACGGCGGCGAGTCGTGACCACGACCGGGCAGAGCGCACCCCCGGCTCCTCGGGAGCGGATCCAGGCCGTCCCGCTCCGCCATCCGGGGCGTTGGGTGAGCTCGGCCCTCCTCGGCTTCCTGGTGATCTTCCTGCTGCAGGGCTGGGTGGCCAACCCGCGCATGGAGTGGAAGGTGGTCGGCGAGTACCTCTTCTCCCCCGCGGTCCTGAGCGGGCTCGGCACCACGCTGCTGCTCACGCTGCTCGCCATGGTCGTCGGCGTCGCGGGCGGTGTCGTGCTCGCCGTTCTGCGGATGTCGCCCAACCCCCTGTTGTCGGCGCTGAGCGCGTTCTACATCTGGATCTTCCGCGGCGTGCCGCTGCTGGTGCAGCTGTTGTTCTGGTACTTCCTGTCCGCGGTGGTGCCGAAGATCGGGCTCGGTGTGCCCTGGGGGCCGACGTTCTTCGAGTTCGACACCAACCTGATCATCACCCAGCTCACCGCGGCGGTGCTGGGCCTCGGCCTGCACGAGGCGGCCTACATGGCCGAGATCGTGCGGGCCGGCATCACCTCCGTCGACCACGGCCAGACGGAGGCGGCCCACGCCCTGGGCCTGACCCGCTTCCAGACCCTGCGGAAGATCATCCTTCCCCAGGCCATGCGGGTGATCATCCCGCCGACGGGCAACCAGGCGGTCTCCATGCTCAAGACCACCTCCCTCGTCTTCGCCATCGCCGTGCCAGAGCTCCTGACCTCGATCCAGGGCATCTATTCCAGGAACTTCCAGCAGGTCCCCCTGCTCACAGTGGCGTGCTTCTGGTACCTCGTGGCCACGACGGTCCTGAACGCCGGGCAGCACTACATCGAACGCAGGTTCAGCACATGAAGACCCTCATCCGCGCGGAAGGCGTGCACAAGCGTTACGGCACGCTCGACGTCCTCAAAGGCATCGACCTGGAGGTCACGGAGGGAGAGGTGCTGGCTCTGATCGGCCCGTCGGGGTCCGGCAAGTCCACCTTCCTGCGCTGCATCAACCACCTCGAACGCATCGACGCCGGTCGCCTCTACTTCCGCGACCGCCTGATCGGCTACGAGGAGCGTGACGGGAAGGTCTACGAACTGCCGGACAAGGCGATCGCCGCCCAGCGGGTGGACATCGGGATGGTCTTCCAGCGCTTCAACCTCTTCCCGCACATGACGGCGCTCGAGAACGTCATGATGGCGCCGATCATGGTCAAGAAGGAGCCGAAGGCCGAGGCACGCGAGCGCGCCCACGCCCTGCTGGCCAGGGTGGGGTTGGCCGACAAGGCGCACAGCCGCCCCGACCAGCTCTCCGGCGGCCAGCAGCAGCGCGTCGCCATCGCCCGCGCCCTGGCGATGCGGCCCGGTCTCATGCTGTTCGACGAGCCGACCTCGGCCCTCGACCCCGAGCTCGTGGGCGAGGTCCTGGACGTCATGCGCGATCTGGTGCGCGCGGACGGCATGACGATGATCATCGTCACCCACGAGATGGGATTCGCCCGCGAGGTGTGCGACACCGTCGTCTTCATGGACGACGGGGTCGTCGTGGAATCCGGGCCCCCCGCCGCCGTGCTCGGCGAACCCCGGCACGAGCGCACCCGGGCATTCCTCAGCAAGGTTCTCTGACCCCCGAACGAAAGATATCCACGTGTCCCGCGTCATCGTTCTCGGCGCCGGAGTGCTCGGCGCCTCCGTCGCCTACCACCTGGCCGTCGCAGGGGCTCAGGTCGTCGTCATCGAAGCCGGCGGCCCCGCCGCGGGAACCTCCAGCGCGACGTTCTCCATGGACGTCACCCATCTGAAGACCCCGCGCACCTACTACGAGCTGAACCGCGCCGGCGCCGCCCTGCACGCCACGCTGGCCGAGGAGCTGGGGGGCACGTCTTGGCGGCACCCCATGCCCGCCATCCAGTGGGGTGACAGCGAGGAGAGCCAGCGGGGGCTCAGGGAGCGGGCCGTCCGCCTCAGGTCCTGGGGGCATCCCTGCCGCATCGCCGACCCGTCCGAGCTGCGCGAACTCGCCCCCGCCGTCGACCCCGCGGCCTGCACGGCGAGCGAGCTCGTGGTCCACGACCAGAGCGCGTGGTACGACGCCCCGCTCTTCGTTCAGCGCCTGCTCGACCGCGCCGCCACGCTCGGCGCCGACATCAGGTACGGCCTGCGGGCGCACGCGCTGATCCGCCGCGGCGACACCGTCACCGGCGTCGAGACCGGCACGCGGCGCTGGGAAGCCGACTGGGTGGTCAACTGCACCGGCCCGGACGCCGACCGCGTCGCGGCGCTCGCCGGCACCGCCCTTCCCATGAACCGGATCCCCGGGCTGGTGGGCGAGAGCACCCCCGTACCCGAGCTTCGGCTCGACGCCATCCTGGCCACGCCCGAGGTGGACCTGCGCCCCGCCCCCGGGGACCGGATCTGCTCCATCTCCTGGCCCGTCGACGCGCTGCTGCCCGCCCAGAGCGACGACGCCCTGGCAGAACGGTTGCACGCCGGCGGCCAGCGCGTCCTTCCCGCGCTGCGCACCGCCCGGCTGGCCGGCGTCCGACTCGGCGTCCGGCCCGTGCCGGCGGACGGCCTGCCGCTGGCGGGCACGCACCCCGGCGCTCCCGGCCTCTATCACCTGGTCACCCACAGCGGCGTCAACCTCGCCCCCGAACTCGGCCGCCTCGCGGCTCAGGAGATCGTCGACGGCGAGGGTCCCGACCTCGCCGAATACCGCGTCACCCGGGGCGTCGCGACCTCCGTGCAGGACGAGAGCCTGACCCTCATGACCACCCGCTGACCCCGCGGTCGTTCAGCTGGCGAGCGCACGGACCGCCTGCTCGTCCACGCCGATCCCCAGACCGGGGCCGGTGGGCACGTGGGCGACGCCGTCAGCGACGGTGATGACCGGATCCGTGGCGTAGGGGCTGGTGATGAACTGCCGGCCGTTGAGGTCGACCGGCGTGTCCACGCCGAACGCGGCGAACAGGTGGAGCGAGGCGGCCAGCCCGATGTCGGACTCGGTGAGGCCGGAGCCCATGATCTCCAGGCCGCTGTCCTCGGCGAGCTGGCACTGGCGCAGAGCCAGGGTCAGCCCGCCGCAGCGCTGCACCTTGGCGACGGCGACGTCGATGGCGTCGAGCCGGACGAACGTCGCCAGGTCGCTCGGATGGCGCAGGCTCTCGTCCACGGCCACCGGGATGGGGCTGGCGTCCCGCAGGCGGCGCAGGCCGGCGATGTCGTTGGACGGCAGCGGCTGCTCGAAGACGGCGACGTTCAGATCGGCCAGGCGCCTGGCCACCCGGAGCGCGGCGGCGGCCGTGTAGCCCTGGTTGGCGTCCACCCAGAGCACCGCGTCGGGGGCGGCGGCGCGCACGGCCGCCACGATGGCCACGTCCTCGTCCTCGGTGTGCAGGCCAACCTTGACCTTGACGTGGCGGTAGCCGTGCGCGCGGCCCTCGGCCACCGAGTCGGCGGCCTCGGCCGCCGACTTGCCGGCCACGATCCAGGCCAGCTCGATGGTGTCGCGCCTGCGCCGGCCCCACAGCTCGCCGAGGGGCAGGCCGAGGCTGCGGGCGTAGGCGTCGTGGCAGGCCACGTCGACCGCCGCGCGTGCCAGCGGCATGCCGATCGAGAAGCCCTTGCTGATGGTGCGGTCGAAGGCGCGGCAGAGCCCGTCGAGGTCCCACAGCGGGCGGCCGACGGCCGC
This sequence comes from Nonomuraea sp. NPDC049400, assembly GCF_044466425.1. NCBI lineage: Bacteria > Bacillati > Actinomycetota > Actinomycetes > Streptosporangiales > Streptosporangiaceae > Nonomuraea > Nonomuraea sp. NPDC049400. Next base: position 196,537 of record NZ_JBITMP010000008.1, read on the forward strand.
CGGGACCAGGTAGTTCTCGATGGTGGAGACGATGGACTCAGTGGTCTCGTACGTCCATGACGGGATCGGGGTGGACTCGCCCCACCCGGTGGCGCCGTCGTCGGCCGTGACCTTCACCAGGACTCTGACGGCCGGACGGCCGCCTTGGACGACGGACCCGCCCGCGACGGCGAAGTCGCGCAGCGACGGCAGGGCAACGGTGAAGGTCTCGACGCGTGCTATCCGGTTCACGGGTTTCAGTACCATTCGGATTTGTCGACCAGATTGATCAGTTCCCGCCCGGCCACGAAGCGCCGCGCGTTCTCCAGCAGTACGGCGAAGCGCCGCTCCTCGGCATGCGGCCCCACGCCCGCCACGTGGGGGGTGATGAGCACGTCGGGACGCCGCCAGAGCGGGTGATCGGCGGGCAGCGGTTCGGTCTCGAAGACGTCCAGGGCCGCGCCGGCCAGGCGCCCTTCGGACAGGGCGGCGGCCAGGTCGTCGAGCCGGACGGTGGGGCCGCGGCCGATGTTGACGACGTACGCCCCGGGCTTGGCCAGCGCCAGCCTCCGCGCGTCCAGCAGGCCCTCGGTGGCGGGGGTGTGCGGGACGGTCAGGATGACCAGGTCCGCATCGGGAAGCAGCCGGTCGAGGGCGCCGGCCGGCAGCACCTCGGCGAAGCCCGGCACGGGGCCGCCGCGCCGGGCGTCCACGCCCACGATTCTGGTGCCGAACGCCGCCAGCAGCCTGCCGACCTCGGCCCCGACCGCGCCCACCCCCACCACCAGGGCGGTGGCCTCGCCCAGGGAGAGCACGGCGCCAGGGTCCCAGTCGGGCGCCCAGCGCGCGCGGGCCTGTTCGCGGGCGTACCTGGGCAGGCCCCTGGCCAGCGCGAGCACAAGTGCCAGCGCGTGCGCGGCCACGTGGTCGGTGTAGGTGTCACGCATGTTGGTGACCTGCACGGGGTGCGCGACCAGGGCCGGATGGTAGAAACCCGGAGGCGGCCCGGCCTGCGGGGCCTGCAGCCAGCGCAGCCGCCCGGCGTGCGCCAGCAGGTCCGCAGGCAGCGTGCCGTAGGCGGCGTCGGCCTCCGCCAGCGCGTGCGCCGCCTCCGCCTCGGTCTGCGGCTGGAGCACGACGAGCTCCGGCACCGCCTCCTCCAGCCGGGCCCGCCAGTCCGCGGTGGCCGGATCGTGCGGCGGCAGCAGCACCAGGGTGGTTCTGCTCATGCCCGCAGCGCCAGGCCGGACTCGGTGATCTCGTACAGCAGCGGCTCTCCCGCGACGTAGCGGGCGAGCTCCTCGGCCATCGCCTGCCCGTGGCGGCGCCGCTCGTGGCCCAGGCTGCCCGCCACGTGCGGGGTGACGACGATGTTGGGCATCGTGAACAGCGGCGACCCCGCCACGGGCGGTTCGGGGTCGGTGACGTCGAGGACGGCGAACAGGTCGGTGCGCCGGCCCAGCACGTCCACGAGCGCGGCCTCGTCGACGAGGCTGCCGCGCGCCGTGTTGATCAAGGTGGCGTCGGGCTTCATCGACTCCAGCAGCCCGGTCCCGACCATGCCGCGGGTCTCAGGAGTGAGCGGCGCGTGCAGGCTGACCACGTCGGAGGTGGCGAACAGCTCTTCCAGGCCGACGAGGCGCACCCCGAGCTGCTCCGCCTGCGCCGGGTCCGCGTACGGGTCGTGGGCCTGCACGTCGAGCTCGTGGTGGGCGAGCAGCCGTGCCGTGGCCCGGCCCGTGGCGCCGAGCGAGACCAGCCCGACCGTCGCGCCGTAGGCCCCGAGCTCCGGCCCGCGCGGGGCGGTGGCGGCGGCGGCGCGCGCGGCCAGCACGTAGCGCCAGCCGTGCTTGAGCGCGTACAGGATCTGCGAGAGCGCGAACTCGGCGACCGGGGTGGCGTTGGCGGTGGCCGCCGAGGTGACCCGCACTCCCCTGGCCCACATCTCCGGGGTGACCATCGGGCGGATGGAGCCCGCGCCGTACAGCACCAGCGAGAGTTTGGGCGCGGCGGCGAGGAAGTCGGCATCCAGCCTGGGCGCTCCCCACCCGGTCACCAGCACCTCGAGGCCGGCGAGCACGTCAGGGGTGAGCCGGTCGGCGGTGAGCGGGGGCGACGCGATGGCCAGGTGCCGCTCGATCGCCTCCCGGGCCTCGGGGCCGTAGACGTCGTCGAAGCGGTTCGGGTCCATCACGTACAGGCCGTTCAGCATTGCCTCTCCTTCAAGCGAGCCGCCGCTCGCACGCTGGCCAGGCGGGCGGGAGAGCCGAGCCCGGCGTGGTAGTAACGTAGCTGCCGCGCGCCCGCGGCGACGAGGTCGGCGGCCAGCGCCGGGATCCGGGCGTGGCCGTCCTCCAGCACGGTGAGATTGGCGACGAGGGGCACCTCGGTACGGCTCGCCGCGGCCTTCACCTGGGCCAGGGCCGCATCCTCCCGGCCCCAGCACTTGAGCACGTACGCGTCGACCGGCGCGTCGAAACGGGCCAGGTCGATCCCCACGTCGGGGCCGGTGACCTGCGGGTCGTCGGTGGCCATGAGCAGCAGCTCGCGGCCGCCGGCCGGTGCCGCCATGGCGCGGACCAGGTCGGCGATGACCTGGCCGCGGTGATCGTACAGGGCCTGGGCGCGGTCGGGGCCGAGCACGTCGCCCAGGCTCGTCCCCGCCGGGACGCCCTGCTGGAGCTCTCCGTCCACGGCGGCGCGCACGTCGCGCGCCAGCTCCTCGACGTCCAGGCCGCGCCCGGCCAGCCCGGCACGGCAGGCCGGGCAGAGGCAGAGGGACAGCAGCGCCCTGCCGCAGGCGGACAGATGGGCGCCGGAGGTCTTCTCGTGGTGGCCGGCGTGCTCCACGCCCAGCCAGCCGCACGCCTCCAGCATCAGCGCGGGCACGTCGTACTGCTCGCAGACCTCGCGCACGAGGGTGAGCGCGTAGTCGTGGACAGCGGGCTGGGCGGGGCAGAGCGCGTAGGGGTAGGACTCGCCGTAGGCGTTCCTGACCGTCAGGTCGGGCGCTTCGCGGCCCAGCACCGAGGAGTGCGTGAGCACCATCCATGCCTCGGCCCGCAGCCCGGCCCTCGCCAGCGCGGCCAGCGCCGTGCCGAACCTGTCCTCGTCGGGCACCCCCCAGCTCGGCGGGTACGGCCGAAGCCGCCCGCGCCAGCGGTCGGGGCGCAGCCGGAAGTAGGCCGCCGCGTGGTCGGCCTGCACGATGCGGTGGTGTGGATGCCACGGGGTGGTGGCACGGACCGAGTGGTAGGCGGCCTGCAGGGTCACCGTGCCCACGCCGAGATCGGCGATGCGCTCGGCCCCCGCGGGGTCGCCCACGATGTCCCAGGTGTAGGCGAACGCGCCGTGCCTCACCGTCGAGGGATCACCATCGGTGATCTTCAAGCGGAGTGTCACCCCTTTGTGGCGCCGGCCAGGCCGCGCGTGAAGTAGTTCTGGAAGAACAGGAAGATCATCAGCATCGGCAGGAACGAGATCGTCATCCCGGCGGCGAACCCGGTCCAGTCGGTGGCGTGCTCGCCCTGGAATGACAGCATCCCGACGGCGAGGTTCTGCAGGTCGGGCTGGCCGAGCGTGAACACCAGCGGGATGTTGAACTCGTTCCAGCTGCTGATGAACTGGAAGATGACCACCACCGCGATGACCGGCTTGGCCAGCGGGAGGATGAGGCGGAACGTCTTGAGGAAGCCGGCCCCGTCGAGCTTGGCCGCCTCGAACAGGTCGGCGGGGACGCTGGAGAAGAACCCGACGAACAGCAGGACGTAGAGCGCGCCGGCGCCGCCGGACATGGCCAGGATGACCCCTGCCCGCGTGTTCAGCAGGCCCAGGTTCTCGATCAGCACGAACTGCGGGACGATGATCGAGGCGACCGGGATGAACAGGGTCCCCACGATCATCCGGTAGAGCAGGGTGCGGCCGGGGAACTCGTACCTGGCCAGCACATAGCCGCACAGGGCCGCCTTGACCAGCTCGACGAGGGTCGAGGCGGCCGAGTAAAGCACCGTGTTGAAGAAGTATCCGGAGAATCCGGCGTTGACCCAGGCCCGTGCGAAGTTGTCGAAGTTCCACTGGTCGGGCATGAGGCTCGCGCCGCTGGTGAACATCCCCGCCTGGGTCTTGAACGCGGCCGAGATCGTCCACAGGAAGGGATAGACCCACACGAGCCCGATGACCAGCAGGATCGGCAGGGCGATGAGGTTGGCCCGCACGGCGTGGCTGCGCTTGACTGCCTGAGTGGTCGTCGCCATCAGACCCCGTATTCCTTCCTGCGCCGCTGGGCCCGGCGGACCGCGAGGCCCTGGGCGGAGACCAGGACGAAGGCGATGACGGAGAACAGCAGCGCTGCCGCCGAGGCGTAGCCGTAGGCGAACGGCACCGCGCCGAAGGCGTTCTGGTAGATGAAGTAGGACACCACGTAGGTGCTGGTGCCGGGCCCGCCCGCGGTGAGCGTGACGACCAGCCCGAAGATGTGCATGGCGTTCACGAGGCCGAGCAGGGTGATGATCACGGCCACCGGTTTGATCATCGGCAGCGTGATGCGGGTGAGCTTCTTCCACTCCCCCGCCCCGTCGATGGCGGCCGCCTCGTAGAGCTCCTCCGGCACGTTCTGCAGCGCCGCGATCCAGTAGATCATGTACTGGCCGAAGATCTGCCAGATGGACACGAACACGATGACGAGGAGCGCGCTCCACCGGTTGGCGAACACGTCGAACCCCTGGTCGACCAGGCCGAGGTCGCGCAGGATCGCATTCAGCGCGCCGTTGGACGGGTTGAGCAGGTAGGTGAAGATCAGCCCTGCCATGGCGACGGGGATGATCAGCGGCGCGAAGAACATGGTCCGGAAGAACCGCTTGCCGCGCAGCCACTTGCGGGTCAGCACGATCGCCGCCAGCAGCGAGATCGGGAGCTTGATGACGGTCGACAGCAGGGCGAAGACCAGCGTGTTGACCACCGAGACCCAGAACAGCGGGTCGGCCAGGATCGTGCCGTAGTTGTCGGCCCCGACGAAGTTCTCGATCGGGCCGATGCCCGACCAGTCGAAGAAGGAGTAGTAGATCGTCGCGATCAGCGGCCAGATCGTGAAGCCGAGGTAGAGCAGGAGGAAGGGGGCCAGGAAGACGAGCAGCCAGACCCTGTCAAGGCCGCGGACGCGCTCGCGGGAGTGATCGACGCGTTCGGGCACCCGTTCGGCGGGCGACCGGTCCCTGTCCGTCACCCTCTCCCTGCCTGTGGCGGGGGCGGGGGCGGTGGTTGCCATAGATGTCCTCACGAAGGGGAAGGGGAGGCCGCCGGCGCGCGACCGGCGGCCCCGGTCGGGTCAGCCCTTGTACATGTCCTTGGTGTAGTCCTTGGTGGTGTCCCAGTCGGGGAAGGTGTAGCAGTCCATCGACACCTTCAGGCCGCTCGCCGCCTCCTGTTTGAGCCCTTCCTCCAGGTCGGTCTGCCGCTGCTTGACGATGGCGGCGCCCACGGACGCCAGAGACTGGCCGCTGACCAGGGCCTGGCCCATGGCCTCCCACTCTCCGTCCGGGCGCTTCGTCAGCGCGTTGACGTACGCCTTGGACTTGGCGATGTCGGGGCACTTGAGCAGCGGCTCGGGCAACTGGACCCGGTAACCCGGCTTCGCGCCGATCTCCATGATCTGCTTGAGCACCGGGTGGGTGACCATCTTCTGGTTGTCGACGTAGGCCAGCGTGCCGAAGGCGTTCTTGTAGTACTGCTGGACGAAGTAGCCGTCGGGGTCGGTCATCCACTGGATGAACGTCCAGATGGCGTCGGGATGCTTGGTCTGCGAGCTGACCCAGTACTTGTTGCCGTCGTACGTGCGGCCGGCCGCGCCGGTCTGCCCCTCGTCCGGGTCGACGCGCGGCGCCACCACGTAGTTGTCGCTGCTGAAGCCCTGGCTGTCCCACACGCTCAGCATCCAGGTGCCGTCGAAGTAGATCCCGGCCTGCCCGGCGGCGAACTGCTGGCGGGAAAAGTTCTTGTCGTTGGTGCCCGGCGCCAGGTATCCAGCTTTCTTGAGCTCCTGGATGAAGGCGAAGGTCTTCAGCTGCCCGGGCTCGGTCAGGTCGAACTTGCCCGTCTTGAAGTCGAAGAAGTCGGTCGACGAGGTCGAGACGCTGCTGATCAGCCCGTACCAGAGCCGCTGCATGTCCTCGCCCTTGGTGGGCGCGGCGATGCACTCCGCCTTGGTCTTGGCCTTGATCTGCGCGCAGGCGTCCTTGAGGTCGGTCCAGGTCTTGGGCGGGTTGTTGACGTCCAGCCCGGCCTGCTGGAAGACCTGCTTGTTGAGGAACATGTAGCCGGAGCCCCAGTACAGGTTCTCCGAGAACGGGAAACCGTACGTCTTCCCGTCCTGCATGTTGATGCCTTCCAGGAAGGACCCGTCCGGCCAGCGCTTGGTGAAGTCGGCGGGGACGGTCCCGTCCGGGCTGAGCGGGCGGATCCACTTCTGGTCCAGCAGCTCGGACAGCCCCGCGGCGTTCCAGTAGAACATGTCCGGCGCCTGGTTGCTCTGGAAGGCCAGAGGCAGGGTCTTCATGTAGTCGGCCTGTGTGATCGAGCGCCACTCGATCTTGATGTTGGGATGTTCCTTGGTGAACTGGGCGCCGATGTCCTTGTGGAAGTTCACCTGTTCGGCGGAGAAGTCCCAGATCCGCAGCGTGGTCTGCGAGCCACCGCCGCTGCCGCCGCCGTTGCCCGATGTGCCGCACGCCGCCAGGAGCACTGTTGCCATGGCTGCGGTGATCATCGCGGTGGTGCCACGCCGATGAAATTTCATGGAGCCCTCCCAAAGGGGCCGGAGGTGCTCGGGCAGCTGGTAAGCGCTTGCCCGGGGGTGGGTCGAGAGTAACCCCGGCTCATAAGCCGATTCAAGGGTTGTGAGAAAGCGGTTTCAGATGGATGCTCGTCCATGATGCCTGTCAATTGGCACCTTGAACCGATCGCTACAAGCGCTTTCTGACTTCTGGAGTACATGTGCGCCTGCTCGCCTTCACCAAGCCCTTCGGCCTTCTCGACGCCCCCCGGCTGGCCGAGACCCTGGCCTCGGTAGGCGCCGAGGGGGCCGATCTGCTCGTGCGCGACGGGCAGACGGTCAGCCCCGCCGACCCCGGTGGCATCGCCGTCGTCGCCGCCGAGCTCGAGCACCGCGGGCTCACTCTCGACATCGTCACCACCGACCTGCTCGACGCCGGCGCGGACGCCGAACGGATCATCGCCGCCTGCGGCGAGCGCGGCGTCCCCCTCGTGCGGGCGGGCTTCTACCGCTACGACCCCGCCGTCGGATACCGGCGCCGGTTGGCGGAGTCCAGAGCCGCGCTGTCCCGCCTGGCCGGCCTCGCCGCCCGCCACGGCGTACAGCTGGCCCTCCAGCTGCATCACGGTACGATCCATCCGTCCGCCTCGCTCGCCCTCGCACTCGCGGGCGACCTGGACGACGTGCGCTTCTACGCCGACCCCGGCAACCAGGCCAAGGAGGGCAGCGAGGCATGGGCTCTCAACGTGGACCTGCTGGGCGATCGGATGGCCTGCATGGGTGTGAAGAACGCCGTCTGGCGATCCACCGCGGACGGCTGGGTGTGCGAGTGGCAACCGTTCGCGGACGGAGGCGTGGTCCGCTGGCCGGAGATCATCTCTGGGCTGGGCGAACGCGGCTACACCGGAGCGCTGTCGCTGCACGTCCACTACCCGGCGGCCGACCCGGCGGCGGCCGTACGGAAGGATCTTGATCATCTGCGCGGGCTGCTCGGCTGACGGGCGCTCCACGGGGGTAGGAGGAGCAGGTGCGTAATGTGCGGCAGGGCCGCGCGCCACGGGTGACGATCAGCGACGTCGGGGCGGCGGCAGGGGTGTCGGCCTCGACGGTCTCCCGCGTGCTCAACGGCACGGCCAAGGTCGACCCCTCGCTGGCGGCGCGCGTCCACGACGCGGTCAGGCAGCTGGGCTACCGGCCCAACGCCGCGGCGCAGGGGCTCGCCCGCGGGGAGTGGGGCACCATCGGCGTGCTGGTCCCCAATCTGGCCAACCCCTACTTCCCCGACGTGCTCAAGGCAGTCTCGGCCGTCGCCCACTCCCACGGGCGCCGCGTCATGGTCATGGAGTCGGACGACGACCCCTCGATCGAGCACGGCCTGGTCGAGGACCTGATGCGCAGCTGCGACGGGGTGCTGCTCTGCTCCTCCCGCATGGAGCGCGCCGACCTCGTGGTCCTGACCGCCCGGGACCACCCGCTCGTCCTGCTCAACCGGATAGTCCCCGGCATCGCCGCGCCTGCCGTCTCCGCCGACTTCTTCGGCGGGATGATGCTCATCTGCGGCCACCTGGCACAGCTGGGCCACCGCCGGGTCGCCTACCTGAGCGGGCCCGAGGTGTCCTGGGCCAACTCCGAGCGGATCAGGGCGCTGGAGGCGGCCAAGGCGTTCGGCATCTCCGTCACGATCCTGCCGTGCGGGTCCACCAGCCGCTCCGGGTACGAGGCCGCCGACGCGGTGGCCGGCACCGGCGCCACCGCGCTCACCACCTACAACGACCTGGTGGCCCTGGGGGCGGTGACCCGGATGCGCGAGCTCGGGGTGCGCGTTCCCGAGCATCTTTCGGTGGTCGGGTTCGACGACATCGCGCTGGACCACGTCGCGCACACGAGCCTGACCACGGTGTCGGTGCCCCGCGGGCAGCTCGGCAGGCAGGCGGCCGAGATGCTGGAGGCCGTCATGACCGAGGGGCACGACGGGGAGCCGGTGAGCCTGCCGATGGAGCTGCACGTCCGCGACAGCACCGCACCGCCCCGGGCGGCTGTTGACAAGTGAGGGCGGCGGCGGGAACCCTGTCCTGAAAGCGCTTTCCCAGTGGAGGAGAGAACCCGTGCACACCGACGACCGCGCAGGGCGGCCTGGCAGCGACCGAGACGACCTGCAGGCCCAGGTATTGGACCTCGTAGCGCCACTGATCACCAGGTTCGGTCCGGGCGGGGGGCGGCTGCGGCTGGGGTTCAGCGCGGCGCACTACGACCAGGCGGCCGCCGAGCTGGAAGCGTTTGCACGCCCGCTTTGGGGGCTGGCGCCGCTGGCGGCCGGCGGCGGGACGTTCGATCACTGGGAGCTCTGGCGCGCCGGGCTCGCCGCCGGGACCGACCCCGAGCACCCCGACTACTGGGGCGCCGTCTTCGACAGGAACCAGCGGCTGGTCGAGACCGCCGCCATCGGCCTGGCGCTCGCCCTGGCCCCCGAGCAGGTCTGGGACCCGCTGACCGGCAGGCAGCGCGACACGGTGGCCGCCTGGCTGCGGCACGCGGTCACCGTGGAGCCGAACAACAACAACTGGCTGTTCTTCCCGGTCATGGTGGGGCTCGGGCTCGACCGCGTCGGGGTCTCCCACGACCACGACGCCAACACGGCCAGGCTCGACCGGCTGGAGGAGTTCGACCTCGGGCGCGGGTGGTACACCGACGGGCCCAAGTGGCAGCGCGACTACTACATCCCGTTCGCCATGCACTACTACGGCCTCATCCACGCCTCGCTCGGCGACGACCCGGCCAGGGCCGAGCGCTTCCGCGAGCGGGCCGCGGCGTTCGCCCAGGACTTCCAGCACTGGTTCACCAGCGAGGGGGTCGCCGTCCCGTTCGGCAGGAGCCTCACCTACCGCTTCGCGCAGTCGGCGTTCTGGGGTGCACTGGCCTTCGCCGGGGTCGAGGCGCTGCCCTGGGAGGTGACCAAGGGGCATCTGCTGCGAAACCTGCGCTGGTGGGCCCGCCGGCCCATCCGCGACACCTCCGGGCTGCTCACCATCGGCTACGGCTACCCCCAGCCGCACATGGCCGAGCAGTACAACGCGCCCGGCTCGCCGTACTGGGCCATGAAGGCGTTCCTGCCGCTCGCCCTGCCCGCCGAGCACCCGTTCTGGGCCGCCAAGGAGGCCGAGGCTCCCCCGCTGCCCGAGGTCAGCACCCAGCCGGAGGCGGGCGTGGCGCTGCTGCGCTGCGAGGAGGGGCGGCACGTGGTGCTGCTGAGCGCGGGGCAGCACGCCCCGTGGGCGCGTCATGGCGCGGCCAAGTACGCCAAGTTCGCCTACTCCACGCGTTTCGGCTTCAGCGTGCCCGCCGGGACGCTGGGGCTCGAACAGGGCGCCTTCGACAGCACGCTGGCGCTCAGCGAGGACGGCGAGCACTGGCGGCCGTGCGAGCTGCCGTACGACGCCTCCGCCTCCGACGGCGTGCTGCACGCGCGCTGGACGCCCTGGGACGACGTGGAGATCGAGACCTGGCTGGTGGCGCTGCCCCCGTGGCACGTGCGGGTGCACCGGATCAGGACCGGGCGGGCCCTGCGCACGGCCGAGGGCGCCTTCGCGGTCGACCGGGACCTGCCGCCCACCCGGGTCGACACCGGTCCCGCCCGGGCCAGGCTCGACTCGCCGCACGGCCTGTGCGTGATCGAGGACCTGTCAGGACGGCGGGAGGGAGCCCTCGTCACGCCCCTGCCCGGCACCAACGTGCTCGCCCCGCGCACCACGATCCCCACGCTGATGGGCGACCTGGCGCCCGGCGAGCACCTGCTGGCCTGCGCGGTCATCGGCCTGGAGGCCGCGGGCGAGGACGGATGGCCCGAGCCTCCCGCGTGGGAGTCCATCGAGCCCATGCTCGTCCCACCGGTGTGACGCCTCCGCGGCGGTCACCAGTTCGCCGTGCGCTTGGCGATCTCCTCGCGCATGAAGACGCTCGACTCGCGGGCGCGTTCCTCCCAGGCGAAGACACAGACCGTCATGATCGCGTCCGTGGTGCGGGCGATCTCGGCTAATTGATTCCGGCGATGAAGATTCCGTTATTCCCGTGAGGGTCCGTCAGCCGTTCCGCGGGAAGCCGAGGTTGAGCCCGCCGTGGCTGGGGTCGAGCCAGCGGGAGGTGACGACCTTGCCGGGGGTGAAGAAGTACACGCCCTCCGTGGCCGCCGCGCTCGACCTGCCCGCCGACGCCGAGCTGCTCTCGATCGTCCGGCTCCGCTTCGCCGACGGGCAGCCTCTGGCCCTCATGCGCAACTGGCTCCCCCCGGCGTACCACGGCATCACCCTCAAGGACCTGGAGGCGTCGGGGCTCTATGCCGTGCTGCGGAGCCGTGGCACGCGCCCCGTCGTCGCCGCCCAGTCCATCGGCGCCCGCCCACCGACCGCCTCGGAACGTCGCCACCTCCGGCTGCGGCCCGCCGAACCCGTCCTCACGATGACCCGCACGGCCTTCGACTCCGCGGGCCGGGCGGTGGAGCACGGGGACCACTGCTATCGCGCCCAGGACTACACCATCGAGGTTCTGGTCGACCAGCGCTGACCGATCACGTGCAGGCTTCAGGGAAGCTTCCCAGCTCGCTGCGCCAACTGTCGGCCAGCGTGCCGATGTCCACGGCGTCGTAGCCGAGAGCGTCCAGCAGCGCGACCGCCTCGGCTTTGGCGGCCGGGTCGTCACCGGCGATGGGCAGCGTGCTGCGGTCGGGCGCGCCCGCGGGCCGGGCGCTGGTGAGCAGGCGGTGGAAGTCGATGTTGTTGAACGCCTTGACCACCCGCGAGCCGGCCAGGTGCCGCTGGACCAGGGCGCTGGAGGTCAGCTCGTCCGCGTCCAGCTCGGCGATGCGGCCGTCGCGCTCGGGGTAGTAGTTCATCGTGTCGATCACGGTCTTGCCCGCCAGGGCGGCGGCCGGCAGCCGATCGTAGGCGTGCAGCGGAACGGTCGCCACCACCAGATCGCCCGACTCCGCGGCCTCGGCAGGTGTGGCCGCGCGGGCTTGCCCGCCGAGCTCGGTCAGGAGGCCGGCGAGGGAGTCGGGGCCGCGGGAGTTACTCAGGACGACGTCGAGGCCGGCAGCGACCGCGAGGCGGGCCAGCGCGCCGCCGATCATGCCGGCGCCGATGAGTCCGAGGGTCTTCGTCATGATGTCAGTCCTCCAGGCTGTTGTCCTACATCTGCAAGTTAGCGTACATCTGTAAGAATGCTGACAGATGTGTTGAAACCTGTAGGGTGGCAGACATGGTCACGGCCAGAGACAGCAACGCCCCGAAGGTCGACCGGCGCGTGCGGCGCACCCAGGCGGCCCTGCAACGCACCCTGATCCGGCTCGTCGAGGAGCAGGATCTGTCCCAGATCACCATCGCCGACGTCGCCGAACACGCGGAGGTGAGCCGGTCCGCCTTCTACGGCCACTACCGCGACGTGCACGAGCTGGCGGAGGCCGCCTGCACCGCCATGATCGACGACCTGATCGAGTCCCTGCCCGCCCTCGGCCCGGCGTGCCACGACCAGGACCCGACCCGGTCGCTGCAGGCCTTCTTCGCCAACCTCGCCGAGCACGCCGGCCTCTACCGCAGCCTGCTGGGGCCGCAGGGCAGCGCCCGCGTCATCGACCACGTACGCCGCCGCATCACCGAGGCCGTGCACGCCGCCGCCTGCCCGACCACGGCCGCCGAACGCGCCAGCGACGACGGCGGCAACGGAAACGGCGGCCACGCCGATGAGCCCGCCGCCTCGGCGAGCGGCCTGCCACTGGACGTGCCGGCCGCCTTCACCGCCGGCGCGCTCATCGGCGTGGCCGCCGACTGGCTCGGGCGCGGATGCCCGCGCACGCCCGCCGAGATGGCCGCCTCGACATGGCCGCTCCTCGCGGCCCTCCACCGCGTCGATGACGGCACGCCGACCAGCCGGCAGCTGCCCTGAGCCGAGCGCCTCGAAGCACTCGGCCGGCTCTTGACGGTCACTCTGTTTGCGTTAACACCCGTGCACATCCCCACGCGGGCACCGGCTGGTGGCTGTGGGGCGACTCCTTCAGCCCGGTCAACAACGACTACTACGCCTGGTCCACCTCCAACGTCGGCGGCAACGCCTGGACGGCGCTCAACCAGCGCACCTACACGCCCCCGCTCAACGCCAAACACGGCTCGATCGCCGGCATCAGCGCCGCCGAGTACAACGGCCTGGTCTCCCGGTGGGGCGTGCCGAACTGGGTGCGGCTGAAGTCCTCCAACTTCCCCGACCGGTTCGTCCGGCACGCCGACCACCTCGGCCGCGTGGACGCCTATCCCTTCGACCCGTACCAGGACCAGCTGTGGCGGATGGCGCCCGGCCTGGCCGACTCCGCCGGGGTGTCGTTCCAGTCCGTGAACTTCCCCGACCGCTACCTGCGGCACAGCGACTACGCGATCAGGCTCGACGTCAACGACAACACCACCACGTTCCGCGCCGACGCGACGTTCTACCGGGTCGCGGGGCTGGCGGACTCGGCGTGGTCGTCGTTCCGGTCGTACAACTTCCCCGACCGCTATCTACGGCACGCCGGCTTCGCGCTCCGCATCGATCCGCTGAGCTCGAGTTCGAGCGCCGGCGACCGGCAGGACGCGACGTTCCGCGTCACCAGCTGATCAGCAGGGGGTCTCGTTGAACACCGGGTACGACCCGCGCTCGCCCACCCACCACTCGTCGCCGACGCAGTTCTCGTACTTGATCCCTGTCAGCGTGGTGCGGTCGGAGTCGGTGTAGTAGTACGTTTCGCAGTGGTAGTCGATCCTGCAGGCGCGGGCTTGCGCGGGCGAGCTGATCGCGGCCAGGGTGCCGAGGGCGAGCAGGACGGCTAACGATGCGCGACGAATCATGGAGATCCTTCCTGAGGTGAGGAAGCGCTACTGCCCTCGATGATCGATCGCCGAAGCGAACAGATCAATAAGGTCAATACCGGTACTCAAAGGGTCAAAACGAGTGTCAGATGCGAGCTCAGGACAGCAGACCGCGTTCGAACGCCTTCGGGCTCTCGGACGAGCTCTAACGCCTGTGACGTGACCCCCGTTACCATGCCGACCCGGCCCGTTGAGGCGGTCAGGGGGGCGCGGGGGTGGTACGGCCGCCTGTGACGCGAAGCAGGTCGAGCTTGCCCGCGTCGCTGCTTCCGGCCGCCGCCGTGTAGGTGACCATGCGCAGGTCCTCCCCCGGGACGATGAGGACGTCGCAGTCGAGCAGGATGTCGCCGACCTCTGGATGCCGGACCGTCTTGCGGTCTGTGGTGTGCTGGGTGGCGACGGTCTCGGTGGCCCAGCGATGCGCGAAGGCGTCGGATACTTCTCGCAGGTCGTGCACGAGACGATCGAGCCGGGTGTCTGCGGGATAGCGGGACCTGGCGTCTTTGAGGTCGGCGACGATCGATGCGGCGAAGGCGTCCTGCCCGCGCTCGGACCGGATGGGAAGCAACGAGGCGTGAGCGGCGCCGTCGCCGAACAGCGCGCGTGCGAGGTTCCGCTCGGCGGCCGGGACCGCGGAGGGATCGCCGAACAGGACGCTCCACATGGTGTTCCACCACACGATGGTCCAATCGGCGGCGAACACCCCGATCGGGACGTCGCCGAGGCGCGCGGCGAGCCGTTGGACGCCGGGGGGCACATGTGTGCTGATCGTTCCATCCTGTGGCGGCAGGAGCCCGGCGCTCCGGTACAGCTGGTCGCGCTCTGCCCGAGAGAGTTGCAGGGCTCGGGCCAGGGCGCCGACGACCTGGGCCGAGGGGTTCTTCGCGCGTCCCTGCTCCAGGCGCAGGACGTAGTCGACCGACAGCCCGGCCAGTTGCGCGAGCTCCTCGCGGCGCAGTCCAGGGGCACGACGGCCGGGCGCGTCGGGGAAGCCGGCGTCGGCCGGCGAGAGACGGTCGCGCCAGGCGTGCAGGAGTGCGCCGAAGCCGGAGCGGGAGGTGGCCATGGACTCATTCTCACCGCAGGACGCCGCAACGAGCCTGGGTACTGCCGGTCCTAGGTACAGGCACGGCCCTGGGTGGCGGTGGCGAGAGCGACGAACGTGGTGCGGTGCGCCCAGCCGGGCCCCATCGGCTTGACCAACGGAGGAGCTCCCATGCAGTCCACCATCGTGATGACGGGCGCAACCCGCGGGATCGGCCGTGTCGCCGCCGAGTGCATTCTGCGCGAATCACCGGACGCGCATCTCCTCAGCGTCGCCCGCGGATCCGTCGGTGTTCGGCCGGCCGCGGAGCTCGGCGCGGGTGGGCACGCGGTCTCGCATGTCGAGGCGGACCTCGGCTCCCTCGCGAGCGTCCACTCGGCCGCCGTCGAGATCCGGGACCGGCTCGACCGCGGTGACCTGCCACCCCTGCGCGGTTTTGTGGGCAACGCGGGCATACAGCACACGAACGCGCTCACCGAGGGGCCCGACGGGTTCGAGTCCACATTCACGGTCAACGTGCTCGCCAACCATCTGTTCGTCCGCCTGCTCGAGGACCGCTTCGCCGCTCCCGCCCGGATCGTCATCACCGCCAGCGACACCCATTTCGGCGACTTCAAGCACAACATGGGCATGGTCCCCGGGCCGGTCTGGCGGTCGCCGGAAGTCCTCGCCCGCGCGGGAGCCTTCGCCAAGCCGGACACAGCGGCCGGCGGGCGGACCGCGTACTCGACGAGCAAGCTGGCCGCCATCTACCTCGTCCACGAGTACGCGCGCCGCCTGCCGGCCGGGATCGACGTCGTCGCCTACAACCCGGGGTTCGTGCCCGGCACCGGCCTCGCCCGCCACGCGGGCCCCCTCGCCCGGTTCGCGATGCGTCGAATCCTGCCGGTGATGACCCTCACGCCGTTCGCGACCAGCCGCCGCGCGGCGGGACGCCACCTCGCCGACGTCGTCCTCGGCACGACCAAGGCACCGACCGGGTCCTACGTCGACCGGGGCCGGGTGGCCCGCTCATCGCAGGAGTCGTACGACCCGCGGCGCGAAGGCGAGCTCTGGGACGCCGTCGAACGGTTCACCGCGGCCTACACCGCCTGAGCTGCGGAGGCAAAGGTCCACGTCGCCGGGGCCCGCAGCAGCGGACGGTGAATCACCTCGGGTTCGGCGGTGACCAGTGCACGCTTCATCGCGGAGACGGGGAAAGCGTGACGTGCTTACCGTCACCACCACGAAGCAGACAAATCATGCTTGACATCTGCATTCCATACCCTCACGCTGTTGCGTATAGCGCTTGATGTTTCTCTTTGTGAAACGGGGTGTGCACTCGATGATTCCAGCGTGCCCTCTGGCGGCTCTGCCGCGAGGCGAGGCCCTCCGGGTCGAGGCCGATCCACCCATCGCGGTGTTCCACACCGAGGACGGCGAGATCTACGCCATCGACGACACCTGCACCCACCAGGACGCCTCGCTGGCCGACGGCTGGCTCGAGGGCTGCGAGATCGAGTGCCCCCTGCACGCATCGCGCTTCGACCTCAGGACCGGCGAGGTGGACGCGCCGCCCGCCAAGCGTCCGGTCCGCACGCACCGCGTGGTGGTCGAGGACGACGTCATCTTCGTCGTGCCGTCCGACGCCGAGCCCAACCTGCCTCCCGGCGTGACCCTGAAGGGACAGGCGTGAGAAGCGTCTGCGTCGTCGGCGCCTCGCTCGCCGGGCTGCTGACCGCCCGCGCGCTGCGCGCCCGGGGTTACGACGGCCGTCTGGTCCTCGTCGGCGAGGAGGCCCACCGGCCCTACGACCGTCCCCCGCTGTCCAAGGACTTTCTCAAGGGCGCGCTGGACGAGACCGACCTGGCCTTGGAGTCCGACGGCGAGGACCTCGACGCCGAATGGCGGCTCGGCGTGGCCGCCATCGGGCTGGACGCCACCACCCGCCGCGTCACGCTGAGCGATGGCAGTGATGTCGAGGCCGACGGTGTCGTCATCGCGACCGGCGCCTCGGCCCGCCGGCTCCCCGGCACGGAGGGCCTGGCCGGGGTCCACACCCTGCGCACTCTGGACGACGCCCGCGCCCTGCGACACGACCTGGCCGGCGCGAAGCGGATCGTCGTCATCGGCGGTGGTTTCATCGGCACCGAGGTCGCCGCCACGGCCTGCGATCTGGGCCTGGAGGTCACGCTCGTGGACTCGGGCAGGACCCCACTGGCGGGCGTGGTCGGAGTCCGGATGGCCGAGGCCATCGCGGCCCTCCACGCGAAGCGCGGCGTCCGGCTGCTGCGTGGCGCGAGGGTGGCGGCGTTGACGGGCGAGGATCGAGTCACCGGGGTGCGGCTGGCCGACGGCGCCTTCCTGCCCGCGGACGTGGTCGTCGTCGGAATCGGCGCCGTGCCCAACGTCGCCTGGCTGGAGCGCAGCGGTCTGCTGCTGGACGACGGGGTGATCTGCGACGAGGGCGGTCAGGTCGTTCACGCGCAGGACGGCGGCACGCCGGTGCCGGGCATCGTCGCGGTCGGCGACTGTGCGGCCTGGTTCGACCCGGCGCTCGGCAGGCACGATCGGTGCGAGCACTGGACCGGCGCGCGCCTGCGGGCCGCCGTCGCGGCGGAGACGCTGCTGTCAGGCGGCGCCACCCGGCCCGCGCGGCCGCGGCCCGCCTACATCTGGTCCGACCAGTTCGATGTGAAGATCCAGTTCGTCGGGCGGGCCCACCACGCCGACACGGTCGTGGTGGAGGAGGGCGACCCTGCCGATCACAGCTTCCTCGCCGTATACCGGCAGGGCGAGCGGCCGGTGGCCGTGCTGGGCGTCAACCAGGTCCGCCTCTTCTCCCGCTGGCGCCGTCAGCTGGAGACCGCGACGGTTTGAAACCAGGAGTGAATCAATGGCTCATGAAGTACGCGGCGTGGTCGCGACGGGCAAGGGCAAGCCGGTCGGCCTGGAGACGATCCTCGTCCCCGACCCCGGCCCGGGGGAAGCGCTGGTGAAGGTGCTCGCCTGCGGCGTCTGCCACACCGACCTGCACTACCGGGAGGGCGGGATCAGCGACGACTTCCCGTTCCTGCTCGGCCACGAGGCGTCGGGCGTGGTGGAGGCCGTCGGCACGGGCGTCACCGATGTCGCGCCCGGCGACTTCGTCATCCTCAACTGGCGCGCGGTGTGCGGGTCATGCCGGTCATGCCTGCGCGGCCGGCCCCAATACTGCTTCGCCACGCACAACGCCGTGCAGAAGATGACGCTGACCGACGGCACCCCGCTGAGCCCGGCGCTCGGCATCGGCGCGTTCGCCGAGAAGACGCTGGTGGCCGCGGGCCAGTGCACCAAGGTCGATCCGGCCGCCTCCCCCGCGGCGGCGGGCCTGCTCGGATGCGGCGTGATGGCGGGTCTCGGCGCGGCGGTCAACACGGGAGCGGTCAGCCGCGGCGATTCGGTCGCGGTCATCGGCTGCGGCGGCGTCGGCAACGCGGCGATCGCCGGAGCGCGGCTGGCCGGCGCCACCACGATCATCGCGGTGGACGTGGACGGCAGGAAGCTGGAGTGGGCGCGCGGCTTCGGCGCCACGCACACGGTGAACGCCAAGGAGGCCGACCCGGTCGCGGCGATCAGGGAGCTGACCGAGGGCAACGGCGCCGATGTGGTGATCGACGCCGTGGGCCGTCCCGAGACGTTCAAGCAGGCGTTCTACGCGCGCGACCTGGCGGGCACCGCGGTGCTCGTAGGCGTGCCCACCCCGGAGATGACCCTCGAGCTGCCTCTCCTGGACGTGTTCGGCCGCGGCGGGGCCCTCAAGTCCAGCTGGTACGGCGACTGCCTGCCGAGCCGCGACTTCCCCTTGCTGGTCTCCCTCTACCTCCAGGGCCGTTTCGATCTGGACGCCTTCGTCACGGAAACCATCGGCCTGGACGGCGTCGAGGAGGCCTTCGCGAAGATGCACCACGGCGACGTGCTGCGTTCTGTGGTGGTGCTCTAATGAGCGTCGAGCGCCTGGTCACCTCGGGTACGTTCAGCCTGGACGGGGGCACCTGGGAGGTCGACAACAACGTCTGGCTGCTGAGCGACGGCGACCAGGTGCTGGTCATCGACCCTGCCCACGACGCCGCCGCCATCGCCGAGGCCGTCGGCGAACGCCGGGTCGTGGGGATCGTGTGCACGCACGCGCACGACGACCATGTGAACGCGGCGCCCGCTCTGGCAGCCCTCACCGGCGCGCCCGTCCTGCTGCACCCCGGCGACGAGGTGCTGTGGAAGCTGACGCACCCGGTGGCCACGCCGGACGGGGCACTGGCGGACGGGCAGATCCTGCGCGTCGGCGGCACGGCCGTGCACGTGCTGCACACGCCGGGGCACGCACCCGGCGCCGTCTGCCTCTACGTGCCCACGCTGGGTGTTCTGTTCTCCGGTGACACACTCTTCCGCGGCGGCCCCGGCGCCACGGGCAGGTCGTTCAGCGACTTCCCGACGATCATCAAGTCGATCAGCACAACGCTCCTCACACTGCCCGGCGAGACGGCGGTGCACACCGGGCACGGTGACGACACCACCATCGGAGCCGAGGCTCCGCAGCTCGAGGACTGGATCCGCCGAGGACACTGACCCGGCCCGCACCCCCACAGGAGTAGTCCCGTGACCACGTCAAGCGTGATCCCCACCCTCCCCGGTCGCTACTACGTCGACCCGGAGATCTTCGCCCTGGAGCAGAAGAACATCTTCGAGTCGATGTGGTTCTGCGCGGTGCGCTCGTCCGACCTGGGCAAGCCGGGGGCGTTCAAGACCGTGCAGGTCGGCGCCGAGAGCATCCTCGTCACCAGGGCGAGGGACGGGTCGGTGCGCGCGTTCTTCAACGTCTGCCGCCATCGCGGCGCCACCATCCGCACGGAGGAGTCCGGCGAGGTCAAGCGGGCGTTCCAGTGCCCGTACCACGCGTGGACCTACGACCTGGAGGGCAAGCTCGTCGCCGCGCCCAACCTGACCAAGATGGCCGACCTGGACCGGGTCGAGTACGGCCTGGTCAAGGTGCACGTGCGGGAGTGGCTCGGCTACGTGTGGGTCTGCCTGGCCGACGATCCGCCCTCCTTCGAGGACGACGTGCTCGGCGCGGTCACCGAGCGCCTCGGCTCGCTGGACCTGATCGACAACTACGACGTGCCGAACCTCCAGGTCGGACGGCGGATCGTGTACGACGTCCAGGCCAACTGGAAACTCATCATCGAGAACTTCATGGAGTGCTATCACTGCGCCACGATCCACCCAGAGCTGACCGAGGTGCTGCCCGAGTTCGCCGACGGCTACGCGGCACAGTACTTCGTCGGCCACGGCGCCGAGTTCGGCGAGGAGATCCAGGGCTTCACCGTCGACGGGTCCGCCGGGCTCGACCGCATCCCCGGGGTGAGCGAGGAGCAGGACAGGCGCTACTACGCGATCACCATCAAGCCGCAGGTCTTCGTCAACCTGGTGCCCGACCACGTGATCCTGCACCGGATGTTCCCGCTGGCCGTCGACCGCACGGTGATCGAGTGCGACTGGCTCTACCTGCCCGGCGTGGTGGCGAGCGGCAAGGACCTGGACAAGTCGGTCGAGCTCTTCCACCGCGTCAACCAGCAGGACTTCGAGGCGTGCGAGCGTACCCAACCGCGGATGAGCTCGCGCACGTACGCCAAGGGCGGCGTGCTGGTGCCGAGCGAGCACCACATCGGCGCCTTCCACGAGTGGGTACAGAACCGGATCGGCTGAGCATGGCGGACGAGGACGAGGGGCTCCGGGTCGGCTCCCCCAAGGACTGGGCGGGCGGGCTGCCCGCGGTGGGACACGCCATGCGGATGGCCTATCGGCAGATGGGCGCCGGCCGCACCGTCCTCACCCTGTTGCGGGTCAACCAGAAGAACGGCTTCGACTGCCCGGGCTGCGCCTGGCCGGAGGGCGAGCATCGCAGCCCGGCGGAGTTCTGCGAGAACGGCGCCAAGGCGGTCGCCGAGGAGGCCACGACGCGGCGGCTGACCCGCGACTTCTTCGCCGCCCACCCGGTCGGCGAGCTGGCCGGGATGAGCGACTACTGGCTGGGGCAGCAGGGCCGGCTCACCGAGCCCATGTACAAGGCCGCGGGCTCGGACCGCTACCGGCCCGTCGGCTGGGCGGAGGCGTTCCGGATCATCGCGGAGGAGCTGCGCGCCCTCGACAGCCCTGACGAGGCCGTGTTCTACACCTCCGGCCGCACGTCCAACGAGGCGGCCTTCGCCTACCAGTTGCTCGTGCGCCGCTTCGGCACCAACAACCTGCCGGACTGCTCCAACATGTGTCACGAGTCGAGCGGCTCGGCGCTCACCGAGACGCTGGGCATCGGCAAGGGCACGGTCACGCTGGAGGACCTGCACCGCGCCGAGCTCATCTTCGTGGTGGGGCAGAACCCCGGCACCAACCATCCACGCATGCTGAGCGCCCTGGAGCGGGCCAAGCGCGGCGGAGCGCGGATCATCGCGGTCAACCCGCTGCCGGAGGCCGGGCTGCTGCGGTTCAAGAACCCGCAGCGGCCCTCCGGGCTGGGCTCAGGCACCGCGCTCGCAGACCGCTTCCTGCAGATCCGGCTCAACGGCGACATGGCGCTCTTCCAGGCGCTGTCGCTGCTGCTGCTCGACTCGGCCGACAGGGAGTTCGTCGACGAGCACACGCACGGCTTCGAGGAGTGGCGGCGGCACCTGACCGCCCTCGACTGGGCGGACGTGCTGGAGGCGACCGGGCTGTCCAGGGCCGAGCTGGAGGAGACGGCCGAGGAGGTCCGCGGCGCGCGCTCGGTCGTCGTGTGCTGGGCCATGGGTCTGACCCAGCACCGCAACTCCGTGGCGACGATCAGGGAGGTGGTCAACTTCCTGCTGCTGCGCGGCAACGTCGGCCGGCCGGGTGCGGGCGTGTGTCCGGTGCGCGGGCACTCCAACGTTCAGGGCGACCGCACCATGGGGATCTACGAGAAGCCGTCGGCGGAGTTCCTGGACGCGCTGGAGGCGGAGTTCGGCTTCGCCCCGCCGCGCCACCACGGGCTGGACACCGTGGAGGCCATCCGCGCGATGCGCGACGGCGCGGTCAAGGTGTTCTTGGGGATGGGCGGCAACTTCGTCAGGGCCACACCGGACAGCGAGGTCACCGAGGCGGCGCTGCGCCGTACCCGGCTGACCGTGCAGGTGTCCACCAAGCTCAACCGCTCCCACGCCGTCTGCGGCGAGCAGGCGCTCATCCTGCCGGCGCTCGGCCGCACCGAGCGCGACGCCGCGGGCTACGTGACGGTGGAGGACTCGATGGGCCTGGTCCACGCGTCCAAGGGCCGGCTGGGGCCCGCCTCGCCGAGCCTGCTGTCGGAGACGGCCATCGTGTGCGGGCTGGCTCGCGAGCTGTTCGGCGACGACCCGCGCGTGCCCTGGGACCGGTTCGCGCGCGACTACGGCGCGATCAGGGACCGCATCGCCCGGGTGGTTCCCGGCTTCACCGACTTCAACGCGCGGGCCGAGGCCGGCTTCGCGCTGCCCAACGCGCCCAGGGACGAACGCCGGTTCCCCACCGCGACCGGCCGGGCCAACTTCACCGTCAACCGGCTGGAGGTGCTGCGGGTGCCACCGGGACGGCTGCTGCTGCAGACGGTCCGCAGCCACGACCAGTACAACACCACGATCTACGGCCTGGACGACCGCTACCGCGGGGTCAAGGCGGGCCGCCGCGTCCTCTTCGTCCACCCCGACGATCTGGCGGAGCGCGACCTGGCCGACGGGGACGTGGTGGATCTGATCAGCGAGTGGCCCGACGGCGAGCGCAAGGCGAAGGGCTTCAGGGTGATCTCCTACCCGACGGCGCGCGGGTGCTGCGCGGCCTACTTCCCCGAGACCAACGTGCTGGTGCCGCTGGACTCGGTGGCCGAGACGTCCAACACCCCGACGTCGAAGAGCGTCGTGGTGCGGCTGGCGCGGGCTAGCCCGAGTAGCCGAGCCGCGCGCTGATCTCGTCGGCGCCGCTGATGAGGACGGAGGCGAGCTCGTGCATGCGCTCGGCGTCGAAGCGGTAGGCGGGCCCGGAGACGCTCACCGCCGCCACGACGTCCCCGTGGTAGGAGCGGATGGGCGCCGCTATGGTGTTCAGCCCGTCCTCCAGCTCCTCCAGGCAGTAGGCATAGCCCCTCTTCCTGGTCTCGGCGAGCTGCTTCTCCAGCTCGGCCACGTCGGTGACGGTCCGGCTCGTGAGCGGCTCCAGCGGCCCCTCCGACAGCAGCTTCGCCCGCTGCCCGTCGTCGAGGTGGGCCAGGAGCACCTTGCCGCTGGAGGTGGCGTGGAGCGGGGTGAGCTGGCCGACCCAGTTGTAGGCGGTGACGGCGGACGGCCCGCGCACCTGGTCCAGGTTGACCGCGTAGGAGGAGCGGAGCACGGCGATGTTCACGGTCTCACCGATCTCCTCGGCCAGCCGCTGGCAGATGGGACGGCTGCGCCGGCCGAGGTCCATCTGGGTGTTGACGCCTCCGGCCAGGCGGATGATGCCGAAGCCCAGACGGTACTTGCCCCGGTCCTCCGCCTGCTCGACCAGGCCGCGCGCCTCCAGGGCGCCGAGCAACCGGAAGGCGGTGGATTTGTGCACCTCGATCTCGGCGGCCACCTCGCTGACGCCGGCCTCACCCCGGCGGGAGAGGATCTCCAGGACGCTGATCGCTCGGTCGACCGATTGCACGCCCCCGCTGCCGGACTCGTTGCTCATAGCGAAACTCTAAGTGCTCTAAGGAACTCACGCGACCCGAAGCACCAAAAAAGATCTGTTGTTGCGAGTAGTGCAACGAAATGCGCATAACGCTACGATTCCCTGAAACGCGCGAGCGAGACGAGGCAACATGACGTCACAGCAGTACGACTTCGTCATCGTCGGAGGCGGCTCGGCGGGCTGTGCCCTGGCGAACCGGCTCTCCGCAGATCCGGGCACGCAAGTGCTGGTGCTCGAGGCAGGCCGGTCCGACTACCCCTGGGACGTCTTCATCCACATGCCGGCGGCGCTCCCCTTCCCGATCGGCAACCGCTTCTACGACTGGCAGTACGAGTCCGAGCCCGAGCCGCACATGCACGGCCGCCGGATCTACCACGCGCGCGGGAAGGTGCTGGGCGGTTCGAGCAGCATCAACGGCATGATCTTCCAGCGCGGCAACCCGATGGACTACGAGCGCTGGGGCGCCGATCCCGGGATGAAGACCTGGGACTACGCCCATTGCCTGCCCTACTTCAAGCGCATGGAGAACTGCCTGGCCGACCCCGGCACCCCTTGGCGGGGCCACGAGGGACCGCTGGCGCTGGAGCGGGGGGCGGCGAGCACGCCGCTCTTCACGGCCTTCTTCGAGGCGGTGCAGCAGGCCGGCTACCCGCTGACCGATGACGTCAACGGCTACCGCCAGGAGGGCTTCGCCCGCTTCGACCGCAACATCCGGCGGGGTCGCAGGCTCAGCGCGGCCAGGGCGTACCTGCACCCGGTGATGAAGCGGCCGAACCTCACGGTGCGGACGCGGACGTTCGTGACGCGGATCCTCTTCGAGGGCAAGCGGGCCGTCGGCGTCGAGTACGACGGCGGGACCGTGCGAGCGGGAGAGGTCATCCTGTGCGGCGGCGCGATCAACTCGCCGCAGCTCCTCCAGCTGTCCGGGGTCGGCGACGCCGACGAGCTGCGCGCACTCGGCGTCGACGTCGTGCACCACTTGCCGGGCGTGGGCGAGAACCTGCAGGACCACCTGGAGGTCTACATCCAGCACGGGTGCGGCAAGCCCGTCTCGATGCAGCCGAACCTGCAGAAGTGGCGTCATCCATGGATCGGGGCCCAGTGGTTGTTCCTGCGCCAGGGGCCGGGTGCGACCAACCATTTCGAGGCCGGCGGCTTCGTGCGCAGCAACGACGACGTCGACTACCCCAATCTCATGTTCCACTTCCTGCCGATCGCGGTGCGCTACGACGGCTCCGCGCCCGCGGGCGGGCACGGCTACCAGGTGCACGTCGGCCCCATGTACTCGGACGCCCGCGGCTCCGTGAAGATCAAGAGCATCGACCCGCGGCGAAAGCCCGCCCTGCGCTTCAACTACCTGTCCACCGAGCAGGACCGGCGCGAGTGGGTGGAGGCCGTACGGGTGACCCGGAGCATCCTCGGCCAGCCCGCGCTGGCCGAGTACAGCACCGGGGAGTTGTCACCGGGGCCCTCCGTCGAGACGGACGAGGAGATCCTGGACTGGGTGGCCAAGGACGGCGAGACGGCGCTGCACCCCTCCTGCACGGCCCGGATGGGCGTCGACGAGATGTCCGTGCTCGACCCCGAGAGCATGCGCGTGCACGGCGTGGACGGGCTGCGGGTGGTGGACGCCTCAGCCATGCCGTACGTGACGAACGGCAACATCTACGCGCCGGTCATGATGCTGGCGGAGAAGGCGGCCGACCTGATCCTCGGCAACACTCCCCTGCCGCCGGAGACGACCGAGTTCTACCGGCACCGCTCCTAGACAACAACGGAGGCGGCGGGGACTCCCCCACCGCCTCCAACCACCTCAAAAACCGAAATATCAGCGGAAGACGACCGTACGGTCGCCGTTGAGCAGCACCCGCTGCTCGCTGTGCCACTTCACCGCCCTGGCGAGCACCTGAGCCTCGACGTCCCTGCCGACGGCGACCAGGTCCTCGGGGTCCAGCTCGTGGTCCACCCTGGCCACGTCCTGCTCGATGATGGGCCCCTCGTCCAGGTCCGCCGTGACATAGTGCGCCGTCGCCCCGATGAGCTTCACGCCCCGCTCGTGCGCCTGGTGGTACGGCTTGGCGCCCTTGAAGCCCGGCAGGAAGGAGTGGTGGATGTTGATCGCCCGCCCCTCCAGGCGTTTGCACATGTCGTCCGACAGGACCTGCATGTAGCGGGCGAGCACCACCAGGTCCGCTTCGTACTCGGCGACCAGCTGCAGCACCGTGGCCTCGGCCTCGGCCTTGCCGTCCGGCGTCACGGGCACGTGGTGGAAGGGGACGCCGTAGGAGGCGGCCATCGGCTCCAGGTCCGGGTGATTGGAGACGACCGCGGGTATCTCGATGTTCAGGCCGCCGACCCGGCACCGGAAGAGCAGGTCGTTCATGCAGTGACCGAACTTCGACACCATGATCAGCGTACGGATGGGCATGGCCGCGTCCCTGAGCTGCCAGCTCATCTGGAAGGACTCCGCGACGTACGAGAAGCCCGCACGCAGCTCCTCCAGCCCGTCCTGGGAGGCGAAGTGCACGCGCATGAAGAAGCCGCCACCCTTGCGGTCGTTGAACTGCTTGCTCTGCAGCATGTTCCCACCGTGCTGGATGAGGAAGCTGCTCACCGCGTAGACGATGCCCGGCTTGTCGGCACAGGAGACGGTGAGGATGAACTCGCGCCCAGGAGCCATCGCCCCTCCCTTGGGGTTGCACATTACGCAATTTGGTGTTCTATACGCAACAGCGTGAACCGAGAGGAGCCGGTCCGTCAAGACGGGAACTACTGTCCAACCAAGGGGGAAACTTCATCACAACGTATGGTTTCGACCAGTGATTCCCCCAGGGCCTTGACGAACCCCCAGCAACCGGTCAATCCTGTTCCCCATTGAGCACTAGTTTGCGCAATGCGCAACGATTTGAGGTGTGCCGGATGACCGACCTCTACATCGATGGCACGTGGACGAGGCCGATCGCCGGCGGGCGGCGGCACATCCACTCGCCGGCCGACGGCCGCCTGGTGGCCACGGTCGCGGAGGCCACAGCGGCCGACACCGTGACCGCGATCGGGGCCGCCCGGCACGCCTTCGACGCGGGCCCCTGGCCGCAGACCCCGGCCCGCGAGCGCGGCGCGCTGCTCTACAGGGTAGCTGACCTGCTGGAACGCGACCGCCACGAGTTCGCCAGGGCCGAGTCGGGCGACACCGGCAAGCGGCTCGTGGAGAGCGAGTACGACGTCGACGACTCCATCGCCAGCCTGCGCTACTTCGCCGGGGTGGCCGGCACCCACGCGGGGCGGGTGATCGACACCGGCCGCGACGACGCGATCAGCCGCATCGTCCACGAGCCCGTCGGCGTCTGCGGCCTGATCACGCCGTGGAACTACCCGCTGCTGCAGGCGACGTGGAAGGTCGCCCCCGCGCTCGCCGCCGGCAACACCTTCGTGCTCAAGCCCAGCGAGCTCACACCCAGCACCTCGATCCTGTTGATGCGTGCTCTGGAGGAGGCGGGCCTGCCCGCGGGCGTGGCCAACCTGGTGCTCGGCCCGGGCCCCGAGGCGGGTGCGCCGCTCGCCGAGCACCCCGCCGTGGACCTGGTGTCGTTCACCGGCGGCGTGGCCACGGGCCGGCGGATCATGGCGAGCGCCGCGTCCACCGTCAAGCGCGTGGCGCTCGAGCTGGGCGGCAAGAACCCCAACATCGTCTTCGCCGACGCCGACGTCGAGACCGCGGTCGACTTCGCCCTCACCGCGGTGTTCCTGCACTCGGGCCAGGTCTGCTCGGCCGGCGCCCGCCTCCTCGTCGAGGACTCGCTGCACGACGTCTTCGTCGACGAGGTGGTACGGCGGGCGGAGCTGATCCGCCTGGGCGGCCCCTTCGACCCGGACGCGCACACCGGCCCGCTGATCTCCGCGGCGCACCTGGCCAAGGTCGAGGAGTACGTGGCGACGGGCCTGGCCGAGGGCGCCGTCCTGCGCTGTGGCGGCCACCGCGTGGCGGGCGACGGCTTCTTCTACCGCCCCACCGTGCTCGACGAGTGCAAGCAGGGCATGCGCGTGGTGCGGGAGGAGTCCTTCGGCCCGGTGCTCACCGTCGAGCGCTTCACCACCGAGGACGAGGCCGTGCGCCTCGCCAACGACACCGAGTACGGCCTGGCCGGCGCGGTCTGGACCCAGGACGCCGGCAAGGCGCAACGGGTGACGGGCCGGCTGCGGCACGGCACGGTGTGGATCAACGACTACCACCCCTACGTGCCGCAGGCCGAGTGGGGTGGCTTCAAGCAGTCAGGCATCGGCCGTGAGCTCGGGCCCACCGGCCTGGACGAGTACCGCGAGATCAAGCATGTCTGGCAGAACATCCGCCCACGCCCCCAGCGGTGGTTCCCAGCGAACTAACGCCCTGACGACCAAGAGGTGGTCATGACCGCACCGTCACTGACCGAACGCACTCCGCTCGGCACCGAGACACCCCCCATCCTCGAGGTGAAGGGGCTCTGGAAGGTGTTCGGGCCCAAGGCTGACCGCGTCGTCGGCAGCACGCTCAGTCGCATGGAGCTGAAAGAGCAGACCGGATGCGTCGCCGCCGTCCGCGACGTGTCCTTCTCGGTACGGCGGGGCGAGGTGTTCGTGGTCATGGGCCTGTCCGGCTCGGGCAAGTCCACCCTGGTCCGCTGCCTCACCAGGCTGATCGAGCCGACGGCCGGCGAGATCCTGCTCGACGGCGACGACGTCCGCAAGGCCGACGAGAAGCGGCTGCGGGAGCTGCGCAGGCACCGCATGGCCATGGTCTTCCAGCACTTCGGACTGCTGCCGCACCGGTGCGTGCTGGACAACGTCGCCTTCGGGCTGGAGATCCGCGGCGTGCCCAAGCAGGACCGCTATGTCAGGGCGCGCGAGGTCGTCGAGCTGGTGGGCCTGACCGACTTCGAGAACTGCTATCCCGACCAGCTCTCCGGGGGCATGCAGCAGCGCGTCGGCCTGGCCCGCGCGCTGGCCGCCGACCCGGAGGTGCTGATGTTCGACGAGCCGTTCTCCGCGCTCGACCCGCTGATCAGGCGCGAGATGCAGAACGAGGTCATCCGCCTGCACCACGAGGTCGGCAAGACCATGATCTTCATCACGCACGACCTGAGCGAGGCGCTCAAGCTGGGCGACCGCATCCTCATCATGCGCGACGGAGAGCTCGTCCAGATGGGCACGCCCGACGAGGTCGTGGGCGCGCCGGCCGACGACTATGTGAAGGACTTCGTCAGCGACGTACCGCGTTCCCACGTGCTGACGCTGCGCTGGATCATGCGCGAGGCGCGGCCCGACGAGCCCCTGGACGGCCCCGAGCTGGGCCCCGACGTGGTCATCCGGGACGCGGTGCACAGCGTGATGTCGGCCGACCGGCCGGTCCGCGTGACTGAGAACGGCGCCCTGCTGGGCGTGGTCACCAGTGCGGAGATCCTGGAGGTCATCGCGGGAGGGCAGTCCTGATGGCGCCGGTGACGGGCCCGGCGACAAGCGCTGTGACAGCGGTGACCACGCGGCTGCGCGGCCGCAAGTACCTGCTGCTGGCGGTGCTCGCGGTCTGGGTACTGGGGTGGGCGCTGCTGAACGGGCGCGACACGCAGCAGCTCGGCGGCGCCGAGCTGACGCCGCTGCACAGCACGCTCAACGAGGCCATGGACGCCATCGACGACGGCAGGAACAGCAATCCGTTCTTCCTCTACTTCGTCAACTACATCCGGCTCTTCCTCGACCAGGCCGTGACGCTCGTCCAGGCGCTGATCAGCCAGCCGTCCTTCGGGCGCCCGGTCCCCGTGCTGGGCTGGCTGGGCGTGACGGGCCTGGCGACCGCGATCGCCCTGCTGTACGGCAACAGGAAGTCGGCGCTGCTCACGGCGGCGGGCCTGATCTCCTTCGGGCTGCTCGGGCTGTGGGAGGAGAGCATGAACACGCTCGCCCTCACGCTCACCGCGGTGGCGTTGTCGCTGGCCGTCGGCATCCCGCTCGGGATATGGGCGGGGATGAGCAACCGCTTCCACCGGCTGGTCACCCCGGTGCTGGACTTCATGCAGACGATGCCGACGTTCGTCTACCTGGCGCCGCTCACGCTCTTCTTCCTCATCGGCCCGGCCAGCGCGACGGTCGCCACGATGATCTACGCGGTCCCACCTGCCATCCGCATCACCGCCCACGGCATCCGCCAGGTCTCGCCCGACACCCTCGAAGCGGGGGCCTCGCTGGGCGCCACCACCGCCCAGTCGCTACGGCTCGTACGGCTGCCGATGGCCAAGCAGACGATCATCGTCGGGGTGAACCAGACGATCATGGCCGCCCTGTCCATGGCCACCATCGCGGCGCTCATCGACGCGCCGGGCCTGGGCAAGACAGTGCTGAAGGCGCTGCAGACCCTGGACGTGGGCACCGCGTTCAACGCGGGCCTGGCCATCGTCATCATGGCGGTGGTGCTCGACCGGGTGACCTCGGCGGCCAGCCGCCGGGTGGAGGCCGAGCGCAGGGCGGGCCGGCTGCTCACTCCCGGAGCTCGGCGGCTGCAGGTGACGGGCGTGCTCGGTGTCGCCGCGGTGCTGGGCTATCTGTCGTACACCTATGTCTGGGCGGCGGAGTTCCCGGTGCAGGCCAACGTCGGCCCCTACGTGCGCCGCGCCGCCGACGGGGCGAGCGCCTGGGCGCAGGACAGCCTGGTCGGCTTCACCGACGCGGTCAAGAACCTGCTCACCAACGGGCTGCTCAACCCGTTCGAGTCGCTGCTGACCGGCTCTCCGTGGTGGCTGGTCTTCGCCGTGATCGTGGCCGTGGCCCTGCTGGTGGGCAACGCGCGGGCGGCCCTGGCGACCGCGGTCGGCCTGGCGGCGCTGGTCCTGCTCGGGCTCTGGCAGGACAGCATGGTCACGCTGGCCTCGACCCTGGTCGCGACGATCCTGGTGATGGTGCTCGGCCTGGTGCTGGGGGTGTGGATGGGCCGCAGCGACCGGGCCGAGACCGTGCTGCGCCCCGTGCTCGACGCCGGCCAGACCATGCCCCACTTCGTCTACCTGGTGCCGCTCCTGGGCCTGTTCGGCCCGACGCGGTTCACCGCGATCACCGCGGCCGTGGTCTTCGCGGCGCCCGTCGCGATCAAGCTGGTGGCCGAGGGCATCAGGCGGGTCTCCCCCACCACGGTCGAGGCCGCCACCTCGGCGGGGGCGAGCACCTGGCAGCTCATCTCCAAGGTCCAGCTGCCGATGGCCCGCAGCGGCGTGACACTGGCGGCGAGCCAGGGACTCATCTACGTGCTCTCGATGGTCGTCGTAGGCGGCCTCGTGGGAGCGGGGGCGCTCGGCTACGACGTCGTGGCCGGATTCTCGCAGCACCAGCTCAGAGGAAAGGGGCTGGCCGCCGGGCTCGCGATCGTCGTGCTCGGCATCGTGCTCGACCGCATCATGCGCGCCGCCACAGAGCGCGCCGACGCGGCCGCTCACAGGGGGCAACCGCACTAGTAACCGACACGGGCCCGTGCCGGCCCGCGGAACCATCAGGAGGACCACGTGACGAATTCAAGAAGCGGGAGGATCCGGGCGCTTGTCCTGGTAACCGGCATGGGCCTCCTTCTCAACGCCTGCGCGGGAGCCAAGGTCGGCGAGACCCAGGCTGCCGCCGGCGGTGGCGGCAGCGCGAAGGCGTGCGGGACCCTCAACCTCGCGATCAACCCGTGGGTGGGCTACGAGGCCAACGCGGCGGTGATCGCCCACGTGGCCGAGAAGAACCTGGGCTGCAAGGTCGTGAAGAAGGACCTCAAGGAAGAGGTGGCCTGGCAGGGCTTCGGCACCGGCGAGGTCGACGCGGTCGTGGAGAACTGGGGCCACCCCGACCTGAAGAAGAAGTACATCGAGGACCAGAAGGTCGCCGTCGACGCGGGGCCGACCGGGAACAAGGGCACCATCGGCTGGTACGTGCCGCCGTGGATGGCCGAGAAGTACCCCGACATCACCGACTGGAAGAACCTCAACAAGTACGCCGACCTGTTCAAGACCTCCGAGTCGGGCGGCAAGGGTCAACTGCTCGACGGTGACCCGTCGTACGTCACCAACGACGAGGCCCTGGTCAAGAACCTCAAGCTGAACTTCAAAGTCGTCACCGGCGGCAGCGAGGCGGCTCTGATCACCTCGTTCCGGCAGGCCGAGGCGCAGAAGAAGCCGCTGCTCGCCTACTTCTACGACCCGCAGTGGTTCTGGGCGGAGATGAAACTGGTCCGCGTCAACCTGCCCGCGTACACCGAGGGCTGCGACGCCGATCCGGCCAAGGTGGCCTGCGACTACCCGCCGTACGTGCTCGACAAGATAGTGAGCAAGAAGTTCGCCGACTCCGGCAGTCCCGCCTTCCAGCTGGTCAAGAACTTCACCTGGACCAACGATGACCAGAACCTCGTGGCGAAGTACATCTCCGAGGACAAGATGACCGCCGACGAGGCGGCCGCCAAGTGGGTGGCCGACAACCCGGACAAGGTCAAGGCCTGGCTGCCCACGAGCTGACCTACGTGAGCGAACCCGGCCCGATCGCGCCCCGCGGTCGGGCCGGGTTCGCGCGCGTTCAGCGATCCGGCCAGAGCGTACGGAATTAGACAGAACGCCTCTTGACACCCGCAACCCCGCAAGCGACGCTTGTTGCGGAAAGCGCGTTGGGTTGCATATTTCGCAACAACGGAGGTGGCTATGACGGGCCCGAGAGTCGTCATCATCGGGGCCGGCGTGGTCGGCGCGGCACTCGCCGACGAGCTGTCGGCCCGCGGCTGGACCGACGTCACAGTGGTCGACCAGGGAGACGTCCCCGAGACGGGCGGCTCCTCCTCGCACGCTCCCGGCCTGGTCTTCCAGACGAACGGCTCGAAGACCATGACCCAGATGGCCCGTTACACCGTGGAGAAGTTCGTCGAGCTGGACAGTTTCCACCAGGTGGGCGGGCTCGAGGTGGCCACCACGCCAGAGCGCCTCGCCGAGCTGCGCCGCCGCCACGGCTGGGCGGTGTCGTGGGGTCTGGAGGCGCACCTGCTCTCCCCCGCCGAGTGCGTGGCCAGGCACTCGCTCCTGGACCCCGGCAGGGTGCTCGGCGGCCTGTTCATCCCCACCGACGGGCTGGCCAAGGCGGTCAAGGCGGTGAACGCGCAGCTCGTCAGGGCGATGGAGCGCGGAGTGCGGGTCCTGGCCAGGCACGAGGTGCTGGACATCAGGACCGAGGACGACCGGGTCACCGCGGTGGTCACCGACCAGGGCGAGATCCCCGCCGACGTGGTGGTCTGCTGCGCCGGGATCTGGGGGCCGCGCGTGGCCAGGATGGTCGGGATGGAGCTGCCGCTCACGCCGGTGGCCCACCAGCTGGCATGGACCGGGCAGATCCCCGACCTGGCCGGGCAGACCGAGGAGGCGACCAGGCCCATCCTGCGCCACCAGGACGCCGATCTGTACTACCGGGAACGGTACGACACGCTGGGCATCGGCTACTACGGTCATCGGCCGATGCCGATCAGCCCCGACGAGATCCTCTCGGTCGACGCCGCCGAGGTCATGCCGTCGGTGCTGACCTTCACGCCCGACGACTTCGCCGACGCCTGGACCGAGACCCGGAGCCTGCTGCCCGCCACGCAGTCGGCCAAGGTGGAGGAGGGCATCAACGGGCTGTTCTCGTTCACGACCGACCACATGCCGCTGATGGGCGAGTCGCGGGACGTGAAGGGCTTCTGGGTGGCGGAGGCGGTCTGGGTCACCCACTCCGCGGGGGTCGGCATGGCCATGGCCGAGTGGCTGGTCGACGGCCACTGCTCCTCCTTCGACCTGCACGAATGCGACGTCAACCGGTTCGAGCCGCACCAGCTCGCGCCTGACTACGTGCTGGAGCGCGGCTGCCAGAACTACGTCGAGGTCTACGACATCATCCACCCGCTGCAGCCCATGGAGCACCCGCGCCCGCTGCGGACCAGCCCGTTCCACGCCCGCCAGCAGGAGCTCGGCGCGATCTTCCTGGAGGCCTCCGGCTGGGAGCGGCCGCAGTGGTACGGCGCCAACGCCCCACTGCTGCGGGGCCGCGACATCCCCGAGCCCGGAGACTGGGCGGCGCAGTACTGGTCGCCCATCGTGGGCGCGGAAGCGCAGGCCACCCGGGAATCCGTCGCGATGTACGACATGACCGCGCTCAAGCGCCTGGAGGTCAGCGGCCCGGGCGCCGTGGGCTTCCTGCAGTCCCTGGTGACAGGCGACGTGGACAAGTCCGTCGGCTCCGTGACGTACTGCCTGCTCCTCGACACCGACGGCGGCATCCGCAGCGACATCACCGTCGCGCGCCTGGGGCCCGAGCTGTTCCAGCTCGGCGCCAACGGCAACCTCGACCTCGACTGGCTGGACCGGCGGCGGCCGCGTGACGTGCACGTCCGGGACATCACCGCGGGCACCTGCTGCGTGGGCGTGTGGGGGCCGCGTGCCCGCGACCTCGTCCAGCCGCTGACCGGCATCGACCTGACCGCGCTGCGCTACTTCCGCGGCGCCCGCGGCTACATCCGCAACGTGCCCGTCACCATGCTGCGCCTGTCGTACGTCGGCGAGCTGGGCTGGGAGATCTACACCACCGCCGACCTGGGACTCAAGCTCTGGGACACGCTGTGGGAGGCCGGGCAGGAGCACGGCGTGCTCGCCGGCGGCCGCGGCGCCTTCACCAGCCTGCGCCTGGAGAAGGGCTACCGGTCCTTCGGCACGGACATGACCTTCGAGCATGACCCGTACGAGGCCGGGCTCGGCTTCGCCGTCAAGCTGGACAAGGGAGACTTCGTCGGCCGCGACGCTCTGCTGGAGCGCAAGGAGTCGGTGCGCCGCCGGCTCACGTGCCTGCTCACCGACGAGCTCGTCATGGGCAAGGAGCCCGTCTACGACGGCGACGGCGCCGTCGGCTACGTCACCAGCGCCGCCTACGGATACACGATCGGCAGCGGCATCGCCTACGCCTGGCTGCCCGCCTCCCTGGCGACCCCGGGCCAGGAGCTCACCATCGGCTACTTCGACCGGAGAGTACGCGCCGTCGTCGCCGAGGAACCGCTCTTCGACCCCACGATGCAGCGGCTGCGCGGTTAGGAAAGGACGTCACATGATCGACACCCCGCTGGACGTGGTCGACCCGGAGATCCACGCGGCCATCGACGCCGAGCTGGCCCGCCAGCGCTCGACGCTGGAGATGATCGCCTCCGAGAACTTCGCGCCCGTCGCCGTCATGGCGGCGCAGGGCTCGGTGCTCACCAACAAGTACGCCGAGGGCTACCCGGGCCGGCGGTACTACGGCGGCTGCGAGCACGTGGACGTGATCGAGCAGATCGCCCTCGACCGGGTGAAGTCACTCTTCGGCGCCGAAGCGGCCAACGTGCAGCCGCACTCCGGCGCCCAGGCCAACGCCGCGGCCATGGCCGCCCTGCTCGAACCCGGCGACACCATTCTCGGCCTCGACCTGGCCCACGGCGGCCACCTCACGCACGGCATGCGGATCAACTTCTCCGGCCGCCTTTACCACGTAATCGCCTACCACGTGCGCGAGAGCGATCACCTGGTGGACATGGAGGAGGTCGAGCGGCTAGCCCGCGAGCACCGGCCCAAGCTGATCATCGCCGGCTGGTCGGCCTACCCCCGCCACCTGGACTTCGCGGCCTTCAGAAGGATCGCCGACGAGGTGGGCGCCTACCTCATGGTCGACATGGCGCACTTCGCCGGCCTGGTGGCCGCGGGCCTGCACCCCTCCCCCGTGCCGCATGCCCACGTCGTCACCACCACCACGCACAAGACCCTCGGCGGGCCGCGCGGCGGTGTGATCCTTTCCACGGACGACCTCATCAAGAAGATCAACTCGTCGGTCTTCCCCGGCCAGCAGGGCGGGCCGCTGGAGCACGTCATCGCGGCGAAGGCCGTCGCGTTCAAGATCGCCGCGGCGGACGGGTTCCGCGACCGTCAGCGGCGCACGCTGGAGGGCGCGAGGATCCTCGCCGACCGGCTGCTCGCGCCCGACGCCGCCGAGGCCGGCGTGAAGGTGCTGACCGGCGGCACCGACGTGCACCTCGTCCTGGTCGACCTGCGCGAGTCGGAGCTGGACGGCAAACAGGCCGAGGACCGGCTGCACGCCGCCGGGATCACGGTGAACAGGAACGCGGTGCCGTTCGACCCGCGCCCGCCGATGGTCACCTCCGGCCTGCGGATCGGCACGCCCGCGCTGGCCGCGCGCGGGTTCGGCCCCGGCGACTTCGGCGAGGTGGCCGACATCATCGTGAACGCGCTCTTGCCCGAGCCCGACCTGTCCTTCCTGCGCGGCAGGGTCGAGGCCCTGGCCGGCAAGCACCCGCTCTACGGAGGCGTCCGATGAGCCCGCGCACCCCGGGCGCCGACCTGCCCGAGCACCCCGACCGGCTGTGGAGCGCGGCCGAGCCCAAGGCGTCCTACGATGTGGTGATCGTCGGAGGCGGCGGGCACGGCCTGGCCACCGCCTACTACCTGGCCAGGAACCATGGCATCACCAATGTCGCCGTGCTGGAGCGGGGCTGGCTCGCGGGCGGCAACATGGCCCGCAACACCACCATCATCCGCTCCAACTACCTGTGGGACGAGAGCGCCGGCATCTACGAGCACGCGTTGAAGCTGTGGGAGGGGCTGGAGGAGGAGCTCGACTACCCGCTGCTGTTCAGCCAGCGCGGCGTGCTCAACCTCGCGCACAGCCTCCAGGACGTCCGCGACAGCGTGCGGCGGGTCGAGGCCAACCGGCTCAACGGCGTGGACGCCGAGTGGCTGGACCCCCAGCAGGTCAAGGAGGTCTGCCCGATCGTCAACGTCTCCCCCGACGTCCGCTACCCGGTGCTGGGCGCCACCTTCCAGCCCAGGGCCGGGATCGCCAAGCACGACCACGTCGCGTGGGGGCTGGCCAGGGCGGCCGCGGCGCTCGGCGTCGAGTTCGTCGAACACTGCGAGGTCACCGGACTGCGGGTGAGCGAGGGCCGGGTGACCGGCGTGGAGACCACCCGCGGCACCATCGCGGCCGGCCGCGTGGCGCTGTGCGCCGCCGGCCACACCTCGGTCGTGGCCGCCACGGCGGGGATCGACCTGCCTCTGCAGAGCCACCCCCTCCAGGCACTGGTCTCGGAGCTGCTGGAGCCCGTGCACCCCACGGTCGTCATGTCCAACGCCGTGCACGTGTACGTCAGCCAGGCGCACAAGGGCGAGCTCGTCATGGGGGCAGGCATCGACGCGGCCAACTCCTACCGCCAGCGCGGCGCCTTCCACATCATCGAACGGCAGATGGCCGCGGCCCTGGAGCTGTTCCCCGTCTTCGCCCGGGCGCACGTGCTGCGCACCTGGGGCGGTGTGGTGGACGTCTCTCCGGACGCGTCACCGATCATGGGCCTCACCCCGGTCGAGGGCCTCTACCTCAACTGCGGCTGGGGCACCGGCGGCTTCAAGGCGACGCCGGGCGTGGGCTGGTGCTTCGCCCACACCGTGGCCAACGACGAGCCGCACCCGCTCAACGCTCCCTTCTCCCTTGACCGTTTCGTCACCGGGGCGCTCGTCGACGAGCACGGCGCCGCCGCGGTCGCGCACTGAGGAAACGCCACGATGCTGCTGATCCCCTGTCCCTGGTGCGGCCCTCGCGACGAGGCCGAGTTCCACTACGGCGGCCAGGCCCACGTCGCCTACCCGGAGGACCCGGGTGCGCTCTCCGACGAGGAGTGGGCCCGCTACCTGTTCTTCCGCGACAACCCCAAGGGGGCGTTCGCCGAGCGGTGGAGCCACTCCGCGGGCTGCCGCCGCTGGTTCAACGCCGTACGCGACACCGCCACGAACGAGATCCACTCCGTCTACCGGGTGGGCGAGCCCCGGCCGGTGACGCCGTGAGGCGCGAGACCGGCGGGCGGATCGACCGCACCCGCACGCTCCGCTTCCGCTTCGACGGCCGCGACTACACCGGGCACCCCGGCGACACGCTCGCCTCGGCGCTGCTGGCCAACGGCGTCCGCCAGGTCGCGACGAGCGTCAAGCTGGGCCGCCCGCGCGGCGTCTTCTCCGCGGGCAGCGAGGAGCCCAGCGCGCTGGTGCAGATCGAGGCGCCGTTCCCCGAGCCCATGCTGACCGCGACCACCGTCGAGCTGTACGACGGCCTGGTCGCGAGCGGGCTCCCCGGCCAGGGCCGCCTCGCCGCCGAGCCGGACCCGGCCCGCTACGACGCCACCCACGCCCACTGCGACGTGCTGGTGGTGGGCGCGGGCCCCGCCGGGCTGGCCGCGGCCAGGGACGCCGCGCGCACCGGCGCCCGGGTGATCCTCGCCGACGAGCGGCCCGAGCCCGGCGGCGGCCTGCTCGGCACCGCCGAGGAGGTGGCGGGCCGGCCGGGCGCCGAGTGGGCGGCGGCGGTCGCGGCCGAGCTGGCGGGCCTGCCCGAGGTCACGGTGCTGCCGCGCACCACGGTCTTCGGCTACTACGACGACAACTATCTCGTCGCCGTCGAACGGCGTACCAACCACCTCGGCGGCGCGGCTCCGGCACACGTGGCCAGGGAGCGCATATGGCGCATCAGGGCGCGGCGGGTCGTGCTGGCGACCGGCGCGCACGAGCGGCCGATCGCCTTCGCGGGCAACGACCTGCCGGGGGTGATGCTGGCGGGTGCCGCGCGGACCTACGTCAACAGGTACGGCGTGCTCCCCGGCCGCCGCGCGGTGGTGTTCACGGCCGGCGACAGCGCCTACGCCGCCGCCTTCGACCTCGTCGGCGCGGGCGTGGAGGTGGCGGCCATCGTCGATGTGCGGTCCGAGCCCCCGTACCGGGCCGAAGCAGCCGCGCGAGGCATCGAGGTGCTGGCCGGACACGTGGTGACCACCGCGCTGGGCGACCGGGAGGTTTCCTCGGTCCTGGTGGGACGGCTGACCGGGACCGGAGCCGTCACGGGCGAGCGCGCCCTCGACGCCGACCTGCTGCTGGTCTCCGGCGGGTGGAACCCGGTCGTGCACCTGTTCAGCCAGGCCGGCGGGACGCTGCGCTACGACGAGGCGCTGGGCACACTCGTGCCCGGCACGTCACGGCAGGCGGTCGAGGTCGTGGGGGCGGCCGCCGGAGACGTGACCGCGGGCGTGCCGTGCTGGCTGGTGCCGTCTGAGGACTACGGGACGCATTTCGTCGACCTGCAGCGGGACGTGACCGTGGCCGACGTCCTGCGGGCGACCGGTGCGGGGCTGCGCTCCGTCGAGCATGTCAAGCGCTACACCACCGCGGGCACCGCCCACGACCAGGGCAAGACCTCCGGCCTGCTGACCACGGCCGTGGCGGCGCAGGCGCTGGGTGTCCCGGTGGGAGAGCTGGGCAGCACGACGTTCCGCGCGCCGTACACGCCGGTGAGCTTCGCGGCGCTGGCGGGTCGCGACCGCGGCGCGCTGCACGACCCGGTCCGGGTCACCGCGCTGCACGAGTGGCACGTCGCTCACGGCGCGCTGTTCGAGAACGTCGGGCAGTGGCAGCGCCCGTGGTACTACCCCCGCCCCGGCGAGGACATGGAGGCCGCGGTCCTGCGTGAGTGCCGGGCGGCGCGGGAAGGCGTGGCGGCGATGGACGCCTCCACGCTCGGCAAGATCGACGTGATCGGACCCGACGCGGCGGCGTTCCTCGACCTGCTGTACACGAACATGATGAGCACGCTGGCCGTCGGCGCCATCAGATACGGCGTGATGTGCCGGGCCGACGGCATGGTCTTCGACGACGGCACCGTCATCAGGCTCGCCGAGGACCACTTCCTGGTCACCACCACCACGGGCAACGCGGCGGCCGTCCTCGACTGGATGGAGGAGTGGCTGCAAACCGAGTGGCCATGGCTGCGGGTGCACTGCACCTCGGTCACCGAGCAGTGGGCCACTGTGGCACTGGCCGGTCCCGGGTCGCGTGAGGTGCTGGCCGGGCTCGCCCCCGGCCTGGCCGTCGGCGCGGCCGACTTCCCCTTCATGACGTGGCGGGAGACCGAGGTCGCGGGCATTCCGGCGCGGGTGTGCCGGATCAGCTTCTCCGGCGAGCTGGCCTACGAGATCAACGTGACCTCGTGGGAGGGCCTGGCCCTGTGGGAGGCGATCATGGGCACCGGGGTCGTCACGCCGTACGGGACCGAGACCATGCATGTGCTGCGCGCCGAGAAGGGCTACCCGATCGTCGGGCAGGACACCGACGGCACGGTCACGCCGCAGGACCTGGGCATGTCCTGGGTGGTCTCCAAGAAGAAGGCCGACTTCATCGGCAAGCGGTCGTTCGCCCGGGCGGACACGTCGCGGGTGGACCGCAAGCAGCTCGTCGGGCTGCTGCCGGAGGACCCCGGGCTACTGCTGCCCGAGGGGACGCACCTGGTGGAGTCCGCCGGCCTGCCGGCGCCGCCCGTGCCGATGCTCGGGCACGTGACCTCGAGCTACCGCAGCGCCGCGCTGGGCCGTACGTTCGCGCTGGCCCTGGTCAGCGGCGGGCGGGAACGCGTCGGCGAGCGCCTGTACGCCCCTGTCGGCGACGGGCTGGTGCCCGTCACCGTGACCTCTCACGTTCTGTACGACCCGGAAGGAGCGCGCCGCGATGGCTGAGCGCAGGAGTCCGGCAGCGGCCTTCGCCGACCGGTTCGCGA
Organism: Nonomuraea sp. NPDC049400; assembly: GCF_044466425.1. Taxonomy (NCBI): domain Bacteria; kingdom Bacillati; phylum Actinomycetota; class Actinomycetes; order Streptosporangiales; family Streptosporangiaceae; genus Nonomuraea; species Nonomuraea sp. NPDC049400. Next base: position 236,552 of record NZ_JBITMP010000008.1, read on the forward strand.
CCGCGTCGAAGAGTGAGGCGCTGACACTGGCCGAGATCCCCTTTCTTCGCCAGGTCAACGTGCGCGTGGACCCCGAGAGCCCGGCCGCCGCGGACATCGGGGCGGCGCTCGGCGTCCCGCTGCCGGTCTCGCCGGGCACCACCGTGCGGTCGGGCGAGGTGACGGTGGCCTGGCTGGGGCCCGATGAGTGGCTGGTGATCGGCCCTGAAGGGAAACACGCCGCCGAGCCGGTGCGCGCGGCCCTCGGCGACCGGCACGGGTCCGTGGTGGACGTCTCGGCGCAGCGCACCACCCTGCTGGTGGGCGGCCCGCGGGCCCGCGATCTGCTGGCCCACGGATGTGCGATCGACCTGCACCCTTCGGTGTTCGGCCCGGGCTCTTGCGCGCAGACCACTCTGGCGCGGGCCCAGGTCGTGCTGCTGCCCCAGCAGGAGGGGTTCGTGGTGCTCGTACGCTCGTCGTTCGCGGCCTACCTGGCCGAGTGGCTGCTGGACGCGGCGACGGAATACCTGACATGAGCATCGGTGTCTTCGACCTGTTCAAGATCGGCATCGGCCCGTCGAGCTCCCACACGGGGGGCCCGATGGCGGCCGCGCACAAGTTCGCCCGCGGTCTGCACGACGACGGCCTGCTCCCGCAGGTCGCGCAGGTCGAGGCCATCCTGTACGGCTCGCTCGGCCTGACCGGCAAGGGCCACGGCAGCGACAAGGCGGTCCTGCTCGGCCTGTCCGGCGAGAAGCCCGAGCTGGTGGACGTCGACTCCATCGACGGCCGGCTGGCCCAGATGCGCGAGTCCGGCACGGTCAAGCTGTACGGAACGCACGAGATCCCCTTCGTGGCCGGCCAGGACCTGATCTTCGAACGCAAGCTCTCCCTTCCTGAGCACCCGAACGGCATGCGCTTCACCGCCTACACGGCCGACGGCGAGCAACTGAGGGAGAAGGTCTACTTCTCGGTCGGCGGCGGCTTCGTCGTGGACGAGAAGGCCACCGGCGCCGACCGCATCAAGCCGGACGACACCGTCCTGCCCTACCCCTTCACCACCGGGGAGGAACTGCTCAAGCACTGCTCCAACACCGGCCTGTCGGTCTCCAGGCTGATGCTGGAGAACGAGAAGGCGTTCGGCCGCACCGAGGAGGAGATCCGCGCGGGGATCCTGAACCTGTGGCGGGTCATGTCCGAGTGCGTGCACCGCGGGATCTCGCGGGAGGGCGTGCTGCCAGGCGGGCTGCGCGTCAAGCGGCGCGCAAACGGGCTGCACCGGCGCCTGCGGAGCGAGTCGCCGGAGAAGGACCCGCTGCACGCCATGGACTGGGTGACGCTCTTCGCGCTGGCGGTCAACGAGGAGAACGCCGCAGGAGGCCGCATCGTCACCGCCCCCACCAACGGCGCCGCCGGCATCATCCCGGCCGTCCTGACCTACTACACCCGCTTCGTGCCGCACGCCGACGAGGAGGGCGTGATCCGCTTCCTGCTCACGGCGACCGCGATCGGCGTGCTGATCAAGGAGAACGCCTCGATCTCCGGCGCGGAGGTGGGCTGCCAGGGAGAGGTCGGCTCGGCCTGCGCCATGGCCGCCGCCGGGCTCACCGAGGTCCTCGGGGGCACGCCCGAGCAGGTGGAGAACGCCGCCGAGATCGGCATCGAGCACAACCTGGGCCTGACCTGCGACCCGATCGGCGGCCTGGTCCAGATCCCGTGCATCGAGCGGAACGCGGTGGCCTCCAACAAGGCCATCACCGCGGCCAGGATCGCCCTGCGCGGCGACGGCCGCCACTTCGTCTCGCTCGACAAGGCCATCAAGACGATGCGCGACACCGGCCGCGACATGCTGGACAAGTACAAGGAGACGTCACGCGGCGGCCTCGCCGTCAACGTGATCGAGTGCTAGAAGAGGCTCTGGCCGTGCGGCGCGGCGGCAGTGGTGCCGCCGGCCGCCCAGGGCGCGGCGCCCCTCAGCTCACGTACGCCACGTGACCTGGTCGAACACGGCGGTGGCCAGGACGTCCTGGCTCCCGGACGTCACGGCGAGGCCCGCGTAGTACGGGGCGTCGCCGAAGCCCGCCAGGGTGTCCTGCCCCACTGTGGTCCAGGTCTCGCCGTCGCCCGACACGGAGGCGGTGAAGACCAGGCCGGAGCGCCGCAGCCGCAGCCACAGCGGCGCCCCGGAGAACGAGGGGCCGTTCACCGCCGGCGCGTTACCTGCCACCTTGGTCCGCCGGATCAACTGGCACACGCCGCTCCCTCCAACAGTCACTACCGTGCCGGCCATCAGGTCGAAGGGATTGAGGGACTTCGCCATCACCACCCCGACGCGCCCGGGTGCTCCGGTCGGCCGGGTCAGCCGGGCCGTGACCTCCGCGTCCCCGGCGAGTGGCACGTACGCGAGCTGGGTGCTCGCGCCCTGCCCGTTGACGTTGAGGTCGGCGCCCGCGCCGCGCACGGTGAAGACCCCGTTGTCGTGGTGGGTGATCCCGGGTGTGCGGACGATCACCACGCCGTATGTGCCGAGGAGCCGCTCGTCATAGGCCACGTCGCCGAGGTCGCGGTACGCCCAGGGGTCGGGCGGGGCGGCGGCCACGGTCAGCGCGAGTGCCGCAGTGCCCGAGCCTTTCGCGTTCTCCGCCGTCAACCGGATGGAGTACTCCCCAGCCGTGGCCGGGGTCCCGGACAGGAGACCGGTTCGGGGATCGAGGCTCAGCCCGTCGGGCAGGCCCGTCGCGGTGAACCGTACGGGATCGCCCGTCGCGCGCACGACGAGGCGGAACGGCCGTGCGGCGTTGCCGTACGCGGTCGCCGGGACGGCCGGCGCGGGCGGCCCGGACGGCTGGGGCATCTGGCCGCTCACCGGGCGCGAACGCGGCCCCGTTCCTGCCGCGTTCGCGCGCGCGACGACGTAGTGGTAGGTGTTCCCCGGCACGCCGGTGGCGTCCCTGAACCGGGTCCGGGTCCCGAAGCCGACCGGCTCGACGCCGGTAGCCAGCACCCGGTACAGGCCGCGCTCGGTGTCCCTGCGCCACACCGTGTACCGCCCGGACAGGTCGTCATCCCGCCACTCGAGCCGGACCGCGGAGTCGTCCCCCACCGCCCGTACCTCGCTCACGCCGCTCTGCGGCTCCGTGACCGACCAGCTGGTGCCGCGGGACTCCACCGTGACGTCGTCGAAGCACGCCGTACCGGTCTCCGCGTAGTCCTCCGCCACCCCAAGGCACGAGGTGAAGGCGAGCCCCACCAGAGCGTGCTCGCCCAGCGGCAGTTCGTCCGCCCCCACCTTCGTCCACTCGTGTCCGTCCGGTGAGATCTCTCCCGTGAGGAGCGCTCCCTTGCGGGTGATCCGCACCCAGTAGGGCCTCCGCAGCCGGTAGCCGTCGCCCGCGGCCTCCACGTACGGGCATTCCAACGGCGTCGCCGACTCGGGCAGCGGCCCCAGCTCGGAGATCGGGAAGGCGGCGTTGACGGTGATCCACGGGCGCTGCGACGGCGGCACGGGTATGGAGCCGGTGCCGCGCGTGGCGCCGCCGGGCTTGGCCCGTACCGTCCACACCCCGCTCCAGGCGTGCAGTGGCAGGCCCTGCAGCAGCATCGCCGCGTGCGGGGCGGCCGCTTCCAGCGAGCCGCGCACCATGACGCCCACCTGGGAGTACTGCGAGCTGAGCGGGTACACGATCCGGGCCGTGACCGCGCCGTCCCCCGACAGCGGCAACCAGGCGAAGCGGAAGGAGTCGGCGTCCCCGGCGATTCCGGTGCCGCCCGCCTCCATGGTGATGCGCTCGCCGTCGTACCCGGTCGAGCCCTTCGGCCGTACCTCGCCGATGTCGCCGGTACGCCACGGAGCGGGCAGTCCACGGGCGGCCACGACGGGCAGCGACCGAGCACCGGCGCCTTGGCCGCCCGCCGCCGCGACCGTGTACGCGTACGCGCGGCCGGCGGCCGTGGTGCGGTCCGTGTACGAGGTCCCGGTGAGCCCGTCCACGAGCAGCGTGTACGCGTCGGCGCCCGGCTCCTTCCGCCACACCGCGTAGGTCCGGGCGCCGACGACCGCCGGCCACGCCAGGTCGACGCCCGCTTCCCCCGACGCCGCCGTCACACCGGCGGGAGCGGTGGGCGCCCCCGCCGGCACGCCGGAGCCGCGCTCCGTACCGGCGAAGGTGAGGGTGCCCCACGACGGGTGGTCGTCGTCGTAGCCCTCGACCACGCGGGTCCCGCCCGCACCCCGGAAGATCACCTTCTCGGTGTAGGGGGCGGACTTGCCGAGGCGTCCCACGTAGTGGGCGTACGCCATCTCCCACAGAGGCCGGAACACTCCGCGCTGCCGGTTGGAGACGGCCGTCTTGATGTATTTGCCGGTACGGTCGAGGTCGGCGGTGAACGGCACGGAGTCGTCGCCGAGGTTGTAGCGGGCGAAATACTCGAAATTGGCGAGGATCCGGTCGCCGGCGAAGCCGAAGAGGTCCACGCCCTGCTGCCAGGCGACCTGGGCCACGTCCGCGAGCAGGCCGACCGCGAGCTGCTCGTGAGGCTGGTCGCGGCCGGACTCCTGGCCCTGACCGGCGGCGGTGACGATGCGGTGGAGCACGGAGCCGTTGCCGGCCCCGGCCGTCGCGAACCGCATCGCGTCCTCGAACATCACCCGGTCGTCGCAGAACACCGCGATGGCGAGGATCGTGCGGAGCGCGGCGAGGTCCCAGTTGCCGTTGGCGTACAGGCAGTAACCGGACACCGCCGGGTACCAGACGTCGGTGAAGGAATCGGCGCAGCGCCGCACCGACGCCTCGGGCCAGCCGCCGTAGCCGCTGTGCCGGAGGAGCTCGGCGGCGTTGACCAGCTTGAAGCCCTGGAGTCCGGCGCCGAGCTGCCCGTCCGCGCCGGTGACGCCGGTGAGCGAGGCGGCCCAGGCGTCGAGGATGTCGCGGGCCTTGTCGGCGTGGCGCACATCGCCGGTGATCGCCCACATCAGGGCGTTCTGGTACGCGGCCGCCGCGTCGGCGGCGGCCTGGTTCGCGAAGTTGGTCGGGCCGCGGCCCCAGGTCGTGATCTGTCCGGTGTTCTGGACGGCGTAGGTGTGCTGGGAGCGGGCGTGCGCGGCCATCGCGGCGAAGCTGGAGGCGATCGGATCGCGTCCGGCCGCCACCGCGGACCTCATCCGGTCCAGATCCGCGCGGGAGTGGAGCAGACCGGGATGCGCGAAGGCCGGCACCTCGCCCGTGTCCAGGGCCCACGCGGGCGTGGCGGATGCGGGCAGCAGCCCGCTTCCCGCCACGGCCGCGAGCCCCGCCGCACCGAGGAACGACCGGCGGTTGAGGGAAAGCACAGACGACTCCTTCCTGCTCAGGCGGGGTGCGACACGGTGAGGGTGAGCGACTTCGTCGCCGTGCCCACACTGTTCGTGGCCGAGACGGTGACCGTGTACGTACCGGGGACCTGCGGGGTCCCGGAGATCAGACCGGTGTTCTTGTCGACTGTGAGGCCCTTCGGCAGGCTCTCGGCGTCGAACGACGTCGGCAGCGCGGTCGCGCTGACCAGATGGTTGAAGATCTGGCGCGCGGTGGCCGTGGCCTCGCCCGCGCTGGTGATCTCCGGCGCGACGGTGGCCGCGGCCGCGGCGGAGTCCAGGAAGCGGAGGTCCTTCACGTGCTCGTTGACGAACATCGGCACTGTGTCCTGAGTCAGATACCAGCGGGGCTTCTGCATCGTGTCGGCGATGACCGTGCCGTTGATCGCCAGGTTCTGGAAGGTGACGTTCTTGACGGGGCGGTCGGCGTCGTAGCCGACGATGACCGACATGTTGGCGTGCGTGCCGTCGTACTTGAGGTTGCGCACGTACACGTCCTCGATGCCGCGACCGGGCGCGGAGTTGTACCGGTTGGCCATGACCCGCATGTTGATCAGCTGGCCCCAGCGGAAGTCCTCCACCCGCACGTCCTGGATGCGGACGTTGCGGATGAGGTTGCTGTCTCCGGGGTTCAGGGCGAAGCAGCCCTGGTAGAGGATCTGCGGCTCACGGTGGTCGAGGACGTCGATGTTGCTGAACACCACGTTCTCGATGACCTCGGGCTTGTCCGGGTTGCCGTGGGTTCCCATGTTCACGGGGTGCGCGACATCGGCCCACAGGACGGAGTTGCGCACGGTGACGTTGCGGGTGTCGCCGTAGTAGTCCCAGCGATGGGCGTAGACGGCGATGCAGTCGTCGCTGTTCCGCATGAAGACGCCGTCGATCAGGACGTCCTCGCTGCTGAACACGTCGATGCCGTCACCCCACTGGCCGTGGCTGTAGGAGTGCAGGTTGCGCACGGTGACCTGCTTGGACTGGCCGATGGTGCAGGCGTAGCCGCTACGCGGATTGAGCACCATGATGCCGTCGATCTCGATGTTCTTCGAGAACGCCGCCGTGACGCCGCCGTCGGCGTTCCACAGGATGCCCCGGCCGAGCAGCCGGGCGTTCTCGACCTTGTCGAACTCCACCCTGGCCTTCAGCACCGCGCCGCCGGCCAGGTACACCGTCTTGCCGCTGGGCACCTTCACCACGTTGTCCGTGACGGTGTGGAGACCGGGACCGAAGTAGATGACGTCGGGGTCGCCGGGCTCGGGCCGCTGCGCCTCGATCGGGTTGGCGTGCAGCTGCAGGTTGTCGAAGATGTCGCCGTTGATCTCGATGGAAAGGTTGCGCGGCTCGCTGAGGGTGAAGCGCACGGTGTCGCCGGCCACTTCGTGCTTGATGCCGTACGACAGCGGCCGTATCCGCGCGGAGCCGATGGCGCCCTTGGACGAGGTGACCTCGACCTCCACGATGCCGTTGAAGTCGAAGGTGGCGACCGAGGTGTTCCTGACGACGCCGGAGCCCGTCTTCTCGTTGATGGTCTTCGTCAGGCCTCTGAGGACAGGTACCGGTTTCCATTGACCGTTCGGAGTGCGCGCCTTGACGGAGAAACTCGCGTTGGTCGGGACCCCGGCAGGGACGGAGTACACCAGGAGCCGGTCGGCTTCCTCGGGCCTGTCGTCCGCACTCGCGGTGCCGGTCATCGTGCTGATCAGGGAGTACGCGGCGGCGGTTGCGCCCGCGACCTGGATGAAGGTGCGCCGGGTGAGCCCGATGCCGTGGGGGTCGGTCATTGGGGTTCCTTCGGGGGGTGAGGGGCTCGGCTACTCGCGGAGACGGAGCCCGGTGGCGTAGAAACCGTTATCTACATCGCCTGTACATATATCGCGGATGTCTCACGAAGGGAACCGCCCGGGGAGCCCGATTCTCGCCCGACGTGGGCTTGATCACGCTCTTCTAGCCAAAAGGCGAAACTATGGTTAGCCTTGCCTAACTGTTGACCCTTTTTTGGTGGCCCACCCAACACGAGAATGGAAGCTCCACCATGCGCGCATGGCGTCCGGTCCTGGCACTCACCGCCCTGAGCGTCGTGCTCGCCGGTTGCGGCTCAGCAGGCAACTCCGGCACTACCACGGCAGCCTCCGCCGCACCCTCCGGCCCCTGGTCGTTCACCGACGGCTCCGGCAAGGTCGTCAAAGCGGACAAGACCCCGACGCGGATCATCGCGCACGCGGGCGAGGCGGCCGCGTTGATGTCCTTCGGCATCAAGCCGGTCGGCATCTACGCCGACGAGTCGGTCAAGACCGACGCGAACCTGAAAGATCTCGACCTGACCGGCATCGAGCTCCTGGGCCAGGAGTGGGGCAAGATCGACGTGGAGAAGGCCGCGGCCCTGCGGCCGGACCTGATCGTCGGCGACTGGTGGCCGGCGGAGAAGGCGCACGCCGGCCTGGAGGAAGGCGTCGACGAGAAGAGCAAGAAGCTCGCCCAGCTGGCCCCGGTGGTGGGTGTCTCCCAGGGCAAGTCGATCGTCGACCTGGCCAAGGGATATGAGGACCTCGCCAGGAGCCTGGGAGCCGACGTCGACTCCCCGCAGATCGCCGCGAACAAGAAGCGCTTCGACGAGGCGCTCGCCAAGTTCAAGGAGGCGGTCGCGGCCAAGCCGGGCCTCACGGCGGCCGCGATGTTGCCCGCGGACGACAAGGTGTACGTGGCCAACCCCGAGTACGCGCCCGAGCTGCTGGACTTCCAGCGCTGGGGGCTGAAGGTGATCAACCCGGACAGCCCTGACCCCGGCTTTCCGTACTGGGAGAACCTGAGCTGGGAGAACGCCGACAAGTACCAGCCCGACCTGATCCTGTGGGACGGCCGTAACTACAAGCCCACCTCCAATGCCGAGTGGGGCAAGAAGCAGCCCACCTGGTTCAAGATCAAGGCGGCCAAGGCGGGGGCGGTCGTGTCCTGGCCGGCCTACTGGCTGCACACGTACGGCCACTTCGCCACCGAGCTGGACAAGCTGACGGCGGCGGTCAAGGCCGCGGACCCGAACCTCGGCAGCTGATCGCCGCTGATGAGCAACTCGGCACACCTCGCGCGCAGAGCCTCGGCCCTCGGGCCGGGGATCGGCGTGCTGTGCGTGTTACTGGCCCTGGTCGCCTTCCTCAGCGTCACCCTGGGCTCGCGCTCGATCGGCCTGCCGGAGGTGCTGCGCGCCTTGGGCAGCCTGGACACCGACGGGTCGATCAACAGCACGGTGACGCTGGAGCTGCGCGTGCCCCGCACGCTGCTCGGCATCCTGGTGGGCGCCGCCCTCGGCGTGGCCGGCGCCATCCTGCAAGGCGTCACCCGCAACCCGCTGGCCGACGCGGGCATCATGGGCATCAACTCCGGCGCGGCCGTCTTCGTGGTCTTCGCCATCACGGTGCTCGGCGTGCGCGGCGCGGGTGTCTACGTCTGGTTCGCCTTCGCCGGGGCGATCGGAGCCCTGGCGCTGGTGTACGCGATCGCGTCGCTCGGCAGGGAGGGCGCCACCCCGGTCAAGCTGGCCCTGGCCGGCGCGGCAGTCACCGCAGGGCTGGTCTCGGTGACCACCGGGATCCTGATGACCAACGTGGACGCGCTCAACGAGCTGCGGTTCTGGCAGGTGGGGTCGCTGGCCGGGCGGTACGCCCCGATCCTGACCGGGGTCGCGCCGTTCCTCGTCCTCGGGCTGGTCGCCTCGCTGGGTTTCGGGCGGGCGCTCAACGGGCTCGCGCTCGGCGAGGACATGGCCCGCGGCCTCGGCCAGCGGGTCACCAGGACCCGCGTGCTGGCGTTCGGCGTGGTCGCGGTGCTCGCCGGCGCCGCCACGGCCGCCTGCGGGCCGATGGTGTTCGTCGGGCTGGTCGTACCGCACGTCGCGCGGTTCATCTGCGGCCCGGACTACCGGTGGATCCTGCCGTACTCCATGCTGCTGGCCCCCATCGTGCTGCTGCTGGCCGACGTGCTCGGCCGAGTGGTGGCCGCACCCGACGAGCTGCAGGTCGGCGTGGTCCTCGGGGTGCTCGGGGCGCCGGCGTTCGTCGGCATCGTCCGCTACGGCCGGCTGTCGGAGGTGTGACCATGACAGCCACCACGACCCCGGCGACCGCCGGTGCGTTCCGCACCACCCGGCGTCGCCGGGCCACCCGCTCGCTTGTGGTGACGTGCTCGCTGGCCCTGGCCGTCAGCGCGCTGTTCGTGCTCACCATGATGGTGGGCAGCTTCCGGCTCGGCGCGGGCGAGGTCATCGCCTCGGTGCTCCAGCTGCGCGACGACCCCAGCGTCGACTTCGTCGTCCGGGAGTTGCGGCTGCCCACCGCGACGTCGGCGCTGGCCGTCGGTCTGGCCCTCGGCGCCGCCGGGACGATCTTCCAGCAGCTGCTGCGCAACCCGCTCGCGTCCCCCGATTTCGTCGGCATCAACTCAGGCGCCGGCCTCGCCGCCGTCACCGGGATCGTGCTTCTGCAGGTCAGCGGGCTGGCCGTGAGCGCGCTCGCCCTCGCAGGGGCCGTCGCCGCCGCCCTGCTGATGTACGTGCTCGCCTGGCGCGACGGCGTCGCCGGCTACCGGTTCATTCTCATCGGCATCGGCGCCGTGCTCTTCTTCGACGGCCTGATCGGCTACATGCTGACCCGGGCCCGGCTGTCCGAGGCCCGGCAGGCGATGCACTGGCTGACCGGCTCCGTCGGGCAGGCCAACGCCGCCGAACTGCGGCTCCTCCTCGGCGCCCTGGTGCTCCTCCTGCCCACCGCGGTCCTGCTGCAGCGGCAGCTGCGGGCGCTCGAACTCGGCGACGACACGGCACGGGCGCTGGGCATCCGCACCGAACTCGGCCGCGCCGGCCTCCTCGCCACGGCGGTGGTGCTGACGGCCCTGGCCGTCGCCGTGGCCGGCCCCATCGTGTTCGTCGCACTCGTCGCAGGACCGATCGCCAACCGGCTGCTCGGCCCCGCCACGGGCGGGATCGTCCCCGCCGCGCTGACCGGTGCCGCGCTGCTGCTCACCGCCGACCTCATCGCCGTCCACCTGCTGCCGACGCCGCTGCCCACCGGCGTCGTGACCGGCGCGGTCGGCGCGCCCTACCTGCTGTGGCTGCTGGCCACCACCAACCGGCAAGGAGCGGGCGGATGACCCGACTACGCGCCGAGGGCGTGACCCTCGGCTACGACGACCAGGCGATCGTGACCAACCTCGACGTCCAGGTCCCTGACGGCAAGGTCACGGCGATCGTGGGCGCCAACGCGTGCGGCAAATCCACGCTGCTGCGCGGCCTGGCCCGGCTGCTCAAGCCCCGCCACGGCGCCGTGTACCTCGACGGCAAGGCACTGACCGAGATGAGCACCCACGAGGTGGCCAAGACACTCGGGCTGCTGCCGCAGACGCCCCTCGCGCCCGACGGCATCACCGTCGCCGACCTGGTCGCCCGCGGCCGCTACCCGCACCAAGGGTGGTTCCGCCGCTGGACCGAGCGCGACGACGACGCGGTCACCCGCGCCCTCGACGCCACCGGCACCGCCGACCTGGTCAACCGCCCGATCCGGCAGCTCTCCGGCGGCCAGCGGCAGCGCGTCTGGGTGGCGATGGCGCTCGCCCAGGACACCGATCTGCTGCTCCTCGACGAGCCCACGACCTACCTGGACATCAATCACCAGGTGGAGTTGCTGCGGCTGCTGCGGAAGCTGAACGCGGAGTCCGGCAAGACCATCGTGGTCGTCCTGCACGACCTCAACCTCGCCTGCCGCTTCTGCGACCACGTCATCGCGATGGCGGAGGGCGCCATCGTCGCCGAGGGCGAGCCGACCGCGGTGATCACCGCCGAGCTGGTCGAGAAGGTCTTCGGCCTCAACTGCGTCGTGGTCCCCGACCCGGTCGCCGGCACGCCGATGGTGGTGCCCTCCTGATGGCGCCACGGCTGCCATGGGCGGGCCGCGCGGTCCTGGCCCGGATGTGAGCGCCGCCGACACCCGCGTCGCCCCGGCCACCCTGCGCACGGCGACCGGGCGCGAGGCCACCCGCTGGGTCGCGGCGCACTGCCGCGAAGCGCCATGGCTGACGGCCGCGACCGTGCTCACCACGGTGGCCGGGGCGGCGCTTGCGGTGCTGCCGATGCTCCTGCTCGGCCGGGTGGTCGACGGGGTGATCAACGGCGAGCCGCAGTCGGTCCTGGTCACGCTCGGCGCGCTGATGGTGGCCGCCGCGCTGCTCGGCACGGCTGCCGGCGCGGCGTCGACGTACCTGATCGGGCGGCTGGGCGCGGACCTGCTCGCGCGGCTGCGGGAGGGCGCCGTCCGGGCGGTGCTGGGCATGCCGAGCGCGCGGATCGAGCAGGTCGGCCGGGGGGACGTGCTGTCGAGGGTCGGCGACGACGTGGCCGTGCTGTCCAAGGGCATCCGCACGGCCATCCCCACGGTGTTCTCTTCGGGAGTGCTGGTCGTCATCGCCACGGCCGGCATGTTCGGGCTGGACTGGCGGCTCGGCCTGGCGGGCGCCGGCGCGCTGCCCGCGTACGCGCTGGCTTTGCGCTGGTATCTGCCCCGGTCCGCCCCGCTCTACCGGAAGCAGCGGGCGGCCCAGGCCGACCGTGCGCAGGCGTTGATCAGTGGTCTGAACGGGATCGACACGGTCCGGGCGTACCGCCTTGAGCACGCCTTCCGCGAGAAGGTCGCCAGTGAGTCGTGGCGGGTGCGCGATCTTGGCATCGAGGTGTTCCGGCTCTTCGGCCGGTTCGTCGGCAGGGAGAACCGCGCCGAGTTCATCGGGCTGGTCCTGATCGTCGTCGTGGGGTACGCCCTGTTGGAGGCCGATGCCGCCAGCCTGGGCGAGGTGTCGGCGGCCCCGCTGGTGTTCCACCGGCTGTTCAACCCGCTGGGCGCCATCCTGTTCACCTTCGACGAGGCGCAGAAGTCGGGCGCGAGCCTGACCCGGCTGGTCGGGGTGCTGGGCGAGGCCGCGGAGGACCGGCTGGTGGGCAGTGCCGCCGCCGCGTCTGCGGACGTCGCCCCGTACCCGGTGACGGTCGAGGGACTGACGTTCAGCTACCCCGATTCCGAGGAGCCGGTGCTCCTGGACGTCGACCTGGCGATCCCGGCCGGCGGTTCGCTCGCGCTGGTGGGCGCGACGGGCGCGGGCAAGACCACCCTGGCCGCGCTGATCGCGGGCATCGGCACCCCGCAGGCTGGATCGGTGCGCATCGGGTCGACCGACCTCGCGGACCTGGACGAGGCCGGGGCGCGGGCACTGGTGAGCATCCTGACGCAGGAGACGCACGTGTTCTCCGGCCCGCTCGCCGACGACCTTCGGCTGGCCGCGCCGGAAGCGACCGACGCCGAACTGATGGACGCCTTGCGCACGGTCGGCGCCGACGGGTGGGCCGACGCGCTGCCCGATGGGCTCAACACCATGGTCGGCGAGGGCGGCGAGCGCCTGGACGTCACCAAGGTCGCCCAGATCGCCTTGGCCCGGCTGGTGCTTGGCCGGTCGCCGGTGGTGGTGCTCGACGAGTCGACCGCGGAGGCGGGCAGCGAGGGGGCCGCCGAGCTGGAGCGGGCCGTGCTGGCCGCGTGCCGGGGCCGCACCACGTTGTTCGTGGCGCACCGGCTGACCCAGGCGATGGCGGCGGACCGGATCGCCGTACTGGACTCGGGACGCGTGGTGGAGCAGGGGACCCACGAGGAGTTGCTGGCCCTGGGCGGCCGGTACGCGCGACTCTGGCGGGCTTGGCGAGAGGGTAGTTGAGTTGCGGCTGATCGGACCGCGGCCCGGCACGGGGTCGGGCATCCTCTGGACCACGCTGCGTCGCAACATCGGCGCGATGACCTGGGGCACCGTCCTCATGGGCATGTACCAGGCGGGTGAGACCGCCTTCCCCATCGCGCTCGGCCTGATCGTCGAGCACACGATGCGGGAACGAAGCCTCGGCTCGCTCGCCCTGTCCATAGCCGCGCTGGCCGTGATCATCACGACCGTGTCGCTGTCGTGGCGGTTCGGGATGCGCATCCTGCAGAAGGCCAACACGACCGAGGCACACCGCTGGCGGGTACGGGTCGCGGCCTGCGGACTCCAGCCCGTGGCCAGGGACGTCGGTCTCAAGTCCGGCGAGGTGCTGACCATCGCCACGGAGGACGCCGACCAGACCGCCGACATCATCGAGGTGGCACCGCTGCTGATCAGCTCGCTGGTCGCGGTGCTGATCACGGCGGTGGCGCTGGGCATGGCCAGCATCCATCTCGGCCTGCTGGTGATCGTGGGAACCGTCGCGATCCTGTCGATCCTGAGCGTGATGTCCAGGCGGATCGGCGTCAGCACCCGCGAACAGCAGGCCCGGGTGGCGCGGGCGGGCGCGAAGGTCGCCGACCTGATCACCGGTCTGCGCCCGCTGCACGGCTTCGGCGGCAACGAGGCGGCGTTCCTGTCCTACCGGAAGGTCAGCACGGAGGCGAAGCACCAGGCGATCACCGTCGCCAGGGTGAACGGCGCGTACGCGGGCGCCGCGCAGGCACTCAACGCGATCCTCGCCGCCGCCGTGACCCTGACGGCGGGGTGGCTCGCGTTCCAGGGCCGGATCACCATCGGGCAGCTCGTCATGGCCGTGGGACTGGCGCAGTTCATCATGGAACCGCTCAAGCTGTTCTCGGAGATGCCGAAGTACGTGATGATCGCGCGAGCGTCGGCCGAGCGGATGGCCCTGGTGCTGGCCGCGCCGCCGGTGATGACCCCGGGGCGGGACCGCCCGTCCGCGGGCGGCAACCTCGAGGTCGACTGCGTCCGGTACGGGTCCCTGCGCAAGCTGAAGTTCCAGGTGTCCGCCGGCGAGTTCGTGGCGATCGCCGCCTACCAGCCGCGCGCGGCGGCCGACCTGGCATCGGTCCTGGCCTTGAACGTCCCGCCCGACGCGTATGAGGGCGTGGTACGGGTCAGCGGCCAGGATGCGGCGGACCTGTCGATCGAGGCGGTCCGCGAGCACATGCTGGTGAACCCGTACGACGGGGAGATCTTCGCGGGCACGCTCCGCACGAACATCGACCCGTCCGGCACCAGCCGGATGGTCCTCGAGGCGGTCGAGGCGTCGATGCTCACCGACGTCGTCGCCCTCCACCGCGAAGGACTCGACTACGGCGTCCGCGACCGCGGCGCGAACCTCTCCGGCGGGCAGCGCCAACGGCTGTCCCTGGCCCGCGCCCTCGCCGCCGACACCGATGTCCTCGTCCTGCACAACCCGACGACAGCGGTCGACGCGGTCACCGAGCAGCTCATCGCGCGCAACCTCGCCGAGCTGCGCCGCGGCCGCACCACCATCGTGATCACCAGCAGCCCGGCACTCCTGGACGCCGCCGACCGGGTCCTCGTCCTGGACGACGGCGTCATCACCGCGGAGGACACGCACCGGAACCTCCTCGCCACCGACGAGGACTACCGTCTGGCCGTGGCCCGGTGACCTGGCCGAGCACCGGTCCTACACGCTGTATGCGGGGATCGGCCACGCGGTGAGCCGATAGGGCAGGGTCAGGGCATAGTCGCCTGCGGCCAGCATGAGCCCGGCCTTGACCAGGTGCCGTATGGCCGGTGGGACCGGATGGTCCTCGATGCGGATCACCTCGTCACCGGCCTCCATGGCGTCGATCAGGCGGTCGTCGCCGACGATCATTCGCAGCGGCTTGGCATGCAGTGGCCTGCGGTCGTGAACGATCCGGAAGCCAGGCCCCTTGCGCAGGTAGAACGCGCCCCGCCGGTACGCCGCCCGCCAGTGGCGCAGTTGCTCGTGCAGCCCCGCCGCGAGGGGAGCCTGCGGAGGCGGCAGATGGGTGAGCGCGTCAGCGACGGCAGGGGCAGGGCACTCTCCCGTCCAGCGGACAGTGACCCCGCATGCCGCGCAGTCCCTGAGGAACCGGATCGCCTCCAGGTATTCCCGGGGAGAGCCGGGATCGAGGCGTATCGTCCCGGGGACATCGACGACGTCACGCGTGGAGAGCGACGTGAGGTCGGCTCGGCTCGGGTAGCTCATGGTGCGGCTCCGGTTCGTTCGCGGCTCAGGGTCAGGGCAGCCTGCGCAGGTGACGCATGGGGGAGAAGAAGTAGGGGATCCAGACCAGACCGGTCAGCGCGGCACCGACGTAAAGGGCGCTCCGCACGCCGGCGAACTCCCCGATCGCGCCTCCCAGCGCTGCTCCGAGCGCCGCCGCTCCAGTCAGCGTGAAGCGCATGACCGCATTCATCCGGCCAAGCATCTCCCCCGGTGTGATGCGCTGCCGGAAGCTGATCAACAGGACGTTGGTCATGCCGCTCTGATAGCACACCACCAGCCAGGCTCCCGTCGCGATCCACTGCCAGGCGCCGGGCGCCGCCCCGGGCACGAGGAACGCGAAGGGGACGATGGCCGTCCCGAAGACCCACAGCACCCGCCCCTCGCCGATCCATCGGGCGAGCCACCGCCCGGTGTAGGCCCCCAGCAGCAGGCCGACCCCGCCACCGCCCATGAACAGGCCCAACATCCCGGTCGGAAGCCCCAGCACGCGCTCGTAGTAGATCGGCATCATCGTCAGCGTCACGAGCGCGGCAAGATTGCTGAGCGCGCCTGCCGCTGCGATCGGACGCAGCAGCTCGTGTGCGAAGACATACCGTACGCCGTCCAGGATGCTGCGGGTCATGGACTGCTTGGCGGCGACAGGCTCAGGCACGCGCCTGATGCTGAAGATGACCACGCCGGACCAGAGGTAGCTCAACACGTCCAGGAGGATGACCAGCGGGGCAGTGACGAGCTGGATGAGGAGCCCGGCGAGCACCGGCCCGGCGATGGCGTTGCCCTCCCTGAAGGAGGCGAGGTTCGCGTTGGCCTCGTTGAGCCGCTCCGGTGGGACGATGGAGGGCAGGAAACTCTGTGACGCGACAGTGAACAGCAGGGTCAACGTGCCCGTGACGAAGGCGACCACGTACAGCTGCGGGAGCGTCAGCGCGCCGAGCAGCGCCGCGACGGGGATGGAAGCCAGCACGAGCACTCTGCCGAAATCGGCTGCGATCATGATCCGGCGGCGCGACGCGCGGTCGACGAGGACACCGGCGGGAAGGCCGAACAGCAGGAACGAGATCATGCTCAACGCGCCCAGGAGGCCGACCTGGGCCGGGGTGGCGTCCAGCGCGCCGACCGCGGTCAGTGGGATGGCCAGGGCGCTCAGCTGCGTGCCGAGGGTGCTGACCGCGCTCGCCGCGAAGACCTTGCGGAAGTTCCGATTCTTGAAGATCGATGTCTTGCTCGGCGCTGAGGGCGCGGGGAGCGGTGTCACCATGCCTCGATGGCGGCCGCCACCTGTGTGGTCCCCGTGGCAAGGCTTTCGTCGACCGCGAGCGCGATGTACCGCCCTGCCTCGGCGAACACGAGACCGTTGGCGGTGAACTCGTCGAGCCAGGTGGCGATCCGGCCGTGCCCAGGAGTGATGCCGTGGGTGTCGCGCAGGAACGTCTCCAACGACTTCGGCGTACGGCCTCTGCTCAGCGCCAGGTATGCCTCGGCCCGCCCTCCGGGCTCAAGCAGGTGGTCCCGGACCGGCCAGCCCGCGCGGCGGTCGTGGACGGTGAGCTGCCCGTCGCTCCTGGAGAAGCTGAGCGTGCCGCGGCCGAACCCCTGTCTCCAGAGCGTGATCGCGTCCTGCAGCCGCGACTCCGTTTCCTCGCCGACACCCTGCCGCGGGCTGTCGAAGAGGTAGACGAGCTGCTCCAGCTCGGACTGCGGCAGGTCGTACACGAACTGGAAGACGCGCGCCGGTCCAGCGTTCTCGAAGCCCAGCTCGGGGCGTTCGAAGTAGGGGCTGAACCGCTCGAGCGCGACCCTGGACACGCCGGACGGTGGCTGGAGGTGCACCAGGGCGGGGAGCTGGCCGATGATCGCTTCGTACTCGGCCTCGTCCTCGCCGGGGAAACCGCAGAGCCAGTTCCAGTCCACGGTGACGCCCTCCTGCCGGCAGTCGCGCAGCAGGCGCACGTTCTGCACGCCGGTCACGCCCTTGTCCATGAGCTTGAGCGTGTGGGTGCTCAGGCTCTCGATGCCGGGCTGAATGTTGACCACACCCGCCCGGCGCAGGGCCCTGACCTGGTCGAGCGTGAGATTGGCCTTCACCTCGCAGTGGATGCGCACGTCCCAGTCGAGCTCCGCCAGGCGCGGCAGGAACTCGTCGAAATACTTCATGTCCAGGATGTTGTCGGCCAGCGAGATGTCCAGGACCCGGTATTTCTGGACCGCCTCGTGCACTTCGTCGACGAAATCGCCCTGCGCCTTGCTCCGGAACTTCATGGCCGATCCGTTGAGCCCGCAGAACGTGCAATGGTGCTTCTCCCCCCACCAGCATCCGCGAGACGCCTCCAGCACCAGCTCAGGCTCCACCCAGGCGTCAAGACCGGTCTTTACAAGGGCGTCGAAGTATTCGTCGTAGCAGGGTCGCCGGACCGATTTCATCAGCAGCGGTGCGGCCATACTCGGATTGGCGACAGAACGGCCGTCAGAAGTTCGCCAGCAGAGTCCGGGGATTCGCCGGAAGAGATTGCTGTCCGCACTCCGCACCGCCGCTACGAGCTGCCCGAATATATGGTCCGACTCACCCCTGGCGACGAGGTCGACGAATGGGAAGTTCCGGTGCAGGGCGGCACCCTGGATTCCGTCGCAGTTTCCGCCGCCGAAGACGATCGTGGTGTCCGGTCGTGCCGACTTGAGTGCGCGGGCAAGGGCAAGTGAGGGCACGTTCTGCATAAAGGTGGTGCTGAATCCCACCATGTCATATGATTCGGCGGCCAGCCGATCGCGGAGCCGTTGGATGAAACGGGGTGCGAGCTGCTGCATCGTGCATAACAGGTCGGCGTCCAGACCTTCCTCGCCAGCAAGGTGGTCCCTGAACTCCCGCTCCCGCCAGCGGGGCTCCTGGTAGAGCGCGCTCGCGAAGACCCATTCGCCCGCGCCCGCGAAATACCGGTCGGCCACATTGTTGTAGTCGACCGGGCTTATGGCGCCGCCGGACTCCTCCTGCAGGAAGTCAGCCCATTCCAGATTCGCGTACAGCTGCGATATCCGGCAGTCGGGGATGTCGCGACCGACCTGGGCAAGAATTCCCGCACCGAGTGACGGCCTATGCAGTGAGGCCCAGGGCATGACGATGAGCAGTGCCTTCACGTTCTTCCCGCTATCTATATGTACACCCTGGGCCTGACGTCATTCCCCGCTGCCGCCGGGAATCAGCCCTGGCACAGAACGGCGTGCGGGGCCACCGTCTCGTCGGTTTCCTGGGCCACGATGACGATGTCGGCGAATTCGAAATTGCTCATGACGGCCTCCATGGTGAGCAAAATCGTGTCAGGAATCGAGTGCACCCTGACACTTGATCAGCGTCATGTTAACTGTCAAGATCGCGACGGTCAAGGGTGTCAGTAACGTCATCCGCATTCTGTCGGGGCGGACGGTCACTCTGGTACATTACCGGCCGCGTGACCGCACCGGCCAACCGGCAGTAGGGGTGACTCCGCATGGACAGTGTCACGGAAGCCTTTATAAAGGAATGTCTTGACGAGGGCAGTCCGCTCCGGAACGTAATTGCGCGGACACCGTTCCCGGACAATCAGCGCGCCTTCTTCGACGCGAGCCTGCTGGCGCGGCCCGTCTTCGCCGACCGGTCCGCCCTGCTGGACTGCGCGCGCGATCTCGCCGACCTGTTCGCACTGCTCGCCACGCTTCCCGACCGGCTTTTCGCCGGCGACCTCGACCGGTACGCGTCAGCACTGGGGATCGACCCGCGTCGGGCAGCGCTCATCCTGCGGCTGCCCGACCCGCATCCTCTCTACGGCCGGGCGGACCTCTACCACGACGGCACCTCGTTCAAGCTCCTCGAGTACAACATCGGCAGTCCGCTCGGCGGGACCGCGCGCGCGGAGACCTGCCGGTACTTGCTGGAAGACGAGCACTTCCGGCGTTTCGCGGACGAACATGGCCTGAGCTATGTCCGTACCGGCGCTCGCGTGGCCGAAGCTCTGAGGGCGGCCGCCCTCCCTGTCACGGGCGGCGCCTCGCCGGTCATCGGATTGGTGGAAAGTGTCGGCGGCATCGAGCGACACGCCATCACTCACCATTCCATCCGGGTAATGCTCGAGCAGCTGGGCTTCGAGGTCGTGCTCGGGGACGTGAGCCAGGTCAGCGAGCGCCGCGGCCGGCTGCTCCTGCGCGGCAGGGCGATCGACGTGGTGCTGCGTTACTTCACGACGCAGGAGCTCGTCGCGGGTGGGCACGACGCGGAGCCGATCCTGCGTGCGCACGAGAACGGGCAGACAGTCCTGTGGACCAGCCTGCGCAGCGAGCTCTTCGAGAACAAGGGCTGCCTCGGTCTCCTGTCGGACGAGCGGTGGCGCGACGCGTTCTCCGACGAGGAGAGACGGCTGATCGACCGGCTGCTGCCCTGGACCAGAAGGTTGACGACCGGACGGGTGACCGTGGACGGGGCGGAGGTCGACCTCGTCGACTACTGCCGGGACCACCGGGAGGAGCTCATCGTCAAACCCTTCGCGGGGCACAGCGGGAGCGGGATCGTCCCCGGCTGGAAGGTCTCCGGCCAGGAGTGGGAGCGCCACCTGACGGAAGCATGCGACCTGGGCCACATCGTCCAACGGCGCGTGATCCCCGCCACCGAACCGGTGGTCGACCCGCTGACCGGCGACATACAAGAGCACGAGGTCGTCTGGGGGATCTTCATGACGCCGGCAGGCTACGCGGGTGCCCATGTCAGAGCCGCGCCCGCCGACACCAAGGCCGTCATCAATATGGGCGCCAGGAGAAGCGTGAAAGTCGCCCCCGTCTTCGAGTACTCCAGCCAGAAGAGGCAGGCGAGATGACTGTCCAGGAAACCCCTTCGACCGCGTCCGGATCCGGCGGCCGGCTCGGCTGTGCGCATACGCGCAGCCACATCACCGATTCCGCGTTCTCCGGGCTCGGCTACTCCACCGCCGCCAGCCGCCGCATCTTCTGCGACATGTGCCGTTACCAGCGCTGGCTCGACGTCGAGGCCGCGCTCGCAACCGCGCAGGGTGAACTGGGCCTGATCCCAGGGTGGGCCGCCGGCCTCATCGGCGAACGGGCCCGCGTGGAGCTCATCGACCTCGATCAGGTGCACGCCGACATCCAGCGCACCCGGCATTCTCTGGTGGGGTTGCTGAACGCGCTCGCGAGTGCCTGCCCCGACGGTGCCGGCGAGTACGTTCATTACGGCGCCACCACGCAGGACATCCAGGACACCGGTCAGGCTCTGGAGATGCGGGACGTGCTGGACGAGCTGGATCGGCTCCTGCGCCCGATCGTCGACCGGCTTGCCGATCTGGCCGAGGAGCACGCCGCCACCGTCGCGGTGGGCCGCACCCACGCCCAACCGGCGCTTCCCATCGGTTTCGGGCTCAAGATCGCCTCTTGGGTCGACGAGCTGCTCCGGCACGCGGAACGCCTGGTGGCCATGCGCCCGCGGGTGCTGGCGATCCAGCTCTTCGGCGCGGTCGGCACGTCGGCGTCATTCAGCCCGCACGGCCGCGAGCTGGCGGCCCGGGTCGCCGCCCGGCTGGGCCTGACCAGCCCTCTGATGGCCTGGCACTCGGCACGGGACAGAGTGGCCGAGTATGTGATGACGCTCGCCGCCTGCACCGCGACGGCGGGGCGCATCGCCGACGAGATCCGCACGCTGTCCCGCCCCGAGCTCGGCGAACTCGACCTGATCTGGCAGCCGGGCACCATCGGCAGCAGCACGATGCCGCACAAACGCAACCCGGACGACTGCGAGCAGATCGTCGTCATGTCCAGGCTTGCCGCCGGCCAGGTGGTGTCCGCCATGGCCACGATGGGCAGCGAGCACGAGCGTGACTCCAGATCCTGGCGCATCGAATGGGCCTGTGTTCCGGACGTCTCGCATTACTGCCTTCGCGCCTACGAGACGCTCGGCTCTGTGATCGACAGCCTCGTGCCCAACCCCGGCGGCATCACCGCGAACCTCCACCGCGTCCATGACCAGGTCGCCACCGAAGCACTGATGCTCGCCCTGGCGCCGCACCTGGGCAAGCAGACGGCGTACCGCAGGGTCTACGAGGTGAGCCAGCAAGCCCAGAGCAAGGGCGTCGACCTGCGCGCCGCCCTCGCCGAGCAGCCGGACCTGCATCCGCTGCTGACGACCGAGGAACTGGACCAGGTCTTCGACCCTGCCCACTACATCGGCCACTCCGTGACCCTCACCAGGGACGTCGTGACAGCCGCGCGTGGCTGGCTCCGTACGGGCGGGCTCACGGAGGAATAGCGCGTTGCCTGCGTGACCCCGCCGCAATCTGCCCGGGCTGCGGCGCCCCGGGCGCGCCGCATCCTGCCCGGGCTGCGGGACGCGCGGTCCTCACCTCGCGTCCTGGCGCGGTGTTCGAGGGTCACGCCCGGCCGAGATGTTCGTTCAGGCGGCGGGCGGCGCGGATGAGCCCGCTCGCCCCCTTGCGCGCGGCGATCGCGGCGACCTCGGGGATCGTGCCGCGCGCACCCGCCCAGCGGGCGGCGTCGACGGCGAACTCCAGGGCGCGGGTGTGGCCGCTGTGGGCGCGCTCCTCCGGCGCCGGCAGGAACACCGGCAGCAGCCCACGCATGATTTCCCAGACCTCCCTGTGCGCGCCCTTACGCGCGGCGTCCTCCAGCGCCGAGCTCACCTGGCTCATGGTGATCCCGATCCTGCGCAGGCACAGGCCCAGCTGCCTGCCGCACTCCCCGGCGGGCAGGCATCCGGCTGCGGCGGCGCGCAGCAGCAGGTCACGGCAGCGTTCGGCGTGCCAGCCGCGCTCAGCCAGCAGCATGCCGAGGAGCAGCGCCGTCCCCTCGCCCACGGGTCCGTCCTGGTAGCACAGCGGGGTCATGAACGTGTGGAGGTAGCCCGGGCTCTGCCAGCTGTGGGACAGCTGCGGGACGAGTTGCATGGCCACCGCCTCCCGGTCGGAGGGCAGCGCCAGCCGCCACGCCGCCAGGTCGCCGCCGGGGGCGATCAAGGCCGAGTAGGGCGGGTCGGACAGCAGCACGTCCACGAGCGGCATCCCCGTCGGTACCAGCCGGACGCGCGGGCGTGGGAAGGGCGCCGACCAGCCGCGGGCCCCGAGTGAGGTGTCGGCGGGCAGCCATTCCAGGCGTGTCTCGGGCTCGGGCCGCTGTTTCAGCCAGCGCTCCAGCGCGGCGCCCGCCTCGCAGGTGCGGGCCAGCCGACCGGCACGGGCGGTCACCTCGGGATCCGTCTCGCGCGGCAGCCGCAGCAGCGCCTGCGCCAGGTCGGCGGGCAGGGGGCGCACGCCCGCGCGCTCGTAGCCCTCGATCCGGGCGACCAGCTCGGCGGGATCGACGTGGCCGGAGGTGTGGGTCGGGGTGGCCAGGAGGTACGGCGGCAGGGTTCCCTTCTTCAGCGCGTCGTGGATCTCGGCGCAGCGCAGGAGCATGGCCCAGTGTGGCGGTGAGATCCCCCGCCGGTTGGGCAGCCGTTCGTACGGTGCGCTCTCCTGGGGGCTCGGCTCGCGCTCGCGCACCGCGGCGACGAAGACGCGCTCCCCTTCCAGCGGCGGGCCAGTGAGCCGCTCGGCGTCCGGGATGGTCAGGCCCAGGTCGGCAAGGCTCGCCGCGAGGTTGTGGAGCACTCCTGGAGCCGGGCGACCGGCACGGGCCACAGCCTTGCGGGCGGGTGGGGACGGCTCCCGGCCGGGATCGGCGGCCTCGCGCAGCAGTGC
Source organism: Nonomuraea sp. NPDC049400 (assembly GCF_044466425.1). NCBI lineage: Bacteria > Bacillati > Actinomycetota > Actinomycetes > Streptosporangiales > Streptosporangiaceae > Nonomuraea > Nonomuraea sp. NPDC049400. Next base: position 259,632 of record NZ_JBITMP010000008.1, read on the forward strand.
CTCGGTCCAGTGGGCGAGGCTCGACCACTCGTCTTGGGTGTGCAGGTCCGTCGGGCGGAGCGGGGGCTTCCTGGTCTGCGGGTTGCGGACGAAGCCGTCGAGCCAGCGTTCGAGGGAGAACTCATGGTGCAGCAGGTCGAAGGTGCCGGCGAGGTCCTCGATCGCGCCGGGGAACGGCCGGCGGGCGGGCGCCTCGAACGCCGGCAGCTCAACGGCCTCGAAACCGTCGGTCCCGGGCTCGTCGGCCGACGCCGGGTCGGCGCCGTAGACCTCGGCCAGGCGGGCCGCCAGATCCAGGGGCAGGAGGCCCGCCGCCCCCCGCACCGCCTCGGCCCCGGCCGGCGTGAACCGTCCCGCGTGCTTGACGGCCAGGCGGACCGACCTCTCCCTGACCTCGTAGGACTCGCACAGGAACGCCGAGGCCAGCGCGGGCGCCAAATGGTCGAGCTCGTCCCCGGCCTCGCGGGCGGCCTGGTCGAGCAGGGTGAGTCCGGCGCGCACGAGTTTGCCCTCAGAGCGGAACAGGAGCGCCGCCACCGCCTCGTTGACCTCATCGCCGTCCAGCGCGGCGTCGCGGGTGCGCAGCTGTCGCAGTGCCAGCTCGGCGACCGGCCCTGGAGCGGCGGGCAGCAGCCGCAGGTAGTCACGCACGCGCTCCGGGCTGTGCCCGGGGTCGAGCAGGTCGTGCAGACGGACGAAGAACCGCAGGTCGGTGGCGCTGCCGCCGCGCAGGAAACGGCGCACGCACCCGTCGGCCAGCGCCTCCCGCTCGATCCGTCCGGCGTCGACCCAGTCGCGCAGCGCGCGCAACCAGGACCGCCGGCCCTGCCCCTGGTCGAGCCGGTCGTCGCGCAGCACCCGGCCCACTCCCTCGGCCTCGAAGAGCCGCGGGATCAGGTGCTCCGCCAGCGGATCGCCTTCGAGATCGGGCGTGGTGGACACCCAGGCGATCACGAGCGGCTCGTGGTCGGGGGGCGGGGCTCCGGTGCGGCGCAACAGCTCCAGCGCCAGCGCCACGGTGCCGTCTTCCGTCTGCCGCCGGGTGCCACGCAGACGGCCTGCCACGCGTACGGCGAGGTCGGCCTGCCATTCGGCCGGGCGCGCGGCGAGGACCCGCAGCAGCGGCTCCAGAGGAAGGCCCCCGTCCCGACCGGAGAAGTCGCGCCGGAAGATCCAGGTGGCGACCGCAGCCGCGCCTCCCAGCGTGCCCGCGCCCGCGACCCGCATGGGCGCGATCCAGCTGTCGCGCATCCTCCAGTCGACGTGGCTGTGGTGGATGCCCGTCGTCCACCACCGGTGGACCGCCTCCTCCGTGGACAGGCCACCGGCCACCTCGGCTTCGACGAACTTCTGGCGGGCTCGTCCCTCCTCCGCCCGCAGGTGTTCGAAGCGCGCTTGCGCGGCGTCCCTGGCCGGGCCGATGTGGTGGGGCAGCCGGCGAGCCACCTCACGGCGCTCCGCCGCGTCGAGGCGTAACACCTCGGCGGCCGTCCGGGACACGTCACCTGCGCCCACGGCGTCCGCCACGCGCTCCCAGCCGCTCACGCGCTCACCCCCGCGATGCCGTCGCACCGGTGGGCGCGTGGACGGGGGGTGAGGAGGCGGGCGCCGCCAGGCGCCGACACGGCAGTCGTCATGACGCAGACAATAGGGATCGCCGCCGACAGAAGCCGTCCGGGACGCATGACACCCTGCAGAGCTACCTGCAAATTAGGTTTTGGTAGTAGCATTGCTTCATGGATGCGTCCGAGCTACCGCTGGTGGGCGGTCACCCGGCCCTGGATCTGGTCAACACCGTGGAGCGGGGCATCCCGGTCCCCGGCTCGGAGCCGCGCGACTACGTGGCGGAGCCCGCCGCGCTGCTGCTCTGGGCATGCCGCGCCGGGTTGATCGACGACCTGGACGCCCAAGCGGTCGCCGAGACGTGGGATCGCGACCCCGGCGCGGCGGCGGTCGCGCTGGACGCCGTCAGGGACATCAGGGAGTCGCTGCACACCGCCCTCCTGGCGGCGATCGACGGCGCGGACTCCGGCGCCGCGCTCGATCGGCTGCACGGCAGGTGGCTCGCCGCGGCAGGCCGGTCCAGGCTGACGCCTGATCCCGGGGGCACGTCCGCGGTCCGGCTGGTCGTCGGGATCGTCCCGGCGTCGCTCGTGCCGGACCGCGCCGCGCACGCCGCGCTCGACCTGCTGCGCACCGCCGACCTCGGCCGCGTACGCCGCTGCCCGACCGAGAGCGGCGGCTGCGGGTGGATCTTCCTCGACCGCAGCCGCAACGGCTCGCGGAGATGGTGCCGGATGGCCGACTGCGGCACGGACGTCAAGTCGCGCCGCCTCACCGAACGCCGCCGGGCCGCCCGGCGGAGCGTCACTGCCCCCTAGCGCATCCGCTACCGGCAAAAGCCGATATAGGAGAAGCAGGATGGACGGACCCAGCACCGCACGGTCGATCGGTGCGCTGGCCGCGCTGTCGGTCTCGACATTCATCTACGTCACCACGGAAACGCTCCCCATCGGCTTGCTCCCGCTGATCGCGGCCGACCTGTCGACCTCGCCCTCGGCCGTCGGCCTGCTGGTGACCGGCTACGGGCTGATGGTCGTCTTCGCCTCCGTCCCGCTGACCCGGTTGACGTACCGGATGCCGCGCCGCCTCCTCCTGACGAGCCTGCTCGCCGTGTTCGTCGCGGGCAACGCGCTCTCGGCCGCCGCGACGGCCTACGGGGTCCTGCTCGGCGCCCGGGTGGGCGTCGCGCTCAGCCAGGCGCTGTTCTGGGCGATCGTCGTCTCCACCGCCACCGGCCTGTTCCCGCCACGTGTGCACGGCCGCGTGGTCTCCGTGGTGTTCGCGGGGAGCTCGCTCGCCGCCGTGCTTGGCGTGCCCGCCGGTACGTGGCTCGGCCAGCAGGCCGGCTGGCGGGCGTCCTTCCTCGCGCTCAGCGCGGTCGGCCTGCTCGCCCTGGTCGCGATCGCGCTGCTGTTACCGGCCGCCCCAGCCGGGGCCGGCTCCGTCACCGAGGGCACCGATCCTGACGCCGGGGCGTACTGGAGGCTGATGGCGATGGCCACCCTCGCGGTCACTGGAGCGTTCGCCGGGTACACCTATGTCGCCCCGTTCCTGACCGACGTGAGCGGTTTCCCCGCCGCGGCGATCGGGCCGCTCCTGCTGGTGCGGGGCATCGCCAGTTTGCTGGGCGTCGCCCTCGGCGGGCATCTGGCCGACCGCGACGCCCGGGCGGCGATGGTCGTCCCCGTGGCGGCGCAGAGCGTGGCGCTGCTCGGGCTGTACGTCCTCGGTGACGTGCCGATCGTGGCGGCCGGGCTGGTGGCGCTGACCGGGCTGTCGTTCTCCGCCATGTGCACCGCCGCGGCCAGCCGGATCCTGCAGGTCGCCCCGGGCAGCGTGGAGCTCGCCTCGGCGGGCGTGAGCACCGCGTTCAACGTCGGGATCACCGCCGGGGCGTTCATCGGCAGCGTCCTGCTGCCCGGCTTCGGCGTCCGGAGCACCGCGCTGGTGGGCGGGCTGCTGAGCCTGGCCGCGCTCGCCCTGACGATCAGGAGGTCTCCGAGCAGGCGCGATCAGCGCGTGCCGGCCGTTTGAGCCTCCTTCTTGCGCGCCCGGTAGGCCGCCGCCTTGATCTTGTTGCCGCAGGACTCCATGCCGCACCACTCCCTGCGCCCGCCCCGCGACCGGTCGATGAAGACCTTGGTGCACTCGGGGTTGGCGCACTCCTTCATCAGCGGCACCTCGGGCCCGCTGAGCAGCTCGATGGCGTGCCGGGCCACGGTGGACAGCGCCTGCGCGGGGCTCGCCTCGACCCACCGCCCCTCGGCCGTGAGCTGGGGCGCCGCCGGGGGCTTGCGGGCCGTCTCGTTGACCAGGGCGAGCGCCTCGCCGTCGTATCCGTCACCCGCGAGCCGGGCGGTGACCAGCGCGTAGATGGCCTCGCGTACCGCCACCGCCTGGGCCAGATCCGCTTCCCGACAGGGAGAGACGGCGTCCACGACGCCGGACTCCAGGTACCAGGCGTCGAGCCGGTCCGGGACGTCGAGCGTCTCGAAGCGCTCCGTGCGGCGCGCGCGGAGCGTGCCGGCGAAGTCGAGCGCGGGGTTGCCGCACAGGAACACGTGCTTCACATCACCAGTTTGACAGGTGACTCCAAGCCGCGCAATCGACGTCACCGCGAACGCTCATCTTCCATGACCTATCTCGTCAACCCATTGGGGATGGTTCTTCCTGGCCCACTCCGGCGGCACCGAGCCCGTACGCATCCCGCGCCGCGCGAGCGGATCCCGGTAGGCCAGCCGGATGTGCCCGAGCACGACGGCGGCGATCGCCAGGGCCGTCACGTCGTGCACGAAGATCGCACTCGTGCGGGAGATCGCCGGCAGGACATCGGTGAACCACATCAGCAGCCCGGTGAACGTCATGACCGGCACGGCGCCGGCGATCCAGCCGGCGTAGATCTTCTGCCCGACGTTGAACTTGCCGGCCGGGCGCGGTCCTGGCGTGTTCCTGCGCACCGCGCGCAGCCACTGCCTGTCGTACGGCGCCAGCCGGTTGAGCCTGCGCAGGTCGGCACGGAACGCGGATGAGGCGAGACCGAGGAGGAACGGCACGGGCAGCAGGAGCCCCGACCATTCGTGGACGACGACCACCAGGTGGCGCCGCCCGACGAGCTGGGCAAGCGGCGGGAAGTACAGGCAGGCCGCCGCCCCCACGCACAGCAGCATGAGCCCGGCGGTGACCTGGTGGACCAGGCGCTCGGCCCGGCTGAAGCGCGGCAGCAAGCGCTCAGGCCGCCTGGTCGAGCCAGCCGTCGACGTCATAGCCGTACACCTCCCAGTAGCCCGGGACGACCTTGTCGGTGACAGAGATGCCGGACAGCCATTTGGCCGACTTGTAGAAGTACATCGGCGCGACGTAGAGCCGTACGGGACCGCCGTGGTCGTGGGTGATCGGCGCGTCCAGCATGTCCAGGGCCACCAGCACGTCGGGGCGGCGGGCCTGCTCGAGCGTCAGGCTCTCGGTGTAGACGCCGTCGAAGCAGGTGAAGCGGACCGCTTTGCCCTCGGGGCGCACCCCTGCCAGGTCGAGGAGGTGCGAGAGCAGCACCCCGGAGAAGGGCGTGTTCGGCACCCGCCAGCCGTCGGTGCACTGGACGTCGCCGACGACGCGGGTCTGGGGCAGCGCGCGCAGTTCGTCCAGCGTGTACGTCCCAGGGCGCTCGACCAGGCCGCCGATCTTCAGGCGGTAGTCGGCCGCGGTCTTCCTCGGCACCGAGGCCGCCACGCTGTAGTAGCGGAAGCCGCCCGGGTTGGGCAGCAGCCCGGTGAGGCCGGTGGGGTCGTTGCGGGAGGCGGCCCCGAGGAGTCGTTCCCAGCCCTGCTGCAAGACAGGCGCGGCGACGAGGCCCGCGGCGCCCGCGGCGAGCATCGAGAGCATCACCCGGCGCGCGATGGGCGGGCCGCTCTCCGCTGAATGTCGTCGATCAGTCACAACTGCCATTCGAGCAGCCGTGACCTGCGCCTGCGAGGAATGGCCGGGGTCTGTAAGACTTCCGTCAGCTTTGCCGTGTCCGAGGCCGCGGCCCGGCCCTCCGTCCCTCTCGCGGCCCTGGCCGAGCTGCGCGAGTTCCTCGTCAAGAACCTGCGCCACCATCACAAGACCGAGGACCACCAGCTGTGGCCGATGGTCGCAGCGGTCGCGCCGGAGGCGGCGGAACGGTTCGCCGTGCTGAGTGAGGAACACGACGAGCTCGACGCCATCGAGGCCGTGCCCATCAGCCAGGACGGTGACCGCCCGGGGCTGCGGAAGGCGGCCGAAGCGGTCCAGACCCTGGTGCACCGGCATCTCGAGCACGAGGAGCCGCTGCTGTTCCCCGCGTTGCGCGAGCACATCTCGCCGGACGAGTGGACCGCGTTCTCACGCGCGGTCGTCGCGACCTCGCCGACCGAGGCGGCGCACCTGATCGTCGGGTTCCTCGACCAGGTCGGCACACCGGAGGAGGTCGCGCTCGTCCTGGCCGGCCTGCCGGAGCCCGCGCAGCAGTTCGTGCCCGCGATGCGCGACCAGGCGCACGCCGCCCTCGCGGTCCTGTCCGGCGGCACGGAAGGCTGAGCGAGTCAACCGTTAATATGGACTGGCAAGTCCAGTCTGGAGGGTGGTCATGCGCACACTGACCCGCAAGGGGGCCGCGACGCGGCAGCGCATTCTCGAGGGCGCGGCGGCGCACATCCGCGAGCACGGCGTGGCCGACATGACGCTCGACGACGTGCTGGCCAGGACGGCGACGAGCAAGAGCCAGCTCTTCCACTACTTCCCGGACGGGCGGGAGGAGCTGCTCCTGGCCGTGGCCCGCTTCGAGGCCGCCCGGGTGCTGGAGGACCAGCGGCCCCAGCTCGGCGACCTCACTTCCTGGGCCGCCTGGCAGTCGTGGCGCGACAAGGTCGTCGACCGCTACCGGCGGCAGGGCCGCCTGTGCCCGCTCAACTCCGTCACGTCACAGCTGGGCAGCCGCACGCCCGGCGCACAGGCCGTGGTCACCGAGCTGATGCACCGCTGGCAGGCCGAGATCGCCGCCGGCGTACGGCACATGCAGGACGCCGGCGAGATCGACGCGGACCTGGACCCCGACCGCGCGGCGGCCGCCCTGCTCGCCGGCATCCAGGGCGGCGTACTGATCCAGATGTCCACCGGCGAGACCAGCCATCTGGAAGCCGCCCTGGACATGGGCATCGCCCACCTGCGGGCGAGCAAGCTCGCGTCACCCTGACAGAGGGCTCGCCCTCCGGGGAGCGGCGGGCGCGACCTGTCGCCGCGCCCGCCGTCCGGCCTGTTCGCGCTCAGAACACCTGGGCGAAGCAGGCGAGGGCGACGGCCATCGCGAGCACGGCCAGCGACAACGCCTTCATGAGACTCGATATACGCAACGGATGCTCCCTTCCGTGGTGAAGCCCGCCGGGCAGGACGCCGGCCGATGACGTGTCAGGCGGCGACGGTCGCCCGGATGGTGACCGGGATGTTGCCGCGAGTGGCCTTGGAGTAGGGGCAGAGCTGGTGAGCAGCCGCGCCGAGCTCGGCGGCGGCCTGCTCGTCCACGCCGCCCAGCTCGAGGTTGAGGACGGCGGCGAGGCCGAATTCGCCGTCGTCGCCGTGGTTCAGGGTGATCTCGGCCGTGATGCTCGTGCTCGTGAGCCTCACCTTGCGCTGCGCCGCCGCCCTCCTGACCGCGCCGAGGAAGCAGGCGCCCCAGCCGGCGGCGAGCAACTGCTCGGGGTTCGTGGCGCCGCCGGCCCCGCCCAGTTCCTTGGGGATGGCGAGGGTGATGTCGAGGAGACCGTCATCGGCCGCGACGCGACCTCCGTTGCGACCCTCTCCCGTCACGGTGACGACCCCGGTGTAGCTGGCAGCCATGGCAGTTCCTTCCTCATTCCGTACGGGCACCCACATCGGCGTCACCCGTCTAACTGGTGACGATATTGGCAGCGTCATTCGTCACCTGTCAAGGCGGTGACGCATAGGCCATCTTTGGACTTGACAGTCCATTTTTGGCTGCGCAAGCTGACGGGTGTTCGTCCTCGAATCTGCTTGCGATCGGAGTGGCACCCTCATGTCCCTGGACCACTACTACCTGCTCGGACGTTCCGGACTACGCGTCAGCCGGCTGGCACTCGGCACGATGAACTTCGGCACCGGCGGCTTCCACGCCGCCTACGGCAAGACCGAGGAGGAGGCCCGCCCGATCTTCCGCCGCTATCTCGAAGCGGGCGGCAACCTCATCGACACCGCGGACTTCTACACCGCCGGCGAGAGCGAGGCCATCCTCGGCAACCTCATCGCGGAAGCCAAGGTCCGCGACAGGGTGGTGCTCACCACCAAGTTCACCAACAGCGTCGACCCCGGAGATCCGAACGCGGGCGGCAACGGCCGCAAGCACATGATCAGAGCGGTCGAGGCGTCACTGCGCCGCCTGCGCACCGACTACATCGACCTGTTCCTGCTGCACACCTGGGACCGGATCACCCCTGTCGAGGAGGTCATGCGGACCTTCGACGACCTCACCAGGGCCGGGAAGATCCGCTACGCGGGCCTGTCCGACGTGCCCAGCTGGTACGCGGCACGAGCCCAGACCTACGCCGAGGCCCACTCCCTCGTACCGGTGGTCAGCCTGCAACTGCCCTACTCCCTCATCGACCGGGCGATCGAGCTGGAGCACGTCGACATGGGTCAGAGCCTCGGACTCGGCATCACGGCGTGGAGCCCGCTCGGCGGCGGCTTCCTGACCGGCAAGTACCGGAGTGCCGACCAGGGCCTGGCCGGAGACGGCCGGCTCAGCGGCGCGGGCTCCCCCGGGCGCTCGTGGACGGAGCGGGACTGGCGGCTGCTGGCGGCGGTCGAGAGCGTCGCCGGCAAGCTCGGCGTGACGATGGCCCAGGTCGCGCTCAACTGGGTCGCCACCCAGCCCGGTGTCGCCTCGGCGATCGTCGGGGCGAGCAGCGCGGACCAGCTCGACGCCAACATGGCCGCCCTCGACCTCGAGCTGCCGGCCGAGCTGCGCACCGAGCTCGACGAGGCGAGTTCCGTGCCGCCCCCGTCGGTCTACCGGATGTTCACGCCGGACTATCAGGGCTGGCTGGTCAGCCCGGGCGTCAAGGTCGGGGACAAGCCTGCCGGGTACGCCCCCGCCGTACGGAACTGGGCATCCGAAAGCAGCGTTTGACGGACTGTGCGCGCGAGCAGCCCGATCGGCGGAACTGGCGGCCCGGCCTGACCGCCAGAGGTCGAGAGGTCGGACTTCCTGGCCAACGTCATGACCAACGCCTGGTGGTGGGTGGTGCTCGGCGACATCGAGCCCACACCCGAAGCAGCGTTCGGCAAGGTCTCCGCCACCATGCGGAGACTGGTGGGCACGATCACCGACGAGTCCGCCGACCTGTTGCTGCGCTAGTCCGCGCTGACGCTGGCCGAGCGGAACGCGGCGCTCATCGCGGCCCGATATCCGGCATAGCGCGTCATTTCTCCCAGGGGAAACGGCGCGAGTCCTGCGGTGGTCAACGCGCGCTGTCGAGTTGCGGCAGCACCTCGGCCGCGATCAACTCCAGGTGATCGAGATCAGCCAAGTCGATCAGACGCAGATGCACCCGGGTGGCGCCGATCGCGGCGAACTCGCCGATCCGTTCGACGAGCTGAGCCGGTGAGCCGATCACCGGGTCCTCCGGGGGCAGCGCGCTCGGCACGTGCAAGGGGGCCGCCCGGCGCCGGGCCTCCGCGTCGTTGCGCCCGACCGCGACGACGATGCCTGCCGAGAGCACCAGCGGCGCGCGGCCGTCGCGGGTCCGGCCGATCCGCTCCTGCGCCTCGACGACGCGCCCGAACGCCTCCGCGGTCTCCGACACGTTCCTGAACGGCAGGTTGAACTCGTTGGCGTAGCGGGCGGCGAGCCGCGGGGTGCGCTTCGGTCCGCGGCCTCCGATGATGATCGGCGGCCAGGGCCGCTGCGCCGGCCTGGGCAGGGCGGGGGCGTCGACCAGCCGGTAATTGCCGCCGTGGTGGCTGAACCGGCCGCCGGACGGCGTGGCCCACAGGCCCGTGACGATGGCGAGTTGCTCCTCCAGCCGGTCGAAGCGCTCGCCGACCGGGGGGAACGGGATGCCGTACGCGGTGTGCTCGCGCTCGTACCAGCCCGTGCCGATGCCCAGCTCCACCCGGCCGCCGCTCATCTGGTCCACCTGCGCGACGGCCACGGCGAGGGGCCCGGGCAGCCGGAAGGTCACCGGGGAGACCAGCGTGCCCAGCCGGATCCGGGAGGTCTCCCTGGCCAGTCCGGCCAGAGTCACCCAGGCGTCCGTCGGGCCGGGCAGGCCGCCCTCGAGCTCCATGGACCGGTAGTGGTCGGCGCGGAGGAAGCCCTCGAACCCGCCGTCCTCGGCCAGCCTCGCCATCCGCAACTGATCGTCGTAGGTGGCGCCGCGATGCGGTTCGGTGAAGACGCACACGCGCATGCTCACTGCCCTCTGTCCCGGGTCACCGCCGACGTGCCCCACCCCATCAGCAGCTCGTGCAGATCGGCGCTGCATCGTGCGACCTCTTCGAAATGGGCGTCCCGGCCCAGGGTCCGCGGGCGCGGGATGCGGATCTCGACTGTCTCCCGGATCCGTCCCGGACGCGGTGTGAGAACGACCACCCGGTCGGCCAGGAGCACCGCCTCGTCGATGGAGTGGGTGACGAAGACGATGGTGGACGCGTTCTCCATGTGCAGGCGCTGCAGCTCCACCGACAGCTCCTCGCGAGTGATCGCGTCGAGCGCGGAGAACGGCTCGTCCATCAGCATCACCCGGGGGTTGCCGATCAGCGACCGGCAGAGGGCGACCCGCTGCTGCATGCCGCCGGACAGCTCGTGCGGCAGTCGCTTCTCGAAGCCGGCCAGCCCGGCCAGCTCCAGAAGCCGCGCGGCGCGCTCGCGGTGCGCCGCCCGGCGCCAGCCGAAGATCTCCACCGGGAGCAGCACATTGTCGATGACCGACCGCCAGGGCAGCAGCGCGGGCCGCTGGAAGAGCAGCGCGATGTCGCGCCGTGCCTTGGTGACCTGCTCGCCGGCGACCGTGATCTCACCTTCGGTCGGCGGCAACAAACCTGCGATAAGCCGCAGAAGGGTCGATTTCCCGCATCCTGATCGGCCGACCAGAGCGACGAACTCGCCCTCGGCCACGGTCAGGTCGATACCGCGCAGCGCCTCCACGACCCCGGATCGTCCACTGAAACTGCGGGAAACCCCAGCCAGCTCAATCATGCGCGCAGCTCTCCATCTGACTGCGGTTTTAATCCAGTCGAATCAGCGTATACGGATTGACAAGAAATGGAAGTCTCATGGGGTTAGCTACCATTTGTTAGCGTCTCTTCGCAGGCCGATCGGCGTCGGATGAAAGGAAGCGGTGCATGAGCAGGCTCGCCCGTACTCTCGCCACTCTCGCCTTGACCTGTACGTTCGTAGTTGCTTGCAGCAATCCCGACAATCAACAGCAGGCGTCGACTTCTAGTAATAAACCACTAGAAAAGGTGACTTATCTGACGTCGTTCGGCAACTTCGGGCGAGACTCGTACGCCTGGGTCGCGAAGGACAAGGGATTCTTCCGTGAGGTCGGCCTTGACGTGGACATCAAGCCCGGGGGCGGTACGGGCGACAATATTTCGAAGATCGAGGCCGGAGCGGCGATGTTCACCCCGGTCGACCTCACCGGTCTGCTGCTGGCGCGCGGCAACGGCGGCGCCAAGAGCATCGTCGTGGTGGCCGGAATCCAGCAGCGCACCATGGCCGCGCTCATCAGCCTCGAAGGCAACGGGATCGCCACGCCGAAGGACCTGGAGGGCAAGACACTCGCCGACAGCCCGGGTTCGGTGGTGCGCAACCTCTTCCCCACCTACGCCAAACTGGCCGGCGTCGACGCGAAGAAGGTCACCTGGGTCAACGGCGCACCCGCCAACCTCATCGGCCTGCTGGCCGGCGGCAGCGTGGCGGGCATCGGCCAGTTCGTGGTGGGCGAGCCGACGGTGGAGTCGGTGGCCAAGGGCAGGCAGGCGGTCGTGCTCCCCTACAGCGATGTGATGAGTGATCTCTACGGCAACGTGCTGGTCACCACGACCAAGATCGCCCGGGAGCAGCCGGACCTGGCCAGGCGTTTCATCGCGGCCCTGATGAAGGGGCTCGTCCACAGCATCGACAATCCGGACGAGGCCGGCCGGATCCTCCAGAAGAACGTCCCGGCATCGTCGGCCGCCCCCGCCGCCGCCGAGTGCACCCTGATGAGTGCTTTCGTCCGGCCGGAGGGCTCCGGCGACGTGGTCGGCACGATCGATACGAAGCGGGTCGCCCGCAGCATCGAGCTTCTCCAGGACAACGGCGCCATGCCGGCCGGGCTGACCCCCGACCAGCTCATCAGCGCAGACCTGACGCCGAAGCCCTGACCCGACGAGGAGCAGGTGACATGGCCGAGGCGGGCGACACCCGACCCGCGAGACGTGTCGTTCCCAACGGGAGCGCGACGGTCACAGCGGTGGGCTGGCCCGCCCTCGGGCTCGCGGTCGCGATCGGCACCTGGTGGCTGGTCACCTCGGCGTTCCCCCTCCTCCATCCGGCGGTGCTCCCACCGCCCGCCGAGGTCCTGACCGCTTTCCAGGCGAAGTCGGCCGAACTGCTCGGCGGACTGGCCACGACAACGCTGGAGACGGTGGCCGGCTTCCTCATCTCCGCGGTCGCCGGAGTGCTGATCGGCCTGCTCCTGGCCGCCTCGCGGGCGGCCGAGCGGATGTTCTCGCCCCTGCTGGTGGCGATCAACGCGGTACCGAAGATCGCGCTCGGGCCGCTGCTGGTCGTCTCACTCGGCTGGGGGCAGCGGCCGATCCTGACCATGGTCTTCCTGCTCTCCTTCTTCCCGATCGTGCTCTCCACCACGACCGGGCTGACCACGACGCCCGCCGAACTCGCCGAACTGGCCCGATCCCTGGACGCCTCGCGCTGGCAGACCTTCCGCAAAGTACGGTTTCCAGCCGCGCTCCCGCACGTCTTCGTCGGGCTGAAGGTCGCCATGCCGCTGGCCGCGATCGGCGCCGTGATCGGCGAGTTCCAGGCCGGCGAGGGCGGCCTCGGCTACCAGATCGTCCAGTACAGCGGAATCGCCGACAGCGCCACCGCCTGGGCGGCGATCACCCTGCTGGCAACGATGAGCGTCGCCCTCTACACCGCCCTGGTGCTGGTCGAGCGACTGGCGTTGCCCTGGGTGCGGGAAACCACGTCGGAGCGCTGACCTTCGCAGGTGCTGTCACGGTTTGTACAGCAGCATGCAGTACGCGCTTCAGTCGTCCTCGTCGTCCCAGTCGTCATCTTCGTCGTCCCACAGGTCGCTGGGCGGCAGCGGGTGCTCGTCGTCGATGAGCGAGTCGTCCACCGAGCGCCGCCAGGCGCTGCTCTCGTCCGGGTCGGCCCACTGCTCCTCGGTGATCCGGGGGATGGGGATGGTGGCCAGCCGATGGTCGACCATCCAGGAGTTGCGGAAGAAGTCGAACTTGAGGTGGTAGCAGCCGGCGGACTCGGTGTAGATGATGGGCGGGACGAGGAACTGCGCCACTCCGACCTTGGCCGCGACGGTCACATAGTCCTCGGGAATGGATTCGTCGTTCCAGCAGGCGGCGAAGTTCACCGGCTTGAGCGCGTCCTTGCCGAGCACGTGGATGAGGTGGTCCTGGATGACGAACTGGTCCGGGTCGAGGGCCACGTCCTCGCCGAGCATGAGGATCGGCGCGGGCAGGATGTGCGCTTTGGCGAAGGACTGCGCGTCGGTGTAGAGCTCGATGATCTCGTCGTGCCGCGTGGGGTCGTAGCCTCCGGAGGAGTGGAACGGGCAGCAGAGCTGGCGGTCGGGCCGCTCCGGCTCGGGGAAGAACGCGGACTTGTCCACCCGCGTCATGGCGGACCCGCCGTGCCGGGTCCGCAGGAACTCCGGGATCCAGCCGGCGTCGTCGGACTCGATCACCTCTGTCTTGCAGAGCGCCCGGAAGGCGGTGTCGCCGAGCTTGCAGTTGAAGTAGTCGAGCAGTGTGAGCGCGGCGCACTCCGCCAGCGACAACGCGTCGGTCTTGGCGAACCAGAAGTCGTAGCCGTTGGCCACGAAGTGCACCCCGCGGAACTCCTTGTGCACGAAGGTCTCGCGGGTGGGGCCCTTCCCCAAGCCGCCCCAGTGGGCGGCCGCCACCTGGTTGTAGTAGGCGTCGGCGTGCCGGGCCAGCTCCGGCGCGAACACGCTCTCCCCGGTCAGGTAGCACGCCTTGCTGAACAGCTCACCGATCTCCGGCGCCTCGGTGACCTCGTCGGCGGTGAAGATGAGCTCGGTACGCAGGAACACCTTGCGGTCGTCGAGGTAGGGGGCGCCCTCGTGCTCGTACCGCTGATCGAAGATCACACACGTGAACTCAGCGATCTCGCTGAGCGCGGCGCCACCGATCAGGTCCAGCGCCGGCGACCCCGTACCGCCGGTCAGGTACAGCAGCACCGTGTACCGGGAGATGTGCCGCCGCGCCGCGTCGAAGTACGGCGTGTCCCGGTGCCGGTGGAAGTTCGCGTCACCTGGCTCGAACCGGTTGCACCGGAACACCGGGTTCACATGCGAGAACCCCTCCACGATCGCCGGCGGCAACGCGTCGGCCACCGCCGCGGACAACGCCTCGGCCAGCAGCGCCGAGTGGAAGATGAACCGTTCACCACCTCTGGACGCGGCGTTCAGCGGCGGCACGTACAGCTTCAGCTCGTCCAGGTGCGCCAGCCGGGCCTGAGCCTCCGCCGGCAACCGCAACGAGAACGAGAACACCCCCTCCGCGTGCTCCGCCCGGCCGGCCAGTTCCGCCTCCAGCGGCACGTCCTCGAACAGGCGGTCCAGCGGGACGATGTTCTCGAACGTGCGGAACGACAACTCGTGCGGATCGACGAACACCGCCGCCAGATACGGCGCGTCCGGGCTGGGCCGGGCGAACAGATCCCGCACCCGCTCGTCGATCCGCTCGGCGTCGATGAACCGCACCGCCTTGAACCGCGCCGACGGATGCCATGAGATGTCCAGTCCGTCCACCGTCGCGGCCGGCTCGGCGTCGGTCGCGTCCACCTCCGCCCGATACCGGGCGGCCTCCTCGGCGGGCACGTCCCTGGCCGACAGGACGAAGAACCGATCCCGAAGTTCGATGCTCACACGCACCTCCACAAGCTGCGCAGCCCCGACGGAAGATTCGCGGCGTGCGCCAGTTTCCGCACGCCGCCCTGACCCACATCGGAGTCGTACAGCCACAGCCGCGCGAGGGACCCGGCGAACGGGGCGGCGAGCAGGGCCTCAGCGCCCGCCTCGCCGATGTCGTTGTAGCGCAGGTCGAGCTCGGTCAGCTCCGGGAACCGGCGCAGGGACCGTACGCCCTCGGCGGTCACCCTGTTGCGCTGCAGGTGCAGGCGGCGTAGTCCGCCCAGGTGCGGGGACGCCGCGAGGGCCGCCAGACCGGCGTCGCCGATGCGGCAGTACCGCAGTTCCAGCGCCCGCAACCGGTCCGTGCGGAGCGAGGCGGCGAGGATCTCGGCGCCGTCGGGGCCGAGATCCAGATAGGAGAGGTCGAGCTCGACGAGTCGCCCGAGATCCAGCCCGTCGAGTGCCTGCATGTCCAGGCGCCCAGAGCGCGCCGCGGCCCCCGGGCCGCCTTCCCACTCGTAGTCGTCCTCTTCCCAGTCGTCCTCGTCCCAGTCGTCCTCGCCGGCCGCCGCGTCGGACGTGATTCTCAGCGTGGTGACGAACCGGCCGCGCAGCACCTGCTCCACGGCCTCGCGAACGTCGTCCGACCACTGGACGGCCGCCTCCACGGCGAAGCCGTACCGGCGTGCCAGCACGCGCGCCGTCGACGGCAGCCCGTCGTCCCATCCGCCCTCGTGCTCCGCGACGAGGTCGGCGATCTCACGCTCCACGGCCGGGCGATCGGCGGGGCGGGTGCGCGCCAGGCGCTGCTCGAGGCGGATCAGCGTGCCTCTGGTGTCGCCCTGCTCCAGCAGCCAGTCGCTGTAGGCACGCCACGAGGCGAGGTCATCGGGATGAGCGCGTAACGCGTCTTCGACGGCGGTCACTTGCATTTGTACGAATGTACGGAGATCGACAAATGTGTCAAGGCGACGAACGTCGTCGGGTAAACGGCCCCAAATTGTCCTAGCGGGCAGGTATCGTGCTGCGCCGAGTCATGATCACCGGCGTGGGCTCGGTGTACATTGCGGCGTCCTCGGCGGAGTCAGGGGGCCCGCCCCAGTTGGAGGTCTCCACCGTGAATCCACCGGGTCCAGCCCGTTCGACGGCCGGCGAACGGGAGGCGGCGCGCACGCCCCGGGCCGAGCACGACCGGGACGACACCGCCGCCGAGAGGCGGGCGTGGGAGTTCGCCGCCCGTGTCTGCTACCGGGAGATCGGGGTCCCGTTCCCTGAACGGGTCGTGTGGGTGTCCTCACCGCTCGTCGGCGCGTTCGCCGCACCGATCGCCGCCTGCCTGAGCACCGGCCACCGCAACAGCCGCGTCCTGGACTCGGTCTACCGCGCGGTGGACGACACCGCCGGCGAGACCGCCGGCCACGCCGTGCGCACCGCGGTCCAGGCCGCGGCGGACGGCGCGATGAGCGATCCGGTGCACGGCGCGGCGGCCACCGCCCTGCACGCCGAGATCGCCGCGGCGATGAACTCCGCGCTGACCTCGGCCGTGCGGGACTCGGCGCAAGGCGCGCCCGCCCGCGAGGAGAGCCGGCGTGCGCCCACCGGCGCATTGGCCACGGTCGCCAGTGCGTCGGACGCGGCCGTGCGGGCGGCGGTGGACGCGGCGGTGGGCGGCCCGCGGCAGGACACGATCCGCGGCGAGGTGCGCCGGCTGTGGCGGGCCCACCTGGCGTGCCAGCGGTCCGACACCTGGCTGACCCTGGTCGGCCGCTTCGGGCAGAACGCGGTCCCGCCGCTCGACGAGGACCGGTCGGGGCAGACCTTCGCAGAGCAGAACGCGGTCCCGCCGCTCGAGGAGGACCGGTCGTGGCTGACCGTCGCGGAGCGGACCGCGGCGCAGTCCGCGCCCGCCGGCTGGTGGTGGTGGCCCTTCCTCGACTTCGTCATGTTCTGTCCGCGCCCGGCCGAGCTGCACCTCGAGCAGGTCGGCGAGGGCGCCGGGGCCACGCACCGGCCGCACCGCGCCGACGGCCCCGCGGCCCGCTGGGCCGACGGGTTCGGGGTCTACTTCTGGCACGGCACCCACGTCACCCAGGCCGTCATCGACGACACCCTCACCGCCGACGAGATCCTCCGCGAGACCAACGCCGAGATCCGCCGCTGCGCCATCGAACGCCGCGGCTGGGACCGCTTCATCACCGAGGCCCGGCTTGAGCAGGTCGGACCCGCCGTGCCCGACCCCGGCAACCCCGGCCAGACCCTCACCCTGCACGACGTCCCCGCGGACATCTACACCACACACGTGCGGGTCCTGCTGTGCACCAACGGCACCGTCGAACGGGACGGCACCCGCCGCCGCTTCGGCCTCACCGTCCCCGCCGACTGCACCGACCCCATCGAGGCCGCCGCCTGGACCTACGGCCTCACTCCTGCGCAGTACGCCACGGCGCAACGACGATCCTGACCCCCGCCCACCGGCAAAGGAGTCCGAGAAGATGCCCACCATCGAAGAGGCCATCGCCACCTTCGGCGTCACCATCGACGAGCACCTCGACCGGCAGGCCGAGATCCCCATCCTGTCCGGCCTGCAGTTCCAGGGCGATGTCGCCGTCGTACCGGCCAACCGGGACCAGGCCCGTACCCCCGTCCCCGAGGCCGGCGTCCCGATCGTCCGCGGCCAGGCGGGGGCCAACACCCACCTCCTGCTCGCCACCGGCAAGGTGTTCTTCACCCAGGAGCGCTTCGGCGGCGGAATGGTGCTCGGTGTGCTGACCGTCGCAGAGGGTGCGACCGCCTACCTCGCGCACCCCGAACACGCCTTCACCGGCATCGCCCCGGGCACCTACGAGCTGCGGCGCCAGCGCGAGCAGGCCGACCAGACCCGGCTGGTCGCCGATTGAGGGAGCATCGCCCCCTCGATGGAAGCGGGTCAGCAGGTGGACTGGTCTGTCGCCGTGCCTGTCTCGCAGGCTGACTGCTGGGCGCGGCCACGGAGCTGGGCCAGCGTCGTGGCGCCTGCTCCTGTGCTTCTCGTCTGCACGCCGCCGCCGAGGAGCTGGGCGGCACGCTCCTCGTCGGCCAGCGGGGCGATCAGCGGTGCGCCGGGCTTCTCCTCGATGAAGACGCCCTGGCCGATCGGGAGATGGACGCTCGCCTGGTATGCCTGGGCCGCCTGTGCGGCGGGCCGCCGCCTGGCGCGGTCGAGGGCGCTGTCGACGTAGAAGAGGCCGCGCCCGGCCGTACCGAGGGACGTGCGGAGCCCCTCGAGCGTCGTGCCGGTGGGCTGCTCGACCCTGAGCCGGATCTGGCCCGAGGCGAAGCCGCGGCCGAGCTTGCCCGCATGGATCTTGTCGACCTTGATGACGACGCTGGCCCAGCGGATCGCCGCCTCATCGCTGTCGTAGGGCACGACCTGCGGCGTGACCGAGTCGTCGCCCGAGGCGTAGGCGATGCCCGGCTCCACGCCGACGACCGTGCCCTCGACGAGCGCGGCGGCCGGGCGGAACACGCCGGACGGCCTGGCACCCGGGGTGATGTCGTCGAGGGAGTCGAAGAGGTACTCGCCGGTCCCGCTCTCGGCGTGGAGCTGGGACCAGAAGGAGGGGGGCGCCGGCTTCGCGGCGGGCGCCTGGGCGCAGCCGCCGAGGGCGGCGACGGCGGCGACGGCCGTGAGGAGCTTGAGGTGTCTCATCGCCGGTCTCCTAGTAACGGCCGTTGATGTGGGCGACGTCATGCGTGCCGTACTTGGTGACGGTGTGGGAGCCGGTGCGCAGGCAGGAGCCGGACTCGGTCGAGTGGTCGAGGCCGATCGTGTGCCCGATCTCGTGGCAGGCCAGCGCCTGCCGCTGGGTGGTGCTCATCCAGTCGATGTCCTTCAGGTCGTAGCGGACCTCGTACTGGTCGCAGCGCCAGGCCTGGGTGCTGTCGGCCGGCGGGATGCTCTTGACGCATTTCGAGTAGGCGAAGAGGTTGTAGCCGGTGCTGGAGCCGTCCCAGTCCAGGTCCCAGTGGTCGACGTAGTAGCGGTCGAACGACTCGACGTCGGTGCTCGGGTCGGGGGTGCTGTCGTAGGCCACGGTCATGTCGGTCTGGGAGTCCAGCTTCAGCATGGCGGCCCTGGCCGCGCTCCTGGTGCGCGTCTCCAGCGTCTCCGAGGTGTACCAGTGCTTGGAGTTGTCGGCGAAGGGGCAGCAGCCGTTCGCCGAGCCGAACCCGTTGGCGCCGGCGGGCGAGGCCGGCACGATGACCGCCGCCGCGAGGACGAGCGCCGGCAAAAGCGTTCTGTAAGACATGTGATCCTAAACAAGGACAAACGGACGTCCGGATATCCTGCCCGTAAGTCACGCGCCGATCAAGCCGGCGTCAGGTGCGCCGGTCAAGCACCGCTCGGCTCGATGGCCTGCTCCCACATCGACTTCATCTCGGCGAACCCCTGCTCCATGATCCCCACCATGGCCTGCCTGGCCCGCTCGCCGTCCCGTCGCTGGATCGCCTGGGCCACGTCGGTGTGCAGCTGCAACGCCTGCTCGTCCGGATAGTGCGGCATCAGGTGGTAATGGTGCCGTCCCGCGAGCACCTCGGCGACGATCAGTTGCAGTTTCGCGAACATCTCGTTGCCGGAGGCGGCCAGCACCCGCCGATGGAAGTCGATGTCCAGGTCGAGGAAGCGTGCCTCGTCGCCGGCTTTCCCAGCGGCCCACATCTTGGCCGCGAGCCCGACCAGCTCGCTCGCCTCGTCGTCGCCGATCCGCTCGGCGGCCAGCCAGGCGGCGTGCGGCTCGATCGCGGTCCGCAGCTCGGTGATCGAGCGCATCTGCGCCATCCGCCCGTCGGAGGCGAGCCGCCAGCGGATCACCTGCGGATCGAAGACGCTCCACACCACGGCGGGCTGGATCATGATCCCGACCCGGCGCCGGGTCTCGATGAGTCCCATGGACGCGAGCACCCGCAGCACCTCGCGGATCACCGAGCGGGAGACCTGGTAGCGGTCGACCAGGTCTTCGATGCTCAGGACGGAACCGGCGGCCACGTCGCCGCTGCAGATGGCGGTGCCGAGGTGGTCGAGGACGCGTGCGTGCAGCCCAGCCTCGCCAGAGGCCTGCGGGGTGGGTGCGCCCCCTGGGGAGGACTGGTTCACGGCACAAAGCATATCAGTTGGAGGCCCGCTCTTGAATAAATCAGCTTTTTTGTCCTAGCATCCCGGCATTAAGCAGATGTTACGAGAGTGTGTGGCGCTCTTCCGGGGGGGCGGCGGCCATGACAGAAAGGGGAGATGACGTGCGACGTCGATCGATAATCGGTACGTCTCTGGCCGTGGTTGCCGCCATGAGCCTGTCCGCCTGTGGCGGTGGCGGCGACAGCGGCGCATCCAAGACGGTCCGGGTCACCCTGGCCAACCACGTGTGGACGGAGAACATCAAGCAGGCGCTGCCCGAGTTCGAGAAGCAGACCGGGCTCAAGGTCGAGATCACCCAGCTCGGCGAGGACCAGCTCTCCGACCAGTACAACGTCAAGCTGAACGCCGGCTCGTCCGACATCGACGTGATGATGTACCGCCCCCTGCAGGAGGGCAGGCTCTTCGCCAAGAACAAGTACCTGGCCGACCTGTCGGACCAGGTGAAGGCCAACAAGGACTGGGACTTCAGCGACTTCCAGGCCGGCCCGGTGGAGGCCACCACGTACGAGGGCAAGCCGGTCGGTGTCCCGATCATCACCGAGCAGGAGGTCCTCTACTACCGCAAGGACCTGCTCGCCAAGGCCGGACTCAGCGCCCCGCCGAAGACCCTCGACGAGCTGAAGGCCGCCGCCGCCAAGGTCAAGGCGGCCGAGCCGGGCGTCGCCGGCTTCGTCGCCCGCACCGGCAAGTCGCCGGCGGTCACCCAGTTCTCCAGCTTCCTCTACAGCTTCGGCGGCGACTTCGTCGACGGCAGCGGCAAGGCCGCGGTCAACAGCGACGCGGCCAAGCAGGCGTACGCCTACTACGGCGGGCTGATCAAGGACTCAGGCCCGGCGAACGTCAGCACCGACATGGGCTGGCCCGAGGCGATGGCCATCTTCACCCAGGGGAAGGCGGCCTTCTACACCGAGGCGAACTCGCTCTACAAGAACGCCACCGACCCGGCCAAGTCCAAGGTCTCGGACAACGTCGGTTTCGCGCCGTTCCCGGCGGGGCCGAGCGGTTCGAAGCCGTACAACATCCCGTCGTGGGCACTGGCCGTCAACTCCAGCTCGGAGAACACGGGCAACGCCTGGAAGTTCATCGAGTGGGCCACCAGCAAGGCGCAGACGCTCACCCAGCAGAAGTCCGGCGTGCCGGGCGCCCGCAGCTCCGTCTGGGCCAACCCGGAGGGCACCTCGACCTTCCCGAAGGACCTGGTGGAGGCCATCGCGGCCAGCACCAAGGCCGGGGTGGGTCATGACCGGCCGCTGGTCGTGAAGGTCGCCGAGTCCCGCGAGATCGTCGGCCAGCCGATCGTCGACGCGATCACCGGCAAGGACGCCGCGGCGGCCGCCGACACGGCCAACGCCGCGTTCCAGAAGTTCCTGGACGACGAGGCGAAGTAAGCGGCACGCGGGTGGCGGGAGCGAGCGCCCGCCACCCGCCCACCCCTGGAGACCTCATGGCAACGATCACCACCAAGGCGCCGCGCAGCGCCTCCGCCGCCCCCGACACGCCCGGCTGGGTGGTCTGGGTCAACGACCACCGCAAATGGCTCTTCGCCGCGCCGGCGATGGCCTTCGTCGCCGCGCTGCTCGTGTTCCCCCTGGCCTGGACCGGCTACCTCAGCCTGACCGACGCCGAGGGATCCGTCCGCGCGGAGAGCGAGTTCGTGGGCATCCAGAACTACCTCGACGTCCTGTCGGACACCGAACGGTTCTGGCCCGCGGTCGGGCGGACCGCCACGTTCACCGTCGTCGCGCTGCTGTTCGAGGTGGTACTCGGGATGGCGATCGCGCTGCTGCTCTGGCGGCCGTTCAAGGGGCAGAGGTGGGTCCGGGTCGCCATCCTCATGCCGCTCGTCGCCACTCCGGTGGCGGTCGGCATGATGTGGCGGCTCATCTTCGACCCGAACATCGGCATGGCCAACCAGATCCTCGGCTGGTTCGGCATCGGGCCGCAGCCGTGGCTCGCCGGCCAGCACTCGGCGCTGCCCACCACGATCTTCATCGACGTGTGGCAGTGGACGCCGATGGTGGTGCTGATCCTGCTCGCCGGGCTCACCTCGCTGTCGGACGAGCCGCAGGAGGCGGCGCGCATCGACGGAGCCAGCACCTGGCAGCGTTTCCGGCACGTCACCCTGCCGCTGCTGACGCCCACGCTGACCGTGGCGGTCCTGCTGCGCGGCATCGACGCGCTGAAGACCTTCGACATCCTGTACGCCACGAAGGGCCGCGGCGGCGGTTCGTTCCACGAGGTGGAGACGCTCAACGTGTACGCCTACGGCCTCAGCTTCGACTACAACGAGTACGGCATCTCCTCCACCGTCCTCATCCTCTTCTTCCTGCTCATCATCGGGGCGATGTGGGCCCTGACCGCCCGGCGTAAGGAGGCGCAGCGATGAAGTCCCGGCCCGCGTACCAGGTGTTCCGGGTGGTGGCGCTCACCTTCGTGGTGCTCGCACTGGTCGCGCCGCTGCTCTGGATGATCGCCGCGTCGTTCAAGACCAACGTCGACATCTACGACCCGGGCAAGGCGCTGGCTTTCTCGCCCACCATGGACAACTACGCCAAGGTGCTCCAGCAGGCGAACTACGTCGAGTTCATCGTCAACAGCCTCTGGGTGGCGTTCGCCGCCACCGTGGCGTCGCTGATCCTCGGCGTGCCCGCCGCGTACTCGATGAGCCGGTTCAACATGAAGAAGTCCGCGCTGGTGGTGCTGATGGCCCGGGTCATCCCCGGCGTCTCGCTGCTGGTGCCCTGGTTCTACGTCTTCTCCAACCTGAAGATGGTCGGCGGCTTCGGGGTGCTGATCATCAGCCACATGTTCGTCTCGCTGCCGCTGGTGGTCTACATCATGATGGGCTACTTCGACAGCCTGCCCGAGGAGCTGGAGGAAGCGGGGCTGGTCGACGGGCTGACGCATATCGGCGCGTTCCGCCGCATCATGCTGCCGCTGTCCGTGCCGGGCATCGCCACCGCCGGGATCCTGTCCTTCATCTTCTCCTGGAACAACTTCATGTTCGCGCTCGTGCTCTCCGACGCCGACACCAAGACCCTGCCCGTGGCGATCTTCGACTTCGTCGGCTACGCCAGCATCGACTGGGGCGGACTGATGGCCGCGGCCACCGTGGTGACTGTGCCGATCATGGTGATCGCCCTGTTCGTGCAGAAGTACGTGGTCTCCGGCCTCACCGCCGGCGCGACGAAGGGCTGACCGGCATGACGACCATCGCACGCGTAGAGACCTTTCTCGTCGCCCCCCGCTGGCTCTTCGTCCGGGTGGAGACCGACTCCGGGATCGCCGGCTGGGGCGAGGCCACCTGCGAGGGGCGCTCCGAGACCGTCCGCGCCGCCGTGGAGCAGCTCGCGGAGCTGCTGATCGGCCGGGACGCGCTGCGCATCGAGGACCACTGGCAGGTGCTGACCAAGGGCTCGTTCTACCGGGGCGGTCCGATCCTGGCGAGTGCCGTGGCGGGCCTCGACCAGGCCCTCTGGGACATCGCCGGCAAGCACTTCGGCGCGCCGGTGCACCAGCTGCTCGGCGGTCCGGTCCGGGACCGGATCCGGGTGTACGGCTGGGTCGGCGGCGACGAGCCCAGCGAGGTCCGCGACCACATCGCCGCCCAGGTCGAGGCCGGGCTCACCGCGGTGAAGATGAACGCCTCCGGCAAGATGAGCCCGGTCGCCTCGGTCGCCGAGCTGGACGGCGTGGTCGCCCGGGTGGCCGCAGCCCGCGAGGTGCTCGGCGACGACCGCGACGTCGCCGTCGACCTGCACGGGCGGTTCACCCTGGCCAACGCCCGCCGGGTGGCGCCGCTGCTGGAGCCGTACCGGCCGCTGTTCCTTGAGGAGCCGGTCGTCCCGGAGAACTCGCACCTCATCGGCGAGTTCGTCCGCTCGACCACCATCCCGGTGTCGACCGGGGAGCGGCTCTACAGCCGGCAGGAGTTCCTGCCCGTCTTCCAAGCCGGCATCGCGGTCGCCCAGCCGGACCTCTCGCACGCCGGCGGCATCACCGAGGTACGCAAGATCGCCACGCTCGCCGAGGTGTACGACGTGCAGCTCGCCCCGCACTGCCCGCTCGGCCCGATCGCCCTCGCGGCCTGCCTGCAGGTCGGCTTCGCCACGCCGAACTACCTGATCCAGGAGCAGAGCATCGGCATCCACTACAACCTCGGCGCCGAGGTGCTCGACTACTGCCTCGACAAGACCCCCCTGGCCTTCGTGGACGGACACATCGAGCGGCTCACCGCGCCCGGACTGGGCATCGAGGTCGACGAGCAGGCCGTCCGCTCCGCCGACAAAGCAGGACACGCCTGGCGCAGCCCCATCTGGCGGCACCGGGACGGCTCCTACGCGGAATGGTGACCATGACCCTCGACCTCACCGCCACACTCGCCGCCACCCGATTCCTGGCGATCATCCGTGGCACCGACACCGCCGCCGCCATCGCCACCGGCACCGCGCTGCTCGCCGAGGGCGTCCGCGTGGTGGAGGTGGCCCTGACCACGCCCGGCGCGCTCGATGCCATCGCGGCGATCCGGGCAGCCGCCCCGCCGGGCTCGCTGGTCGGCGCCGGCACCGTGCTCACCCCGGCCGCCGTCGCCGACGTGGCCGCGGCCGGCGCGCAGTTCGTCGTCACCCCCGCGGTCGTCGACTCCATCGGCGAGGCGGCCCGCCGCGGGCTCCCGGTCGCCGCCGGAGCGCTCACCCCGACCGAGGCGTACGCCGCGGTCCAGATGGGCGCCGCCGCGGTGAAGCTCTTCCCGGCCTCGCTGGGCGGGCCCGCGTACCTGAAAGCGCTGCGCGACCCGTTCCCGGACGTCCCGTTCGTCGCGGTCGGCGGTGTGGGCCTGGCCGAACTGCCCGGCTACCTCGCCGCCGGCGCGATCGCGGTCGGCGTCGGGGGGCCGCTGATCGGCGACGCGGCATCCGGCGGTGACCTGGACGCCCTGCGGGAGCGGGCCCGCGCCTACCTCGCCGCGACGTCATGACCCCGGTCGGCCTGCAGCCCGGCGACCCCACTTGTGAGAAAGGCACCTAGGTGAAGATCATCGCAGCGGACGTCATCGTCACCAGCCCTGACCGCAACTTCGTCACCCTCAAGATCACGACGGACGAGGGGATCACCGGGCTGGGCGACGGCACCCTCAACGGGCGGGAGCTGCCGGTCGCGTCGTACCTGGCCGACCACGTCGTCCCCCTGCTGATCGGGCGGGACCCGCATCGCATCGAGGACACCTGGCAGTTCCTCTACCGCTCGGCGTACTGGAGGCGCGGTCCCGTCACCATGGCCGCCATCGCGGCCGTGGACGTGGCGCTGTGGGACATCAAGGCCAAGGCCGCCGACATGCCGCTCTACCAGCTGCTCGGCGGAGCCTCCCGCACCGGGATCATGGCGTACGGGCACGCCTCGGGCCGCGACCTGCAGGAGCTCTTCGACTCGATCCGCAAGCACCTGGAGATGGGCTACCGCTCGATCCGCGTGCAGACCTCCGTACCTGGCATCAACGCCGTGTACGGTGTGGCCGCCCAGCCCAGCGTCGACGGCAAGCGGTACGACTACGAGCCGGCCCAGCGCACCGCGCTGCCCGCGGAAGAGGACTGGGACACCCGCGCCTACCTGCGCCACCTGCCCGGCGTCTTCGAGGCGGTGCGGAACGAGTTCGGCCCCGAGCTGCCGCTGCTGCACGACGGCCACCATCGGATGACCCCCATCCAGGCCGCCAAGCTCGGCAAGGCCCTCGAGCCGTACGACCTGTTCTGGCTGGAGGACTGCACCCCGGCCGAGAACCAGGAGGCGCTGCGCCTGGTCCGGCAGCACACCACCACCCCGCTGGCCATCGGCGAGGTCTTCAACACCGTGTGGGACTACCAGACCCTGATCCGCGAACAGCTCATCGACTACGTCCGCTCCGCCGTCACCCACACCGGGGGGATCACGGCCATGCGGAAGCTGCTCGACTACGCCGCCCAGTACCAGATCAAGTCCGGCATCCACGGCCCGACCGACATCTCCCCCGTCGGCATGGCCGCCGCCCTGCACCTGGACCTGGCGATCCACAACTTCGGCATCCAGGAGTACATGCAGCACGGCCCGGCGACCAACGAAGTGTTCCAGCAGTCGTTCAGCTTCACCGACGGCTACCTGCACCCCGGTGAACTGCCGGGGCTCGGCGTGGAACTCGACGAGGAGGCCGCGGCGCGCTTCCCGTACCAACCGGCGTACCTGCCGTTCAACCGGCTCAAGGACGGCACCGTCCATGACTGGTGAGCACCGGGCCACCCGGCACATCGTGGTGATGGGCGTGTCGGGCGCGGGCAAGACCACCGTGGCCCGCGGGATCAGCGAGCTGACCGGGCTGCGGTTCGCCGAGGCGGACACGTTCCACCCGGAGGCGAACGTGGCCCGGATGCGCGCCGGCATCCCGCTGGACGACGCGGACCGCTGGCCGTGGCTGCGTGACCTGGCCTCCTGGATGGCCGACCGGCACGCCGAAGGCGTCTCCACGGTGCTGGCCTGCTCGGCGCTCAAGCGCGCCTACCGGGACGTGCTCCGGCAGGGCCCGCCGGACGTGGAGTTCGTCCATCTCGACGGGTCCGCGGAGCTGATCCGGGACCGGATGACCCGCCGCACCGACCACTACATGTCGGCCAGCCTGCTCGACTCGCAGCGGGCGATCCTGGAGCACCTCGACCCGGACGAGTCCGGGATGGTGCTGGAGGTGTCACTGCCGCCGGACGAGCTGGTGGCGGCGGCGGTCGCCCAGCTCGGCCTGCCGCCGGCCACCCGCCCGGCGACCGGCCGTGAGTCCGGGCCACGCGGCCTGCTCACCAGTTAGTGAAGGCATCGCCCTGACGTGCTTCTTCATGACCGGTGCCCGTTGAAGGCCGGGACCTGAGCGACGCCCTCGCCGCCGGGGCCGGCGAGGCGCTCGGTTGAACTTCTGGGGTCTTACTCCCCCGGCTTCGAGGCCGGGGTGTTGGGCCGGGCTGCCACCAGGCCGGCTTCCACGGTTTTGAGCAGCGTGAGCGCTGCCTCGAGGTTGCGGGTGTCGTGGCCGGCGGCTGCCGAGACCGCCGCGGCCCATTCCCGCCGGACGACGGCGTAGTTGGTTCTGCCGCGCTCTGTCAGGTGCACGGTCACCCCACGGCGGTCGTCCGGGCAGATGCGCCTCTCTATGAGGCCCTTGGCCTCGAGCCCGCGCAGGACGGTGGAGAGGTTGGTGCGCTGCAGCCCGGTTGCGGCGGCGATCCGGCTCGGCGGGGCGGCGGGGTCGCTTTGCAGGTGGCGCATCACCATGCCTTCCGACGGAGACAGCTGGACGGCCCGCTCGTCGACATAGCCGCGGAATTGGATCTCCCGGGCGATGATCAGCGCCAGGTCCGCCAGCTCGGCCCAGCGGGGATCCGCTTCCGAGCCGAGCCCTTCGGCCGGCGGCTGCGATTGGTCGTACATCACACCCCCAAAGAGTAATCCGTCCGCCGAATAGTTATATCGTCATATTTGTCATCAACCTATAACTATCTACGTGGAGGCGCCATGAGGACCACACTTCCCGCCCCGCGAGCGAGCGTCGCGCAGGGATCCCCGCGTGCCGTGGCGCAGGCGGGCGGGTTGCACCCGTTCGGGGTGTTCATCCTGCTGGCAGGCGCGTTCTTGCCGATCATGGACTTCTTCATCACGAACGTCGCGCTGCCAAGCATCGACGCCGAGCTGCACGCCTCGGCATCGTCCCTGGAACTGGTGATCGCCGGGTACGGCGTCGCCTACGCGGCGCTCCTGGTGCTGGGCGGCCGGCTGGGCGACCGCTACGGCCGGCACCGGATCTTCCTCGGCGCGCTCGTCGGCTTCATCTCCGCCTCCCTGACCTGCGGACTGGCCCCCAGCGTGGAGCTGCTGATCGGGGCGCGCATCGTGCAGGGTGCCACTGCCGCGCTGCTGATCCCGCAGGTGCTGGCGACGTTCCACCACACGCTGGAATCCGAGCGCAAGGCCCGCGCGGTGGCTCTGTACGGGGCGACGTCCGGCATCGCCGCGGTGGTCGGGCAGCTGGTGGGCGGCCTGCTCGTGTCCGCCGACATCGCCGGCACGTCGTGGCGGCCGATCTTCCTGGTCAACGTGCCCATCGGCGTGGTCGTGCTGCTGGTGTCGGCGCGGATCGTGCCGAACACCCGCTCGGACCAGCCCGTCGGCGTCGACCTGCCCGGCACGGTGCTGTTCGCCGCCACCCTCACCACCCTGCTCATCCCGCTGACCGAAGGGCACTCCCTGGGCTGGCCCTGGTGGACGTGGGCGATGTTCGCCCTGGCGGTCGTCCTGGGCGGCATCACCTTCGTGGTGGAGAAGCGCGCCGAGCGGCGCGGTGAGATCCCGCTGCTGCCGCCGTCCCTGCTGCGTCTGCCGTCGATGTCGCGGGGTCTGCTGATGGTGCTGGCCTTCAGCATCGGCTTCGGCGCTTTCATGTTCGTCTTCGCGCTCACCGTGCAGAACGGGCTGCACCAGGACGCGCTGCACGGCGGTCTGGCGATCCTGCCGATGGCCCTGCTGTTCTTCGCCGGATCCCTGCTGGCGCCGCGCCTGATCACCCGCTTCGGCCGGGCCACGCTGGCCGTCGGCGCCGTGGTGCAGTTGGCGGGACTGGCCCTGCTGGTGACCGTCATCGTCGAAGCGTGGCCACACGTCAGCCTGTGGGCCATGGCCGTCCCGCTGGCCCTGGCCGGCGCCGGACAGTCCATGCTGTTCGCCGGGCTGTTCCGCAGCGTGCTGGCCGACGTCCCCGCCCACCTCGCCGGTATCGGCAGCGGCGTGCTGATCACGCTGCAGCAGAGCGGGCTCGCCCTCGGGGTGGCCGCGCTCGGCACCCTCTACCTGGCGTTGGAGCCGCACAGCGTGCCCCATGCCTTCGCCGCCGTCGAGTACGTGCAGCTGGCCATCATCGCCCTGCTCGCGGTGGGCGTCGCCGCTCTGCCGCGCTTCACCCAGGCATCCGCCCGCGAGCCGGTGATCGACGCCTGACGCCCGGTGCGGACCGGCGCGACCCGCACCGGGCATCAGCCGCCGGGCAACTCGCGGCACGCACGACGGCGGCGTTCCGCTTGACCGCGTCGATGTCCTGGTGGCCGATTGCGCAGTGTGAAGTGATCGTCAGAAAGCTGTCCGGAAGGTCAGGGGACCACCAGGTGGTACGAGGGCAGGGACAACCGGGTGAACTGCCAGATGTTGACGCGTCCACGCAGGTCGGGCAGGACGCTGCGCCACGCGGGGTCGAAGGGCAGTTCGAGGTCGGCGAGGAGTTGGGGTTCGGTCCAGTTCGGGTTTCGCAACGCGGTTGGATCGAGGACGGCCGCCGCGGTGGTGCGGACCCTCCCGACGCTGGAATGGGCAAGGATCAGCCGGATGGCATCCAGGCCGTCCCGACCGCCGCCGTCGTGCAGATGACGCTGATCCGGTGGCACGTCGGGCAGCAGCGCGGCGGGACGTTGCGGAGGATTGACGGCCAGAAGATTCGCGCTCATCGGGGCCAGGAGACGCCAGTCGGCCTCCCAGAGGGTGAGCCGCTTGCGAGCCTCGTGACCGAGGACCTCGATGACGTTGCGGGCGGTGTCAGCAAGCGCGGCCCGGTCATAGTCCTGAGCGATCACGTGCCGGGCTCCAGCGGTCAAGGCGGCGAGAGTGACCAGGCCCGCTCCGCACCCCGCGTCCACGACGACCTGGTCTCGGGTGTCGTCCATGGAAGAGGCGAGAAAGGCGGAGAAAGTCGACGGCCGGTGAACACCCGGGCTGGCTTTCAGCTTGCGCCCCACGCTGCCCCAGTGGTCAAGGGAGGCCCGCATGATCTGTTACCGGCGGCCGGCGGCGCTGAGACGGTCGCGCAATGCCGCTCTTACCGCCGGCCATTCGGCGGCGGTAACGGCGAACATGGCCGAGTCGCGAAGCTCGCCTTCCTCGCCGGGCGCCCACGACATGGACCAGGAGCGCAGGACACCCTCGAATGGAATGCCGAGTCGCTGGAGCGCGTGGCGGCAGCGGAGGTTACGGGCGTCGGTCTTCAGGTCGACGCGGGCGACGCCGAGCGTCTCGAACGAATACGACATCAGCAGCAGCTTGGCCTCGGCGTTGATCCCGGTGCCCTGCGCTGAGGCGGCAAGCCACGTGAAACCGATCTCGATCGCCCGCACGCCCGGCCGGTCCGGCCAGGTGCGGGGATCCCACAGCGCGGTGCAACCCACCGTCCTGCTGTCGGCGACCCGGACCTGCCCGAAAGGAGTCAATCCATCGCGTGCGACCTGCGCTGCCACATA
The DNA here is from genome assembly GCF_044466425.1 of Nonomuraea sp. NPDC049400. Lineage (NCBI taxonomy): Bacteria > Bacillati > Actinomycetota > Actinomycetes > Streptosporangiales > Streptosporangiaceae > Nonomuraea > Nonomuraea sp. NPDC049400. The sequence continues at coordinate 289,811 of NZ_JBITMP010000008.1, forward strand.
GTCCTTCATCCCATGCGCGCGGGGCACCAGGGTGAAGCCGTAGGACGAGCGTTCCTCCTCGGCGGCCTCCGCCAGATCGGCTACGTGCCGCATTGCCAGCGGCTCCAGCCGCACCAGATCGCCGGTCAGAGAAGGAACATCAAGCCGCATGCTCATCGAGACTCCTCATCGTTCCTGGCATTGGCACCTTTCTCGCCGACTCTCGCCGGGGAGGTTGCCGGACCGTCGCAGGGCCAGGTCCCTCGAGTCCTCTGGATGATTGACGGGTCGGGATCTTGCCAGGTCGGGACGTATTCCGTCAAACGGAAGATCGACCATGCCCTTGGCGGCGAAGCTCGTCCTCGTGGTTCGCGACGACCTCGAACCCGCGACGGCGGTGAACGCGGCCGCGGTGGCCGGGCTCAGCCTGGGTGCCCGCCTGAGTGCACGCCTGGCGATCCGCTGGGCAGCGACGGCGTGGATGCCTCGGGCGGATGGCACGCGGGGCTGAACCCCCACCCGGTTCCCGTCCTCACTGCCTCGGCCGATGAGCTGCGGGAACTGCACCACCGTGCCCTGTCCCGGGACGACCTGATCACCGTGGGCTTCAACGAGGTGGCCCGTGCCGCCCGTGACTATGACGACTACCTCGCCATGTTGAAGACCACCCCGTCGCAGGACCTCGACTTCGTGGCCGCCGCGCCTCGGGGTGCGCGCGCTCGCCCGCCCGCACGCCGGTGGCGGGGCTCCTTCCGAGAGCAGCCCAGATCATGGAGGCGCGCCCACGACAGGGAATAAATCAGACACAAAGCGATAATTTCGCGTTAGGAGTTCGTTCACCATGACGGTCTCGGCCGCGTCGAGGGCCCGCTTCCTCTTTCGATAGTGGAACGTCAACCCATCGCCGTCAGGGTGTCACGCAACCGGCGCAGGTCCCGCATGCGGGCCTCGTACGTCGCCCCGACCACCACGAGCAGCAGCCCGCCCACGGCGATCGGCACCCAGCGCGGCACCGCGAGGAGCAACTCCGACACGTACGGGGCCAGTTCCCGCACCGCGACCCCGGGGACCACGACGGCTCCGATCACCGTGGGCGCCTGGAGCCGGAACCGGGCTCCGGCGAACAGCACCGCCAGCGCCAGCACGCCGAGCGCCAGCGACCGCCGCCAGTCCGTGTCCGAGTAGACCGCGACCAGGCTGGGCAGCATCGTGAAGGAGAGGCCCGCACCATAGGCCGCCCAGGAGGAGACCGGCGCGCCGCGCCGCCGCCACCAGCCGGATCCCAGCAGGACCAGCGAGCACGGCACCGTGTACGCCTCGACGACGGTGACCTCGTCCGCCACCAGTCGCAGCCACGAGGCCAGCAGCAGCAGGGTGGCGCCGGTGTACCTGAGGCCGTTCACGCCGCCTCGGCCGGCCGAGCCCGCCCACAGCGACATGAGCAGCACCAGCACCCCGGCCACGGCGAACCCCACGCTCGCCGCGACGAGGACGCGCAGGCCCAGCGAGAACCCCACCGCCACCGCCTCCAGCCCGAAGAACAGCGCGGCGAAGCCCAGTCCCCAGACCCGGATGTCCTTCACCCTGGCCACCAGCGCCATGGCGGCGGCCGCCACCGCCAGGATCGGCAGCACGATCAGCGTCGCCGGCTCGCTGCCGAACGCGTACGCCGCCGCCCGTACCGAGGCGGGACCGGCGACGAGCGCGCATGCCACCGCCCACCAGGGCGCCCGGCTTAGTGTGGCGGCCACCGCCGGCGCGACGGCCAGCGCCGCCTGCACCGCCACCGCGGCCGGGTAGGGCATCGCGAAGGCTTGGGGGGCGACCGCGACCATGAGCGCCCCGGACAGCAGCGCGCCGGACGCCGCCGCCTTCATCGCCCACCCGCCGGCGCCACGCTCGGCCGCCGCCTTCATCGGCCGCCCGCCGGTGCCACGCACAGCCGCCACCTTCATCGGCCGCCCGCCAGCGCCGTGCACGACCGCCGCCAGGAGTCCGGCCGCCACCACGCCCAGCACCGCCACGTCCGCCGGCGACGCCATCTCGCCCAGCTGCCACTGCGGTCCGTCCCACGTGCCCGTCCAGAGCACGTCCAGCCAGGCGAGCGGCGCCGCCAGCGTGGCCACGAGCCGGGGCAGCAGCGTCAGCGTGGTCAGCAGCGCGACCAGCCCGCCGGTGGCCATGCCCGCCAGCCGCACCCTCCGCCAGGGCAGCCAGGCGGTGGCGAGCACCACGGCGAGTGCGGGAATGAGGTAGGCCAGGGGACGCCAGTCCGTGCCCGGGCCGTCCAGCGCCGGCTGCGCCAGCGCGGCCGGCACGGCGATCAGCGTGAGCGCGGTTCCGACGGTGACCGCGGAGGCCCAGATCTCCTCTTGTTCCTTGCCCGGCCTGGCCAGCAGCCAGGTCACGAACCCGCCGAGCAGGGCCAGCGCGACCAGCGGCGCCGACCTGACCAGCGCCTGACCGACGGACGGGGACCCCAGCGCGTACGGCGCGCCGCCCAGCAGGGCGAGGGTCGCGACCCCGCTGCCGGCCACGGCGGCCGTCACCCGCACCGCTCCCCGGCCGTAGCGGACCACGGCGACGTCCAGCGCCGCCGTGGCCACCAGCGTGGCCACCAGCCAGGTCGCCGACAAGTCGCCGGCCAGCAGCGGCAGGACCGGCTGCGCCAGCACCACGGCGACCGGAGCGGGTCCGCGAAGCCGGGTGACCCGGGCATAGGCCACCAGGATGAGCGCGGTGAGCCCGAACACCCCCGCCGTGTAGTGCAGCGCGTCGAGGGCGTCGGCCCCGGCGAATCCCGCCCGCCTGGCCGCGTAGCCGTCGAGCAGCAGCAGCGCGACCGCGAACCCGGCCACGGTCTCGGCCGTCGCGGTGAGCCTGCGCCGGATCAGCACGACCGGCGCCAGCAGCACCAGCGCGGTGAACGCCGCCAGCACGGCCGCGCGCCCGCCCATGCCCAGCCGCCCCCAGCTCACCACGGTGAACACCACCGCCGCCACCGTCAGCAGCAGGCCGCCGAGGATGAGCAGGACGTTCTTCGCGGCGCCCGGTGAGACCTCCCGCGTCGGGGCACCGGGCCCCTGACCCGCCACACCCGCAGGCCCCTGACCCGCCGCACCCGCGCCTGCCGCCCCGTGATCCGCCGCGCCGGCGCGCAGGACGCCGAGCAGTTCCGTACGGCGGGCCTGTAATCTGGCCTGCTGATCCCTCAGCCCGGCGAGAGCCTGGTCCACCTGCCAGAGCTCGTGCGCGGCGGGTCCCTGCAGAGGCAGCCCACACCTCGGGCACCTGGACACCGGCTCCTGTGGCCCGGTTCCGGACAACATCGCACCGCAGTCCGGACAGTTCATACTTCCACGCACCGATACTCCGTCTTAGAACCTGTCGAGATGACCCATACTTCACCGCGACGTCCTTTTGAACCACTGTCACCGGGAACGGCGGTCTTCCGCGGAACGGATCGACACCTGTGCGCTCAGGTAACCGTTCCGGCTCCCGCACATCGGCGTCCCAGGTGAAGGCGTTCCGCGAGATGATCCGGTTGTCGTCACGTGCCGGAGTGGGGAGCCTGGCCAGCGTCGCAGAGCCGGCCACCATGCGCCCTCCGGCCGACGTCTTCAGCTCCGAGCCGGCGGGTGAGGTCCGCGAGGTGCGCTGTTCATCTTCCTGTGCCTGCACCGGCACGAGCTGTCAGATGGCGCCTTTCACGCGCGCCAGCAGGGGCGGGGGCTGGCGGCGGGCGCTGCGGCGCCGGCCAGGCAGGCAGGAACGCCGCAGTCGGCCGGGCCGGGCATCGACGCCGCCGTCCAGGTCCGCGATCAAGTCGTCATCATCATCGATGGCAGCGCGAGCCGGACCCGAGGCGTGGCACGGGACGGCGCATCAGCGTCGAAGATCCCGACATGCTCAGATGACGTCACCCATGTCGAATGACGATCATCGATCTCATCCCGTGGGGCGTCCTGCTCGCGGTCGCCGTGTCCGTCGTCGAGCTGCTCGCCCGCTTCATGGTCGCTTGCGCGACGAGTGCCCTGCCGCCGATCGCGGCATGGGGCGACCTAACCGATCTGTCCGTGGCTGGTGCACGAAGTCGTTGATCGAGCGGAGGTTGAGCTGCCTGCCGACGTTGTGACCGGGTTCGTTGGCGGTGGCTTCCTTGGGTGCGTGACCGTCGAACGCGATTTCCAGACGCCAGCCGTCACGCTCCAGGATGACCGTAGGGCCGGAGGATCGCGGGACGGTCTGCACATCCCAGCCGTGTCGGTGTGCCCGATGGGCAAGTGCGTGCGGATTCACCGATTCGTACTCCTTGCTCGAACGGGGGTCCAGTGGAGTTTACCTACGCAGCGTCATGGAACGGATGCTACTGGTAGGCAACTGGTCGATCCCTTCTATCGAGGGGACGATCGGGGGTCCGGTTTCGGTTCCATCGCGAGCTTTGATGGCGGATCGCGGGCTCGCTCAAGGGGTCGCCCGGGGCGCCCGCACGCTCACTCCATGCCGCCGCCGGCGCCCGCTATCGCGGCCAGCGCACGGCGGGTGATCTCGCCCGGCGGGGCGTCCACGGATACCGTCACCCCCTTCTCGTCCGCCTCCAGCGGGTCCAGTGCCTCGAACTGCGAGCGCAGCAGTGCGGGCGGCATGAAATGGCTGACGCGTTCCGCCAGCCGGCGTCCGATGAGCTCCTCGGAGCCGTCGAGGTGAAGGAAGAAGACGTCCGACGCGTCCGCCCGCAACCTGTCCCGGTACCGGCGGCGCAGAGCCGAGCAGGCGACGACACCACCCTTCCCGCCCTGCCCGGCCAGCCAGGCGGCGATCAGGTCAAGCCAGGGCGCCCGATCGGCGTCGTCCAGCGGGACCCCCGCCGCCATCTTGGCGATGTTCGCCGGCGGGTGGAGGTCGTCCGCCTCGGCATACGGCAGCCCGAGTCGCTCGGCGAGCAGGGCGCCGACCGTCGACTTGCCCGAACCGCACACTCCCATGACGACCACCAGCGGGGCCATGTCTCGTACCTCCTTGTCGGCTCTGCGCGGGCGCCTGGTGCGCCTTCGGCGGGCGGACCGCCGTCTCGACCAGGTCTTCGCGCCGCACCACCACGACGCCGTCGGCGTCACCGCGCACCACGTCGCCAGGGCGTACGATCTCACCGCCGATGAGGACGGGCTCGGCCATGGGGCCGACGCTCTCCTTGACCGTGCCTTTGATGGAGACGCTGAGGGAGAACACCGGGAACCCGAGTTCGCGCAGTTCCCGGGTGTCGCGAACGCCCGTGTCGGTGATGAGCCAGCCAAGGCCCTTGGCCACGCAGGCGTTGGCCAGTACGTCGCCGAAGGAACCGGCCTCGGCGTACTCACCGGCGGACACCACGATGACATCGCCTGGCCGGGCGTACGCGATGGCGACCTGGAGCATGATGTTGTCCCAGGGGGCGCAGACCACGGTGAACGCGGGCCCGCACAGCGACATGGCGTCGTCGACCGGCTTGATCCTGGAGCTCAGCGCGCCGAGCCGGCCCTGTGCCTCGTGGATGGTGGCGGAGGAGTACTCACTGAGCCGCCGGACCAGCGCGGGATCGGGGCGGTCGAACTTCGTGTTGACATGCGGCATGGTCTTCTCCGTGGGTCAGGCAAGGTCGGCGCAGGCGCGGGCGAGGCGCTCGCAGGCCTCGCGCAGGACGGTGCTCGACGTCGCGAAAGAGATGCGGAAGTAGCCGGGTGCCCCGTAAGCCGCTCCGTGGATCACCGCCACTCGCTGCGACTCCAGGAGGTGGCGCGCGAACTCCTCGTCCGAACGGAGCTCCTCGCCTGCCGGGGTGCGCCTGCCGAGCAGCCCGGCACATCCCACGAGCACGTAGAAGCCGCCGCTCGGCGCGGTGCACGTCAGGCCGGGGACGTCGGTCAGGCAGCGCGGCACGGATGCCCCACGTCCAGGGCGGTTTCGCCGAGCGTCTGGTCGTACCCGCAGACCAGGTGCGCGCGCTGCCTGCCGGTCTCGACCCGGGCCGGGCGGTGCTGGCCGAACCACTGTCCGTCGCCCTGCACGCGGTGCGCCGCGCTCGAGAGGCGGCCGGGGGCTGGGGGCGGGTGCTGGTCACCGGCGCCGGTCCCATCGGTGCCTTGGTGGTCGCCGCACTGCGCCATGCGGGAGCCGCGGAGGTGACCGTCAGCGATCTGCTGGACGCCCCTCTGGACATCGCCCGGAGGGTCGGCGCCACGGCCACCGTCCGGGCGGACCACCCCGACGACCCGGCGTGGCCGGACGACGTCGACGTCGCCATCGAGGCGTCCGGTTCCGCGGAGGGCCTCGACACCTGCGTACGGCGGGTACGTCGCGGCGGAACGGTCGTCCTCCTCGGGCTGCTCCCGCCCGGCAAGACCGGGCTCCTGGGCAACGTGGTCGTCACCAGGGAGATCACCATGCGGGGCGCCTTCCGCTTCGACCACGAATTCGACGACGCGCTCTCGCTCCTGGCCTCGGGCCTGGAGGTCGATCCTGTCATCAGCCACACCCTTCCGCTGGCCCGGGCGGTCGAAGCGTTCGACCTGGCCGGTGACCGTTCCATGGCGTCGAAGGTCCTGCTGGACCTGGGCGGCGAATGAGCAGAGCGCGTGGCGCGGACGATGGAGGTAGCCGCCGATTGAGGCATTTGCCGAATTCGCCATCACTCGCGACTGGGGGGCGTCGTGGGACATGGGCCTTTGAAGCGGATTCCTTGGTCAAGTAATGGATTAACGGCCACCCATTACGGAATCCTTGAGCAGGCGAGAACGCCGCAGCCCACCACACCGGCTGCCCCCGAAGCGATCAACGAGTGCGATGGCGGATCCGTGGAACAGCTGCAATACCGAAGGCTCATCAAGGTGCTGGAGCAAGTGGCCGTGGCTCGGGAGGGTGAGCTCTATCCGGCGCTGGCCGAGGCTGTGGCCGTCCATCTCGGGTGGATCGACGCGTTCGTCGCCAAGAACCCCGCTTATCTGGCGCTGGGAAGCGATGGCGAGGAGCAGTACCTCACCATGTTCCGGCCGGACTTCGTGGAGGAATACGTCGAGCGCTGGCGCTGGAACAATCCGTTCGCCTCGCACGACGGGGTCGCCCGCCTGACCCGCCACGGCGCGGCGACCCTCGGACAGCTCCGCCTGCGGGCGACCGAGCCGGAGCGGGACTTCGCCGACACATTCCTGCGCAGCCACGGCATCGACGACATGCTGAAGATCGTCGTCAGGTCCCGGTCCACGGGCGCGGTCAGCACGCTGGGGGTGCCGTTCGACGGTGATCGGCGCGCCATCGAGCCGAGCGACCTGCTGATGGCGGCCACGCTTGGCCCGTTGCTGAGCCCGTACTTCGACTCGAACCTCGTACCGGCCTCCGTGCGGGACCTCACCTCAGATGAGCGCCTGACCGAGCTGACCGCCGAGTGGGAACGCCGTCCGACGAGCTGACCCCGCCCGCGTTCCGCCGTCTGGTGCCGGTCAGCCCTCCTGAGCGAGGTCCAGGAAGAGGGCGGCCGACCAGCCGAAGGCGGTCGTCGCGCGGCCCGCGCGGCGGCCGGTCAGCGGGTTCCAGTACTCGTGGAGGCCACCACCGTCGCGGACCATGGCCAGGGTGCGCTCGCGCAGCTCGGCGGCCGTCCCCTGATGCCCCGAGCGGCGCAGGCCGTCGATGAGCAGGTAGTTGACGTTCAGCCAGACCGGTCCGCGCCACATGGCCTCGGGGTCGAATCTCGGGTCGTCGAAGGCGACGGTCGGCACCGGGTGCCCGGCCCAGAAGCTGGGCGAGCGCAGGTCGGCGACGAGCCGGTCCGCGATCCCCGCAGGGAGCCGCCCGGTGAAGAGCGGCATCAGCTCCAGCGGGGTGCGCACGTCCGCCTCGCGCCCGCCGACCACCGTGGCGAACCTCGTGCCGTTCCACCGGCGCGCGATCATGCGGTCCACCAGGGCCCGCGCCCTGGCTCGCCACGGTGCGGCATCCTTGCCGAGCGCCTGCGCGATGTCGCCCAGGCGGTCGTGCTGGAGGGCGAGGTAGGCGTTCAGGTCGGGCGGCTCGGCGCGGGGGCCACCGTCCCAGACAGGGCTGTCGTCCAGGCCGGACGAGTACGGGTGCAGGTATTCGGCCAGGCCGTCGCCGTCCGGGTCGGAGTGCCTGAACCACCACTTCTGGGAGCGGGCCAGCGGCTCGTAGACCTCGGCGAGGAAGGCGGGGTCGGGGTCCACCTCGTGGATCTTCCACACCGCCCAGGCGGTGAGCGGCGGCTTGGTGACGGGTACGGCGTCCCCGATCGGCCCGCCCCCGACATGCTCGGCCAGCCTGGCCAGGTCGGAGCGGGGCAGGTCGGTGGTCTCGGCCAGCACGCCGTGGTCGTGTACGACATCGGGGAGCAGGCCGTCGGGGCGCTGGTGGTCGAGCAGGATGCGGATCTGCTCCCTGGCCAGGGCGGGGTCGGCGTGCCTGAGCGCGATGGCGTGGAAGTAGGAGTCCCAGTTCCACAGGCCGACGTAGCCGTTCTTGGAAGGGACGAGTGACTCTCGGCCCTGGATCCGTACCAGGTTCACCGCCAGTGTCCACCACGCGTCCTCCGCTCGTTCGCGCAGGTCCGCGGGCACGGCGGGCATGCGGGCGAACCAGTCACGCCATCGCGCGGCGGCCGCGTCGAGCACCGCCGCCGCGTCGTGCCTCGCGCGGTCCGGGCCGATGAGGGTGACGCAGCCGTCGATGTCAGCCTCGCCGCCGTCCCAGACGGCCCGCACGCCCGCCCCGGTCAGGACGAGCGTGTCCGGTCCCGCGAAGGCCATGGCCACGCCCCTCGCGAACTCCACGCGGTCCGGCAGCACCCGCAGCACCGGCAGTTCGCCGCTCCCCGAAAGGATCCGCAGGCCGGTGAGCACCGTCGCGTCGGCGAGCCTGGTCTCGTACAGGGCTCTGGTGATCCAGAGCGAGCCGTCGTCCGCCGCCATCACCAGCAGCCGCGAGCCGCGGTCGGTGAACGGGCGTTCGCGTAGGTCCGGCATCAGCGACCTCCCAGGCCGGAAGCGGCCATCGAGTTGATGATCTTCCGCTAGCCGATGAGGAAGGCGATGAGCGTCGGCACGACGGCGATCGCGGAGGCGGACAGGATGAGCCCGTAGTCCACGGCCGTGCGCTGGCCGGAGAACTGGCTGAGCAGCAGCGGCACCGTGGCGAGCTCGGGCGAGTTCAGGAAGATCAGGGGGAAGAAGAAGGCGTTCCAGGACGCGAGGAAGGCGATGATGCCGAGCGCGCCGAGACCGGGACGGATGTTCGGCAGCACGACGTTCCAGAAGCAGCGCCAGCGTCCCGCCCCGTCGATCCTGGCGGCCTCCTCCAGTTCCACGGGCACGGCCCTGATGAACTGGCGCAGCAGGAACACCGCGAACGGGTTCGCGATGCTCGGCACGATGAGCGACAGGTGCGAGTCGATCCAGCCGAACTTGGCCAGCATCAGGTAGAGCGGCACGACCGTCACCTGCGCGGGCACCATTTGGGTGGCCAGGAACACCACGAACAGCACGCCGGAGCCACGGAACCTGATCCGGGCGAAGGCGTAGGCGGCCATGGCCGAGGTCAGCAGCGTGAGCGTGACGTTCAGCGCGGCGATGTAGAAGCTGTTCCAGTACGCGGCGCCGAACGGCATCGCGCCGAGCGCGTCGGGATAGTTCTCCCAGCGCCACGGGTCGGGCAGCCAGTCGAGCGGGTTGTTCAGCATCTGCCGCACGCCCTTGAACGACGTCAGCAGCATCCAGACGAACGGGAAGAGCATCGCCAGCCCGCCGAGAGTGAGCCCGGCGTGCAGGGCTACCTGCCTGGGTCGCATGCCGCCCCCCTCACGAGTCGTAGTGGACGAGGCGCTTTTGCGCCGCGAACTGGACGAGCGTCACGAGCAGCGTCAGGACCAGGAGGATGAGCGCGGCGGCGCTGCTCATGCCGAACTGGAAGTCCTTGAAGCCCAGCTCGTAGACCTGGTAGACGATCGTCCTCGCGCCCTCGTTGTCCTCGGGGTCCACCAGCACGTAGATCTGGTCGAAGGCCTGGAACGAGCTGATCACCGCGACGACGGTGGAGAAGAAGATCGTCGGCGAGAGCAGCGGCAGCGTGACCGAGCGGAAGATGCGCAGGCTGCCCGCGCCGTCCATGCGCGCGGCCTCGACGATCTGAGGCGGGATCGTCTGGAGCCCGGCCAGGAAGATCACCACGTTGAGGCCGAGCGACGACCAGATCGTCACGACGGCGATGGCCACGATCACCCAGCCGGGGTCGCCGAGCCAGTCAGGCGCGGTGATGCCGAACCAGCGCTTCAGCGACGAGTTCAGGACGCCGTAGTCGTTGCCGGCCAGGATGATCTGCCACATCAGCGCGACGGCGACCGAGCTGGTGACCACCGGGAGGAAGTACAGCACCCGGTAGCAGCCGCTGCCCTTGACGTTGTTCAGCGCGACGGCGATGAGCAGCGCGAGGCCGAGCCCGAAGGGCACGGTCAGCAGCGCCAGCTTGACCGTGTTCCATACCGCCAGCCCGAATTCGGGATCGGACAGTTGGGCGGCGAAGTTGTCGAAGCCGGCCCATTCCTTCTGCCCGAGCCCGTCCCAGCGCATGAACGCCAGCACGACGGCGAAGCCGAGCGGGAAGACGAGGAACACCAGCAGCGCGGCGACCTGCGGCGCGAGGAAGAACGCGGCCCACCAGCCGTCGCGGTTGCGGACGGGCCGCGCGCGGTGGATCGTGCGGGGGCGGGCCCGCGTGAGGGCGGTCACGGCTAGCGCAGCTTGCCGTCGACGAGCTTCTGGAGCTGGGTCATGCCCTCGTCGAAGCCGACCTTGCCGGTCCACACCTTCATCAGGTGCTCGTTGATGTCGGCGGTGAGGCCGGGCACGGCGACCTCCTCGGGGTAGTTCGCGAAGCCGGTGTCGCGCACGTCGAGGAAGGTCTGGGCGTGGGCGGGGTAGCCGTCGGCGAGCACGATCTGCTCGGCGCCCTTGACGGACGGCACGGCGCCGCCGCCCTTGAGCCTGATGAGCTGGCCCTCCTTGCTGACGAACTCGGTGAGGAAGGCGAACGCCTGCTCGGGCAGCTTGGTGTCCTTGTTGAGCGCCAGATAGGAGGCGGCCACCGCGCCGGGCATGGGCCGGCCGGTCTGCGAGGGGAACGGCACGATGTCGTAGTCCGCCAGCTCGCCGCCCTTCTTCAGTGAGTCGATCATCCACCGGCCTCCGGCGTAGAAGCCGGCCTTGTGCTTGAGGAACTGCGTGCTCGGGCCGTTGCTGTCGGGCAGCAGGTCGGCGCTGAGGAAGGTCTTGTCCTGGTAGCCCTTGGCCAGAGCCTGCAGGGCCTCGCGTGCCTTGGGGTCGGTGGTGGCGACGAACTTCCCGCCGTCCCAGACCTTCCCGCCGAAGCCGTTGATCATGGAGTACGTGGAGCCGTACCAGTTCCAGAAGATCGACCCGGCCTTGCCCGCCGCCTTGAGCTTGGCGTTCATGTCGAGGTACGTGGCCATGGTCCACCGTCCGGCCTCGTTGAGCGCGGCGGGGTCCTCGGTGATCCCGGCGTCCTTGAGCGCCTTCTTGTCGAACCAGAGCACCTCGGGGTTGGTGTCGTTGGGGACGCCGTAGATCTGGCCGTCCTTCCTGGCGCCGCCGTAGATACCTTCGAAGAAGTCCTCGGGCTTGCTCTTGGAGGAAGGACCGGCCAGCTTGTCGTTGAGCGGGGTGAGCACCCCGGCGGAGACGAACTTGCCGATGTTGTCGTCGCCCACGAAGAACACGTCGGGGGCGGTCTTGCTGGTGAGCTGGGCGAGCAGCTTGGGGTGGTAGTCCTCGTACTTGGCGACCGGCTCCAGCTTGAGCTTGATGTCGGGATGGCGCTTCGCGAAGTCCTCGGTGAACTTCTCGTAGAGCTTGATGTCCTCGGCCGATCCCCAGGTGGACCAGCGGATGGTGACCTGGCCGGATCCGCTGCTCATTCCTGGGACGTTCCCGCCGCCGCTGCCGCTGCACGCGGTCGTCGCGACGGCGAGGATGCCCAGGACTGCCAGGGCACGGTTCATGGTCGGCTCCTTCGGGGGTTGCGTGGGGGGTGTGGGTCAGGCGAGCCCGCCGCCGTCGACGACGAGGGCGGACCCGGTGATGTAGCTGGCCGCGTCACTGGCCAGGAAGAGCACAGCCTGGGCGATCTCGTCCGGGGTGCCCGCGCGACCCATCGGCCGGTCTGCCGCGTCGGACTGGAAGGCGGCCCAGTCCTCGCCGAGCTGGCGGGCCTCGTCGCGCAGCATGGGCGTGTCGGTGTCGCCGGGGTTGACGGAGTTGACGCGGATGCCGGCCTTGGCATGGTCGATGGCGAGTGCGCGGGTCATGTTGACCACGGCAGCCTTGGAGGCGCAGTACGAGATGGCGTTGCCGCCGCCCTTGAGGCCCCATCCCGACCCCGTGTTCACGATCGAGCCGCCCTCGGTCATGGCTGGGATGGCGTGCTTGCACATGAGGAACACCGAACGGACGTTGACCGCCATGACCCGGTCCCACTCCTCGACGTCGAGGTCGAGCGCGGTGGTGCGGCGGATGATGCCCGCATTGTTGAACAGGACGTGCAGGCCGCCGAAGGTCTCGACGGCGGCGCCGACGACGCGCCGGCAGTCCTCGGGGTCGGAGACGTCGGCCCGCACCGCCACAGCGGTCGCCTCTCCCGCCTCCGCGGCGATCTGCGCCACGGTGGCGTCCGCGCCGGCCGCGTCGATGTCGGCGACCACCACCCGGGCGCCTTCCCTGGCGAAGAGCAGGGCGGTGGCCCGCCCGATGCCCGAGGCGCCGCCCGTGACGATCGCGACCTTGCCGTCGAGCGTCTTCATCCGCTGAACTCCTCACTTGCCGCACAAATGCGATAAATCGTGCTTTCGCGGTATCCAGTGATCACCTGGACGTGCCCGCCGAGCTTCTTGTCGAAATCCTCGTCGCCGCTGTCGGCCAGCAGCGGCCGTCCCTTCAGCGACGCGAGCTTCTGCTGGGTGGCCAGGACGAGCAGCCGCCCACCCGGGCCTGAGCGGCCCCCATGGAGCACCGCGTCGAGCACCCTGGGCGACACCTGCTGGTTCCCGCGCCCCAGCACGAACCCCTGCCCGCCGATGACCGACAGAACCAGCATCGACTCCTTGCCGCTGACCAGGCCGAACAGCTCGGTCTCCGCGACGTCCGCCGCCACCAGCCGGCCGCCCTCCGGGGCGCGTTCGACCACGTCCACGCCGAGCAGCGTGGTGGCGAGGCCCAGCGCGCGGCCGACGGCCCGCGTGGTGGCGCCAGGCCCGAGGACGTAACGGACGCCGGGCCGCATCCTGGCCACGACCTCCTGTGCGACGCCCTCGGCGGTGGCGGGCGCCACGGCTGACGATCCGGCCTTGCGCCCCGACAACGCGGCGCGGGCGGCGGGGACGCGCAGGCTGCCGTACAGCCGGGGGCTGACCAGGCCGCGGCGGTAGGCGTCCTCGTCGAGATCCACCACCTCGGCCTCGGCCGTGCGCGCCGGGTCGAACTCCGCCGCGACGAATCCGGCGGCGGCCGGACTGATGGCGAAGCAGCCGGAGTAGACCTTCACCCCGGCCGGCACGCCCAGCACGGGCGGCGCGTGGCCGCCGAGCGCGCGGACCGCGTCGAGCACGTCGCGCGCCGTCCCGTCGCCGCCCGCGAACAGCAGCAGGTCCACCCCGGCCAGGGCGGCCACGGCGCGCCGCGTGTCCTCCGCGCTCGTCCCTGCGGAACCGCCGGAAGACGCCTTGGAGGACGCGGACGGCGGCCTGACCAGGTCGTACGGAGCCCCGGAGTCGCGTACGCTGTCCTCGCCCATCCGGCCCGGCACCGTGCGGACCCGGGTCCCGGGACGGCGGGCCATCAGCGTGCGGACGGCACGCGCCGCCCGCTCGCCGGCCAGGGGCGTCGCGCCCCTGGCCAGGGCCGCGCGCTGCACCTCCACGCCGTCGCTGCCTTTGAGCCCGGCCGCGCCGCCGAGACCGGCGACCGGGTTGACGACCAGCCCGACCACCGCCGCGCCCGTCATGACAGATGCTTGCGGACGTAGGCGCGCCAGGTGGGCGCCCACTCCTTGGGGTCGTCGAGCGACGTCATGTCGATCTTGTGGACGGTCTGGTTGTACGGCGCGCCCTTGACGAACTCGGGATCGCGCCGCGCCTCTTCGGCCACGTGCGCCAGGATGAGCGCGTACTCGTCGAGGTCCTCCTTCGAGTACGACTCCGTGGGCTCCAGCGTGAACGGTTCGGGCACCACGTACGGGTGGTGGCTGGTCCAGTAGTGCACCCCGAAGTCGGCCGCTCTGACGCCGATCTCCTCCGAGTGCACCCCGGTCTGCTCCGACAGCTCCTGCCACGAGTAGCGCACCTGCTCGACCCTGCGCCTGTCCCACGGCGCGGACGCGCCCGGGATCTGCAGGATCTTGTGCATCAGGTAGTTGTTGTTGAGCACGGCCGTCTCGGCGACCTGCCGCAGGCCCTCGGCCCCGAGCGCCATGATCCAGGCGTAGGCGCGCACGATGTTCGGGGTGACGCCGAGGAACGGCCGCACCTTGCCGATGGAGGCGGGCGGCGTCTCCAGGCGGTAGGACTCGCCGTCGAAGGCGACGACCGGGCCGGGCAGGAACGGCGCCAGGTCCTCGGAGACGCCGCACGCCCCGGCCGCGGGGCCGCCGCAGGCGTGCGGCGTGGAGAACGTCTTGTGCAGGTTGAAGTGGCACAGGTCGAATCCGGCGTCGCGGGCGCGGGTGATGCCGAGGATGCCGTTGGCGTTCGCCTGGTCGTAGCAGGCCAGGCCGCCCGCCTCGTGCACCAGGTCCACGAACTCCCTGATCCGGGGGTTGAAGATGCCGGTGTCCTCCGGGTTGGTGATCATCAGTGCGGCGGTGCGCGGGCCGACGGCCGCGCGCAGCGCCTCGATGTCGGGCAGGCCGTCGGCGTCCGGCATCAGGGTGATGACCTCGTAGCCCGCGGTCTTGGCGCAGGCCGCGTTCGACGGGTGGGAGAACATCGTGGTGATCACCTGGTCACGGCGTGCCTCGCCGCGGGCCGCGTGGTAGGCGCGGATCATGGCGATGTTGGCGTAGATGGCCGCCGACCCGGAGCCCGGCTGGAGCGAGACCCGCGCCATGCCGGAGATCTCCGCCAGCATGCGTTCGAGCCGCCAGTAGATCTCCAGCACGCCCTGAACGGTGTCCTCGTGCTGGAGCGGGTGCAGCTCGGCGATGGCGGCGGCGAACCTGTCGTTGACCTTGGGGCTGTACTTCATCGTGCAGGTGCCCTGCCCGACGTCGATGTTGAGGTCGACGCCCAGGTTCTCCTGCGACAGCCGCAGGTAGTGCCGCAGCACGTGCAGCTGGGACATCTCGGGCAGCTTCGGCGGCTGCGCGCGGCTAACGGAGTCGGGCAGCTCGACGCGGGGCGCGCCGGGCTCGGGCACGGCGACGCCGCGGCGACCGGGCGCGGACAACTCGAAGATGATCGGCTCGTCCCAGCGCGCCTGGTGGAAGCGGCGCAGCGGCGGCTTCGGCGCGACGGGGAGCTCGGCGAAGGACTCCGTGGTGTTCACAGCGTCTCCTGTACGGCTGCGGCGAGCCGGTCGATGTCGGCGATGGAGTGGCGTTCGGTCACACAGACCAGGACCGTGCGGTCGTCGAGCGCGACGCCGCCGTAGATGCCGCATTCGCGCAGCCCGTCGAGCAGGGCCGCGCTGGAGGGCACCTCGATGGCGAACTCGCGGAAGTGGATCGCGTCGCGGTGCAGCACCGTGACCGACGCGGCCAGGGCGTCCATGGCGTAGCGGGTGCGGGCCAGGATCGTCTCGCCCAGATCGCGCATGCCCTGCGGGCCCATGAGCGCCAGGTAGACCCCGGCCGTGATGCCCCAGAGGGCGGCGGCGGTACCGACCCACTCCTTGCCCTCCTCGCGGTGCGCGAAGGAGGTGCGGTCGTAGTAGACGTCGCCGAAGCCGTACTCGCCGGGCACCTTTGTCGGCGCGATGCCGAACAGCCGGGACGGGAACTCCGCGACCAGCGGCTCGTGGTCATGGGTGGCGATGTAGCCGGCGTGGCCGCCGCCGTAGCTCTGGTGCATGCCGAGCGACTGGATGTCGCCGCAGGCGATGTCCGCGCCGTAGGAGGCGGGCGGGGCGAGCACGCCGAGGGAGATCGGGTCGGCGCCGGCCACGAGCAGCGCGCCGTGCGCGTGGGCCAGGCCGGCCAGCTCGCGACCGCGGGTCTCGACGACGCCGTAGACGTTCGGGGTCTCCAGGTAGATCGCGGCGTAGGAGTCATCGAACGCCTCGACCGTGATCTCGCCGCCCTCCCCCACCGGGGCCAGGACTATCTCGATGTCCGGGGCGAGGAAGTCGCGCAGCTTGCTCAGTTTGTCGGCGCTGATGGCGGCGCTGACGCAGACCTTCGAGCGCTTGGTGTAGCGGCACGCCATGCGCAGGGCGGTGCCGGCCGCCTGGAAGCCGTCGTAGGTCGGGACGTTGACGACGTCCATCTCCAGCAGCTCGCCCATCATGCTGACGTACTCGAACAGGGCCTGGAAGCGGCCATGGTCCTCGTACGGCTCGCCCGCGTACGCGGTGAGGAACTCGCTCCTCGCGTTCACCTCGTCGCACACGGCCGGGACGTGGTGCGGGTAGCAGCCGTGGCCGAGGAAGCTCAGCGCCTGCTCCGTGTCGGTGACGCGGTCAAGCAGGCCCTTCATGTGGCGTACCAGGTCGTGTTCCGCCGTGAACGGCGCGGGCAGATCGAGTGGCCGGGCCAGGCGCAGTTCCGCGGGAATGTCGGCGTAGAAGTCCTCGACGCTCGACGCGCCGATCGCGGCGAGCATCTCGGCCCGCACGCCGGGTTCGGCGTTCGGGATGTATGGGTGCGTCACGTGTCTCCTTCAGTCCTGAGCACTACGGCGTCGCGCGGGGCGAGCTCGATGTCGCCGCGCAGGCGGGTCTGGGTGAGCAGGTCCGTGCCGGGGTGCGGCAGGGTGACCCGCTGCGGGGTGGTCGTGTGGTTGAGCAGGAAGAGGTGGCGCCCGCGGCGGACCGCCTCCACGCCCGCGGGCGCCTCGACGGCCGCGACGCCGCCGAGCACCCGGTCGAGCACGGGCGTCACGTCGTCGAGCAGGCAGCTGACGTAGGTGACGTTCCCCTTGCGGGTGATCGCAGGCAGGCCGTGGAGGTCGCCGCCCTCGTACGTGGCGAGCACCGCCGCGGGGTCGTCGCCGTCGAGGCGCACCCACTCCGTCCAGGTCCTGGCCACGCCGGTGGCGCCGCCCGCGTACCGCACCCGCTGGGTCGCCCCGTCGGTGAGCGGCCAGAACTCGTCGATCGCGACGCCGAGCAGGTCGCGCAGCGGGCCGGGCGCGCCGCCGTCGTGGACGCGGTCGGCGGTGTCCACGACGCCGCTGAACGGGCCGACCACCAGCTCGCCGGTCACCGACGCGAGCCGCCCTGCCTGCTCGGGTGTGCACAGGTAGAGGTTCGGCACGATCACCACGCGGTAGCTGGACAGGTCGCGGTCCGGCGGCGCGAGATCGACCGTGATGCCGCGGGCGTGCAGCGGCGCGTACCAGGCGAGCAGCAGGTCCTTGAGCTTGAGCCGGTTGGACGGCATCGACTCCGGCGCCTCCAGGCCCCACCAGCTGTCCCAGCCGAGCACGAGCGCCACCTCGGCCCGCGTGTCCGTGCCCGCGACCTCCGCGAGCCGCCGCAGGTCGGAGCCGAGGCGCAGGGTGTCCCGCCAGCCGCGCGTGCGCGTGCCGCCGTGCGGGAGGAGAGCCGAGTGGAACTTCTCCGGGCCGTACTTGGCCTGGCGCCACTGGAAGAACAGCACGCCGTCGGCGCCGTGGGCCACCGCCTGAAGGCTGTGCAGCCGCATCATGCCGGGCGGTTTGGGGACGTTCACCTCGCGCCATGACACCGCCGACGGCGCCGACTCCAGCAGCAGCCAGGGGCGCCGTTTGAGCGAGCGCATCAGGTCGTAGCTGAGCGCGACCGCCACGTGCGACTGCGGGTCGGCCGGGTCGGGATAGGCATCGTCGCTCACCAGGTCCTCGGCCGCGGCCCACGCCCAGTAGTCGAGGCCGTGCAGGATGCTCATGAAGTTGGTGGTGACGGGAACGTCCGGGGTCATCACGCGCAGCACGTCGCGCTCGGCGGAGAACAGCTCCAGGAGCGCGTCGCTGCAGAAACGGCGCCAGTCGAGGAGCTGGGCCGGGTTGATCGGGCCTGGCGCCCTGCGCGGCGGCTCGATCTGGCCGAACGCGGTGTAGTGCTGGCCCCAGCAGGACGTGCCCCAGGCGGAGTTCAGCGACTCGATCGTGCCGTGGCGGGCCTCCAGCCAGGCGCGGAAGTGCCGTGCCGACTCCGGGCAGAAGCACTCCAGCGTATGGTCGGCGTACTCGTTGCCGACGTGCCACATGGCCAGGGCGGGGTGGCCGCCGTACCGCTCGGCCATGGCAGTGGCCAGCCGCACGGCGTGCTCACGGAAGACCGGCGAGCTGGGGCAGTAGCCCTGGCGCGAGCCGAACTCCAGCCTCACCCCCTGCGCGTCGACCGGCATGACCTCCGGGTGCTCGCGGACCAGCCACGGCGTCGGGGTCGCGGTCGCGGTGGCGAGATCGGCCGCGATGCCGTGCTCGTGCAGCAGGTCCAGGACGCGGTCGAGCCAGCCGAAGTCGTACGCGCCGGGCCGCGGCTCCAGCCGCGACCACGAGAAGACCGCGACGGTGACCATGGTCACCCCGGCCTCGGCCATGAGCCGCATGTCCTCGGCCCAGACCTCCTCGGGCCACTGCTCGGGGTTGTAGTCGCCGCCGAACAGCAGCCCGGGCACGCGGGTCAGGCTCACTCCCGCTCCCTTCTCGTGATATTTTGTATTCAGAATTCATAGTGCAGTATTTTGTATCGCGTCAAGCGGTAAGCTTGGCCCGGCCGGAAACCGAAGGAGCGTCATGCCCATCGAGCGGCGACCGCTGCGCGAGCAGATCAGGGAAGAGCTGCTGACCAGGCTTGACCGGGGCGACTTCGCCGCGGGCACCGACATCAACGAGGCCGCGCTCGCCGCGGAGCTGGGCGTCAGCCGCACCCCCCTGCGCGAGGCGCTCATCACCCTCGCGGGCGAGGGCGTGCTGGAGAGCAGCCAGGGCCGCGGCTTCAGGTTCGCGCCGGTGAGCCGCAAGGAGTTCCGGGAGCTGTGCGAGATCGTCGCGGCGCTGGAGTCGCTCGCACTCGACTGCTCCGACCCCGCCCACCTGCGCCGCATCGCCCCCCAGCTGCTGACGATGGCCCAGGAGTTCCCCGACCGGATCGCGGAGCAGCAGGAGATAGAGCGTCACGACGACGAGTGGCACGACCTGCTGCTGAGCGGCTGCCGCAACGAGCGCCTGCTCGACCTCATCACCAGCGTCAAGGCGGGCATGCGGCGCTACGCCCACCTGCTGGCGGGCGACGACACCCCGCTGGAGCGGGAGGCGACCGAGCACCGCCTGGTGGCCGAGCTGCTCATCGCCGGAGACCTCCCCAAGGCCGCGCAGGCCCTGCGCGGCAACTGGGTCAACGGCATGGAGCGCATGATGTCCCGCATCCCCTCAGCTGATTAGCCCCCGGCACGCAGGACAGCGCCGTCGCCGCTAACACCCGATGGCCGCGCCACCGGGCCAGGTCCGCCATGGCTCGCTCCAACCGGTCGACCGGGGCACGAGCTGAACCGCAGCGACCCGCAGGGGCGGCAGCGCGCCTATGCGCCGGCCCGGCATAGCGGAGATGGTGGGTGTCACCTGAGCGGACGAGCGGAGGTGTCCCGCCATCACTCTGGGCGCTAACGTGATCTGATGTCCCGCCTGCCCGTTCTCATCGCAGCCGCCCTGACAATTGCGGCCGGGCTGGGGGTGCGCGCGTTGTTCGACGGCCCCGTGTCGAAGTACGCGGGCGACGCCCTCTACACCGTACTGATCTACACGCTCGTGGCGCTGATCCTCCCCAAAGTGAAACCCTGGGTGGCGGCGGCGCTGGCGGCCGGCGCGAGCTGGATGATCGAGTTCGCCCAGCTCGGCGAGATCCCGGCCATGCTGCGACCGCTGCTGGGCAGCACGTTCAACCCGCCCGACCTCTTCTGGTACGCGGTGGGCGCCGCGACAGCCTGGGCCGCGCACACGCTCTGGCTGCGGAGGACGTGAGCCCGCGCTGGATCTGGCATCGGCCGCGGAGGGGCCGACAATCGGGCGATCTCGGCGGCGACGGCGAGGATCTTGACGATCTTCCGGGGCAGAGCTGACGCTGCGTGAGCTACGGGCGCAGCCGGTCAGCCTCGTGGAGCACCATGTCTGCCAGACCGTGCGGGAACAGATGCTTGACACTATCTGCATAGCCCTCACCGTCGGCAGGTTTCCTAACCTGATCTCCGTCCACTCGGACCGGCATGGAGACGCCGCCCGATGGAGCGTCGGCCGTCGGCGTGATCTCGCAGGCCGCCCAGGCAAACGACGAAGAGTCCTCTTTGCCGAGTAGCCGGACCTTGCAGGTGCCCGGGGCCCAAAGCAATTTGTCCGGCAGGCGCGCGGCGAGGCGTTTCTCCTCAGCCTGCACAGCTGGCGTGTTGCGGTCAGGCAGCTGGTACGGCGCCTCGGAGCAACCGGACATCACCCCGATCATTACTCCGATGCCGGCAACGTATCGACGCAACATCCCCCGATGATGTCATCTCCGCATCGCCACTTTCGGCACTCCGGCCACCCCGCGGCTGCTCGAGAGCGCTTCTTGCGGCCACGAAGCGCCGTCACCGATGCCGCCCCGTATCACCCCGCGATCACCTGGGAGGCCGACGCCCCAACCGACCGCCCCGGGCATCGTCGACCGGCGGCTCTCGCTGAGCGAGCCACCCCATCCGGCGCGTCACGACCGCGTTCTCCCTCCCCCGCAGGCCCGCATGCGGGAGAGGGAGCGCTGCGTTTGCGGGCGCGCCAGAACTGGCGCTCCGCCTGCGGCTTACAAGGCCTCATCACGCGTGAGCCGCAGGGCCCGACCGGGCTCGTCAGGTGGAGACAGGTCAGGCGAGGTCGAACCGGTCGAGTTCCATGACCTTGGCCCAGGCTGCAACGAAGTCGGTCACGAACTTGTCGCGGGCGTCCTGGCTGGCGTAGACCTCCGCGAGGGCTCGTAGCTGGGAGTTGGAGCCGAAGATGAGGTCGACCGCGGTGGCGGTCCACTTCACCTCATCGGTGGCCACGTCGCGGATCTCGTACACATACTCCTCGGAGTCTGATGCCTTCCACCGGGCGCCCGGGGAGAGCAGGTTGGTGAAGAAGTCGTTGGTGAGCACGCCGGGCCGGTCGGTGAGGACGCCGTGCTGGATACCGCCGAAGTTGGCTCCGAGGGAACGCAGGCCGCCGATCAGGACGGTCATTTCGGGCGGGGTCAGGTTGAGCATGTAGGCACGATCGACGAGCAGCACCTCCGGTTGGGTCTTCTCGCCGGAACGCAGGTAGTTGCGGAACCCGTCGGCCCTCGGTTCGAGGACCCGGAAGGACTCGACGTCGGTCTGGTCCTGAGTGGCGTCGGTGCGGCCCGGCCGGAACGGCACTGTCACTGCCATGCCGGCCTCGCGTGCTGCCTTCTCGACGGCGGCCGAACCGGCCAGCACGATCAGGTCGGCGAGCGAGATCTTCGCGCCGCCGGCCTCGTTGAACTCGCGCCGGATGCCCTCGAGGGTGTCCAGGACCGTCGTGAGTTGCTCGGGCTGGTTGACCTCCCAGCTGCGCTGCGGCTCGAGGCGGAGCCGGGCGCCGTTGGCGCCGCCGCGCTTGTCGGTGGACCGGAAGCTCGCGGCGGAGGCCCAAGCGGTGGAGACCAGTTGAGCGGTCGTAAGGCCGGACTCCAGGACCTTCGCCTTGAGGGAAGCGACGTCGGCGTCACCCACGAGTTCGTGGTCGACGGCCGGCACCGGGTCCTGCCACAGCTGGGGCTCGGCGACCCACGGTCCGAGGAAGCGGCTGACCGGACCCATGTCGCGGTGCAACAGCTTGTACCAGGCCTTGGCGAAGGCCAACGCGAACTCGTCGGGGTTCTCCAGGAAGCGGAGGGAGATCTTCTGGTACGTCGGGTCGACGCGCAGCGCCAGGTCGGTCGTGAGCATCGTCGGCTTGTGCTTCTTCGACGGGTCGTGGGCGTCCGGAATGATCGCCTCGGCGTCCTTCGCGACCCACTGCTTCGCCCCGCCGGGGCTCGTGGTGAGCTCCCACTCGTGGCCGAAGAGGATCTCGAAGAAACGGTTGCTCCA
Organism: Nonomuraea sp. NPDC049400; assembly: GCF_044466425.1. Taxonomy (NCBI): domain Bacteria; kingdom Bacillati; phylum Actinomycetota; class Actinomycetes; order Streptosporangiales; family Streptosporangiaceae; genus Nonomuraea; species Nonomuraea sp. NPDC049400. The sequence goes on from NZ_JBITMP010000008.1 coordinate 312,095, forward strand.
CTGCGTCGGCCGGTCCGTCCACGTCACCTCGAGACCGCTGGTGATCGTGTCACCGCCCTTGCCGGTGCCGTGGCTGCTCAGCCAGCCCAGACCCTGCGCCTCCAGCGGCGCGGCCTCGGGCTCCGGCCCCACGTGATCGTCCGCGATGCCGGCGCCGTGGGTCTTGCCGAACGTGTGGCCGCCGGCAATGAGAGCGACAGTCTCCTCGTCGTTCATCGCCATCCGTCCGAAGGTCTCGCGGATGAAATGCGCCGCCGCAGCCGGGTTCGCGTTGCCGCGTGGGCCCTCCGGGTTGACGTAGATGAGCCCCATCTCGGTCGCGCCGAAGTTCGGCACCATCTCGGTGTCGGTGACGTAGCGCTCATCACCGAGCCAGGCGTCCTCCGGACCCCAGAAGATCTCCTCTGGCTCCCAGACGTCCTCGCGGCCGAAGCCGAAGCCGAAGGTCTTGAAACCCATCGACTCCAGAGCGACGTTGCCTGCGAGAACGAGCAGGTCGGCCCACGAGATCTGCTGGCCGTACTTCTGCTTGACCGGCCACAGCAACCGGCGGGCCTTGTCGAGGTTGGCGTTGTCGGGCCAGCTGTTGAGCGGGGCGAAACGCTGGGCGCCATCGCCGGCCCCGCCGCGACCGTCGTGGATGCGGTAGGTGCCCGCGGCGTGCCAGCTCATCCGGATCATGAGACCGCCGTAGTGGCCGAAGTCGGCCGGCCACCAGTCCTGCGAGGTGGTGAGCACCTCGACGATGTCCTGCTTGAGGGCTTCGACGTCGAGCTTCTCGAACTCCTTGGCGTAGCTGAAGCCATCTGCCAGCGGGTTGCCCTTGGACGAGTGCGCGCGCAACACCGAGAGGTCGAGTTGGTTGGGCCACCAGTCCCGGTTCGTGCGCGGACGACCGCCGGTCCTCGGAGTCGGCGAGTCGATCGCCGGGTTCTCGCTCTCGCTGCCATGCGCGGTCACGGAGTCATGCGCGAGCGAGTAGCCGGCCGCCGCCTTCCGATCCACGCCCTGCGCGCTGGAGTGGGCGTTGTCCTGGGTGTCGCTCATCTACTTCCTCCGAACTTCTGGATCACTGGCTAATGCGTCTAGTCGTACAGTCGGAGTAGGTGCCCCAATAGACGACCTCTAGACGACCTCCGGCTCGTCGACCACGAAGCCCTGGTCATCCGCTGCGGTGAGACAGGAGGTGTGGCCGACGGCGCAGTTCCGGCGTTGGTCAGCGGACGCAGTACGTCGTACACCGCCTGGTGGGAGACCCTGGGGAGTTCGGCGCATGCCAAGGCGATCACCGTGTCGGTGTCGATGTGCGCGTGATCGCGCGGCGCGGCGGGCACCGCCAACCGCGGCCGGGTCACGCGCAACTGCGTCTCGAAGTCAGACGCCATATGGCCAACATAGCCGCCCCCTTCGAAGTGCAGATACGCGGCCCTGCCCGGCCGTCTGGCTCGCCGCTTCGGGCAGGGGTCGTGCAAGCGAGCACGTGCTTGCGGTTGTGGCTGTGAAGTCACCAGGCGGTGGTCGTCGCAGGTCGGGCACGCGTCACCCGGTCGCCTCGAGGGCGGGACGGAGTTCAGCCCAGGCCCAGGCTCCGAGCGTCGTGTCGGTCGTGGTCACGGGGGTCCGCGGCTGCTCGGGGACGAATCCGTCGCGCAGTCCGGTCGACATGCCCATGATGGCCTCGACCTGCGCCGGGGACATGCCGGCGCCTGCCAGCGTGGCGCGCATGTCGTCGTCGGCGACGCGGTGGGCGGTGACCGTGCGGCCCAGGACGTCTCCGACCACGGCCAGGACGTCGTCCCAGGACAGGTCCTGTGGTCCGTGTACGGCCTGCACGCGGCGTCCTGACCAGTCGGCGCGCAGCAGCAGGGACGCGGCAACCGCGGCGATGTCCGCCGGAGCGACCCAGGCGAACGGCTCGCCGGTGGGCAGGAGCACGGCCACGGTGCCCGAGCGGATGCCGTCGAGCTCGAACAGCAGGTTGCTGAAGAAGTAGCCGCACCGCAGATGGGTGACGGCGAGGCCGGCGTCCTTGGCGACGACCCGGTCCAGCGCCTCCTCGACGCGGGCCAGCCCGTCGATCTCACCGGCGCCCTCGCGGAGCTCCGCTCCGACGCTGCTCTGCAGGACGGTGCGGGGGATGCGGTTCTCGGCGACCGCGGCGGCGACGATGTCGCCGATCTCGGCGTACGCCGCGACGGGATCGTCGGCCTCGCCGGGCGGCACGACCAGGAACAGCGCGTCGACGCCGCGGGTCGCCTCGGTGACGGCCGCGGCGTCCCGCAGGTCTACCTCGCGGGCGTCGACGAGGTCGCCCCAGGTCGTGCGGAGCTGCTCGGGGTGGCGGCTCAGCAGCCGCGGACGGACACCGGCGCGGACCAGGTGACCGACCAGGAAGCGGCCGACGTTGCCGGACGGTGCTGTGATAGCGATCTCCATGACGTCCACCGTACGGATAGATGTGGCCGGATCCTGTCCGCGATTGTGGTGACACTGGAGCCATGACCGACTTCGCCCCTGCCGACGGCGATCCCGCCGGACGGACCCTCCGGCTGCTGGAGTTGCTGGCCGCCCGGCCGAGCTGGTCGGCTTCCGATCTCGCCGGGCGTCTCGAGGTCAGCACCCGCACCGTGCGTCGCGACGTGGCCCGCCTGCAGAGCCTCGGCTACGCCATCGAGAGCCGGCCCGGGCCGGGAGGCCACTACGCGCTGCGCCCGGGGCATCGGATGCCGCCGCTGGTCTTCCAGGACGACGAGGTCGTGGCTCTGGTGGCGGCCCTGCGCATGGTCGAGGGGATCCTCGCCGGCGACGCCGCGCACCGGGCGCTGGCCAAGCTGTCGCAGGTGCTCCCGCGGCGGCTGCGCACCGTCCTGGACACCGCCGCCGCGGGCAGCGAGAACGTCGGCGGCGAGCGCGCGGGCGTGGAACCCTCGACCCTGGCGGTGCTGCTCCGCGCGGCCGACCAGGACCTCGTGCTGCGGTTCGGCTACCGCGACCGGCACGGGGCCGTCAGCCGGCGGCGGGTGGAGGCGGTGCGGTGCCTCTACGCCCGCGGACGCTGGTACGTTCTCGCCCACGACCTCGACGCCGGCGACTGGCGGGTGTTCCGCCTCGACCGCGTGTGGGAGCCGGAGGCGGGGGAACCGGGGTCCGGCGACCGCGGCCGGCCAGCCGCGGACCTCGCGACCTGGCTCGCCACGGACTTCGGCCGTCGATCCGAGGGCGGAGGGATCAGGCGGTCGCGGTAATGAGCGCCGGGCCGCTGACACGGACGATGACGGGCGTGCCAGCGGCCACCTTGTCCGTTTTCGGCACGGACCTGGCCGGCGCCGGCGGCTTCAGCGCGCCGCGCAGCGGGCCAATGGTGGTGGCCATCCCGGACGGTGCAGCGGTCACCAGGTGTATGGCGCGGATCGGCGCGTCGCCGGGGGCGACGTCGCGCTGGCACCCCGATCAAGCGGCCCCGGCCCGTAGCGTGCATGGTCAGATGTGATCGCACGAGCCGATCACGTGCTGCGCCATCCGCAGAAACGCGAGGGTGTGGTGTCCCTGCGCCTGTGCACCGAAGCGGAAGGGGGCCGCAACGTGATCGTTTTCCTAGCAGGGAGCAACGCTTGGTCCCGTACATACTAAAACCAACGTGCATTGACATAGAAGGAGGGAAGCGGTTGGGTGTGTAAGGACCACCCCCGTCTCCAGGAGGACCCCCCACTCGTGAGCATCGAGTTCCTGCTGACCTCACTCGTCATCGTCGTCACCCCGGGCACCGGCGTGCTCTACACGCTGGCCGCCGGCCTGTCGCGCGGCGGGCGGGCGAGCGTCGTGGCGGCGTTCGGCTGCACGCTCGGCATCGTGCCGCACATGGCGGCGGCCGTCACCGGCCTGGCGGCGCTGCTGCACGCCAGCGCCGTCGCCTTCCAGGTGCTGAAGTACGCGGGCGTGGCGTACCTGCTCTACATGGCCTGGTCCACACTGCGGGAGCGGGGCGCGCTGAGCGTGGACCAGGAGTCCACCCCGCGCCCGACGGCCAAGGTGATCGCCGACGGGGTGCTGATCAACATACTCAATCCCAAGCTGTCGATCTTCTTCTTCGCGTTCCTGCCGCAGTTCGTGAGCACCGGCGAGCCCGCCGCGCTGGCCCGCATGCTGGAACTGAGCGGCGTGTTCATGCTGCTGACGTTCGTCGTCTTCACCGGGTACGGCCTGTTCGCCGCCGCCGTCAGGAACCACGTGATTTCCCGGCCCAAGGTGCTGACCTGGATGCGGCGCGGTTTCGGCGCCGCCTTCGCCGCACTCGGTGTCAAACTCGCGCTCACTCAGCAATAGTCGCGGTCGAGGTAGGACTGGCAGCCCAGGGGAACGGTCCGGATCTGAATGGACCGCAGGCGCCGATCCGACGCGGGAGCGTAACCGACCCGGCCGCCCTCGCGGCCGGCGCCGGGGCCGAGATCGATGGCCCGGTCGCCGGAGATCCCAAAGGTACGCCTGGTAGAGCCACACACATCGAGGTGTCACCACGTCAAGCGCGGTCAGACCCGTAGGTCCTCTGGCGATCAGTCGCCCATGGGCCACCACCGACATTCACGTTCCTCTCGTGATCCGCCGAATCTTGTCGAGGCGCTCGCCCACGGCGCGCTCGTTGCCGTGGTCGGTGGGCTGGTAGTAGACGCGGTCCGCGAGTTCGTCGGGGAGGTGCTGCTGCTGAGGTAGCACACCTCGCGGATCGTTGTGTGGGGATTTGTAGCCGACGCCGTGACCGAGCCGCTTGGCCCCCCGGTTATGCGCGTGGCGCAGGTGCTTCGGCACGAGGCCGAAACTGCCGCGTTTGACGTCGGCGATGGCCGCGTCGATCGCGGTGATGACGGAGTTGGACTTGGGGGCGGTCGCGATGTAGATGGTGGCCTCGGCGAGCGGGATCCTGGCCTCGGGCAGCCCGATCAGCTGCGCCGCCTCGGCCGCCGCGACCGCGACCTGCAGCGCCTGGGGGTCGGCCATGCCCACGTCTTCAGCCGCGTGGACCATGAGTCTGCGCGCGATGAAGCGCGGATCCTCGCCCGCCTCGATCATGCGGGCGAGGTAGTGGATCGCGGCGTCGGGGTCGGAGCCGCGCAGCGACTTGATGAACGCGCTGATCACGTCGTGGTGCTCGTCGCCGTCGCGGTCGTAACGCAGCAGGGCGCGGTCGATCGAGCCCGACACGATCTCGGCCGTCACCGCGGGCTTGCCCTTGCCCTCGTCCTCCTCACCGTCGGCGTACGCTGCGCCGCTCTGCGCGGCGTCACCGCCGGCGAGCGCCGACGCCGCGGCGGCCTCGAGCCCCGTCAGCGCCCGCCGCGCGTCGCCCGAGGCGAGTTGCACGAGCGCGTCGAGCGCGTCGTCGGCGAGCTCCACCCCGCCGCCGAGCCCGCGCGCATCCGCCACCGCCCGCCGCAGCAGCGTGCGCAGGTCGTCGTCGGTGAGCGGCTCCAGCGTCAGCAGCAGCGAGCGCGACAGCAGCGGGCTGATCACCGAGAACGACGGGTTCTCGGTCGTCGCCGCGACGAGCGTCACCCAACCGTTCTCGACGCCGGGCAGCAACGCGTCCTGCTGAGCCTTGGTGAAGCGGTGGATCTCGTCGAGGAACAGCACCGTCGAAACGCCGTAGAGATCCCGATCGCCCCGCGCCCGATCCATGACCGTGCGCACATCTTTGATGCTCGCGGTCACCGCCGACAGCTCGACGAAGTTGCGGCCGCCGGCGTGGGCGATCACCTGCGCCAGGGTGGTCTTCCCTGTGCCGGGAGGCCCCCACAGGATCACCGAAACCGCGCCTCCGCCGCCCTCGGTGCCGGCGGCGAGCACCCGCAGCGGCGAGCCCTGACGCAGCAGGCGCTGCTGCCCGACCACCTCGTCGAGCGAGCGCGGGCGCATGCGAACCGCAAGCGGCGCAGCGGTGGGCGCAGCGGGGACCGAGCTGCTCACGAGGACTCGCCGCCGAAGCCGTAGGCGCCGTCGAAGCCGATTGTCACCATCCTGAGCACCGGGAAATCACCCACCTGTCTGGTGCTCGCGCCGGTTCATGGCGGCCCCGGGCCGGCCCGCGACAGGCACCAGCTCCGTGCCGGCCGGGACAGGGACGGTGTGGCTGTAGCCGAACGGGGCCGAATCGTGCAGCCCGGCGGGACTGACGATGGTGTGTGACACTTGGGTACCTCTCTTGTGTGCGGGGCGCTTCTTGCGCCCCGTTCCTCCACTACCTGACCACAGCGCGAGCTGACCGCGCTGATCGTGGTGCGTGGACGCCAACGTGGGCACAGAACCTTGAGCGAGCGCGTTCGTGCACCTGGACACGGCGCCTCGACCCGGTCACGGCGGTGGGCGGTGGGGGGCGTACTGCCCCACGATCCATCGGCAGATCGCTTCCACGACGTAGCCTTGCTCGGTGTCGTCGAGCGCACGCCCGGCGGGGATGTCGTGCCAGCGCGCCAGACAGGCACGGCAGCACGTCGCGGTGGCGTGCTGCGCGACGAACACGGGATGCCCGCGATAGGGCGTCTGACGCCCGTCGTTGCGCGGTTCGGCCGGGGCCAGCCTGCGCCGGACCAGTTCCTCGGCGTGTCTGCGGACGGTTGCGATGCCGCGCAGGTCGACCACCGCACGATCCCGGCCACGTAGCCGGAACTTCGCGCGGAAGTGGTGCTGCCCGATCCGGTGCAGCCTGGCATCCAACTCGTCCATCACCCGTGCTCCAGTGGGCGCAGGTGCTCGATCGTGACGTGGTGCTGCCCGGTAAGCCGCTGGGCGATCAACGAGCGGTGGCAGGCCTCAGGGTCGCGCTCGACACAGAGCAGCGCTGCGGTCCCGCTGCTCGGCAGCGCCGACACGATCGGCGTGAGGTCGGCGCGGTCGAGGATCTCGGTGGTGTAGCGGCGGGTGTACTCGGCGGCGAGTTCGCGGCGCGAGCGCTTGCCGACCCCTTGGCGATCATCCTCGGCGTACTGGAGCCGGCGTAACTCGGTGGTCGGGGCGAGCTCGCGGTGGTGCTCGTAAGCGATCCGGGCCTGGGCGAGGGCCGCCTGCAGCCGGCGTGAGTTCGCCCAGGCGTACTCGGGTCCGCGGACACCGCGCCGCTGGCGTACGTCGAGCAGCAGGCGGACGTCCGCGTACCGCAGTCGTTGCAGGAAGGATTCGCCGTCGAAGCCGTAGACGCCGATCGTCACCATTCTGAGCACCGGGAATCACCCGCCTGCCTGCTGCTCGTGCCGCCTCCGGCAGCCTTCCCGGAGGCGGCGAGGTCGCATCACGCGACGGCGGTCCCCTCAAGCTCGACCATCAGGTCGGGGATCGCCAGCCGTGCCACCCCGAGCATCGTGGTGGACGGCGCCACCCCGGCGGCGCCCAACCGCGACGCCAGCACGCCGTAGTGCTCGAAGAGCCGATCGACGTCGGTGGTGTAGACGTTGAGCCGGACGAGATTCGCCAGGGACATGCCGGCCTCGCCGAGCACCGCCTCCAGGTTGTCGAGGCTCAGCGCCAGCTGCGCCGCCATGTCACCGGCATGCTGGGGCTTGCCTTCGCCGCTCATCGCGGTCTGCCCGGCGCAGTACAGGGTCCGGGTGTGCCCGGAGACGACCTCACCCTGGTGGTAGCCCAGCTCCACCGACCACGCCCACGGGTTGACCGCCGTTCGCTCCATTGCCACATCAGCTCCATTCGATTTGTCGACATTACGGACGCCATCGGCTCGGCAGCCGCCAGCTGCGACGTCGCGGTGATGAGCCTCCCAAACAAATCACGACATCCTGTGTCGTGTATTTCGGCAAAGTTCTCGCGTGCGCGCCGACCGGTTGATCTCGCTGGTGCTGCTGCTGCGGCAGCACGGCCGGCTGTCCGCGGCCACGCCGGCCCGCGAGCCAGCCGCGTAAGCAATCCAGAGAAATCCCCGCTCAATCGATCTCGGCGAGAGCGGCATCCGGGTGGCTGAGCAGAAGTTTGCGCAGGAGGGCGGCCAACTGGTCCTGCTCGGGCAGGGACAGCGCCGCCAGTGATTTCGGCTTCGGCGCTGACGTGGTCGGCGACGGCCTGGTCGATGAGGTGACGGTCGGGTTCGGTGAGGGCGATCAGCACGCTGCGGCGGTCACCCGGGGTCGGTTTCACGGGTGACCAGGCCCCTGCGCTCAAGGTGGTCGATCCGGTTGATGATCGTGCTCGAGGGGACCATCTACGCGTCGCTGAGGCCTCCGGCGGTCATCCGGTAGGGCGGTCCGGACCGGCGCAGCACACGGTTCCTCCCGGGTTTGAGGCTTTCCGCTTGCTGCCCTCCGACAGGAGACGAAAAGTCTCCGGGACTCGTTCAACGACAGCCTTGATGTCATGAGTGTTTGTGACAACGAGCAGCTCGGCGCGGAGCCTGCTGTCGAGACCTGTGGCCTGCGGCTGCGCCACCGTCCGATCGGGCTGGCGGAGGGCTCCAGAGCCGTGGTGGGTGGGTCCGGTCCCGCAAGGCGCGCCGTGCCCTGCGAGTGGATGGGTTTGACGGCGTGAACGCCGCCTCGTCCTCGTGGCGTGAACTGCTGGGCCCGGAGCATGCCGGCGCGGCGATCGTGCTGGCCGCAGGGGTGCTGGTCGGTGCGGTCAACATCTATCTGGCCTCGAGTCTGCTGCCGACCGCGGTGGCCGACATCGGCGGCGCCGGCTTCTACGCGTGGAACATGACGATCTATCTCGTCGCGATGGTGATCGCGACGATGCTGGTCAGCGGCCTCCTGGCCCGTTGGGGGAACGTCGGCGCCTACCTGCTCGGCTTCACCGTGTTCCTGGTGGGCTCGCTGGCGTGCGCGGTGAGCCCGGCGATGCCGGTGCTGCTGGCCGGCCGCGCCGTCCAGGGGTTGGGGGCAGGGCTGCTGTCCGGGCTGGGCTTCGCCGCCGTCCGATCAGCCCTGCCGCGGCGGTTGTGGACGCGTGGCAACGCGCTGATGTCGGCGATGTACGGCGTCGGCAACTTCGTCGGCCCTGCGCTCGGTGGGCTGTTCGCCCAGTTCGGCGGGTGGCGGCTGGCGTTCGTGACGATGGCGGTGATCGCGGTGGTGTGCGGCGTGCTCGTGCCCCGGGTCCTGCCGGGCGGCGAGCGCGGCGGAGCCCGGGCGCCGGTCCCGGTGGTGTCGTTGCTGCTGGTCACGGCGGCCACCGCCGCGGTCAGCGTGGCGGGGGTGCTGTCCGGCCCCGCGGCCATGGCGGCCGGCATCGCGGTGGCGCTGCTGCTGGTGGCCGGCTTCGTCGCTCATGAGCGGCGCAGTGAGCTGCGGGTCTTCCCGCGCACCACCTACCGGCCGGGTTCGCCGCTGAAGTGGCTGTACCTGACGCTCGCGCTGCTGGCCTTCGGCGTCGCGGTGGAGTCGTTCCTGCCGCTGTTCGGCCAGCGGCTGGGCGGGCTGACCCCGGCCGTGGCCGGGTTCTTCGGCGCGGCCATCTCGCTGGGGTGGTCGGCGACCCAGCTCGTCAGTTCGTCGGCGGTCGAGGAGCGCACGATCCGCCGGTTGCGCATCGCCGGCCCGTTGCTGCTGGCGCTCGGCTTCCTCGTACAAGGGCTGCTGCAGCGACAGGACGCGCCGCTCTGGCTGGTCCTTGTCTGGGTGCCGGTGCTGTTCATCGCCGGTGCCGGCATCGGGCTGGCCTATCCGCACCTGTCGGTGGCCGTGATGTCCAGCACCCAGGACCCGCAGGAAGGAGGGCGGGCGGCGGCCGCGATCGCCACGGTGACGAGCCTGTCCATCGCGTTCGGTACCGCGGTCGCCGGTGTCCTGGTCAACCTGGGCGGCGCCTCGGTGCTCGACTCGGCCCGATACCTGCTGTTCGGCTTCGCGATCAGCTGCGCGGCCGGCGCCGTCACCGCCCGCGCGGCGGCTCGCCCAAGCCATCCGGCACCAGCCGACCAGCCCGGCTCATGACCGTTACGTCCCGCCATCCGGGCGCACTTTCGATCGCCTGCCCCAGCTCGACCACGACCGCGTTTGATGTGAAGGAGATGTCATGACTGATGCCCTGTCAGAGACACCGATGTTCCCGATGCCCCGTGCCGCGGGCTGTCCTTTCGATCCGCCGCCGGAGCTGAGCCGGCGCAGCGAGCAGGCGCCGGTTTCACGCGTGAGGCTCTGGGACGGCAGCACCGCGTGGATGGTCACCCGCTATGCGGACGTGCGCGCGCTGCTCGCCGATCCGCGCGTCAGCGTCGACGTCGCCCAGCCCGGTTTCCCGCACACCAACGCGGTGAGCAAGGCGCGCGACGCGCAGATGAAAACGCTGATGCAAATGGACGCGCCGGAGCACACCGCCCACCGGCGTCGCCTGACCGCCGACTTCATGGTCAAAAGGATGGAGGTGCTCCGGCCCACGATTCAGCGGATCGTCGATGACCTCATCGATGACCTGCTGGCCGGCCCGAACCCTGCCGACCTGGTGGAGGCGTTCGCGCTTCCGGTTCCCTCGCTGGTGATCTGCGAACTGCTCGGCGTCCCCTACGCCGACCGCGCCTTCTTCCAGCGCGTGGCCGGCGAGCTCGTCATGGACACCAGCGATCCCGCCAAGGCCATGGCCGCCAGCGAGGAGCTGAACGTCTACCTGGAGAACCTGGTGGAGGAGAGGAGCGCCGAGCCGGGCGACGACGTCCTCAGCAGGCTGGCCGTCGATCACCATCGCACCGGCACGATGACCCGGCGCGAGATCGCCACGATGGGTCAGCTCCTGCTGGTGGCCGGGCACGACACCACCGCGAACATGATCGCGCTGGGCACGACCGCGCTGCTGGCACACCCGGAACAGCTCAGCGCGATCCGCGACGGCGGCGACCCCGCCCTGGTGGCCGGCGCGGTCGAGGAACTCCTGCGCTACCTGTCCATCACCCACACCGAAGCCCGCCGCGTCGCCCGCGACGACATCGTGATCGGCGGACAGCTCATTCGCAAAGGCGAGGGCATCATCGCGGTGAAGAGCACCGCCAACCGCGATCCGGCGGCCTTTCCCGACCCCGACGCGCTGGATGTCCACCGCAAGGCCCGCCACCATGTCGCCTTCGGCTATGGCGCCCACCAGTGTCTGGGCCAGCCGCTGGCCCGCGTGGAACTCCAGGTCGTCTACGGCACCCTCTTCCGGCGCGTCCCCACGCTGGCGCTGGCCGTACCGCTGGAAGACCTCACGTTCAAACCCCACGCGGTCTTCTATGGCGTTCGCGAACTGCCCGTCACCTGGTAACCACCGAAGGAGAAACGCATGAAAGTCACCGTCGACCAGGACGCCTGCACCGGTTCGGGGCAATGCGTCCTCATCGCACCCGGCGTGTTCGACCAGCGCGACACTGACGGCATCGTCCTGCTGCTCCATGACCACCCGGAACCTGGGCTGCAGGACGACGTCCGTGAGGCCGCACGCATCTGCCCTGCCCTGGCGATCAGACTGACCACGTCGTGAGCCGGCTGTCCCGCATCGTGGTCGTGGGGGCCTCGGCGGCCGGTCTGACCGCCGCCGAGACCCTGCGCCGGCACGGGTTCGCCGGTTCGTTGACCCTGGTCGGCGAGGAGCGACGGCCCCCCTACGATCGGCCGCCGCTGTCCAAACAGATCTTGCGCGGCGCATGGGGTGCCGAGCGCGTGGCGCTGCGCCGCCACGACGCGCTCACCACCCTGGGCGCGGACTGGCTGCTGGGCGTTACCGCCATGGCCCTCGATTCCGCGGCGCGCAAGGTCACCCTCTCGGACGGCAGCGTGCTGGCCTACGACGGGCTGGTGATCGCCACAGGGGTCGCGCCGCGTCGCCTGCCCTCCGGACACGAGCTCAGCGGCGTACATGTGCTCCGCACCCTCGACGACGCCCTCGCCCTGCGGGCAGGGCTGCTCACCGCCGGCTCAGTGGTCATCGTCGGTGCCGGCTTCCTCGGTTCGGAGGTCGCCGCCGTGGCCCGGGAGTTCGGCAGGAACGTCACCTTGGTCGATCCGTCGCCGGCGCCGATGATCCGCCAGTTCGGCGAGGACGTGGCGCGGCGGTGCGCCGAACTGCACACCCGGCAAGGCGTGCATCTCCGCTGCGGCACCGCGGTCACCGCGCTGACCGGCCGCGACGGCCGGGTCACCGGCGTGGACCTGGACGACGGGGCCCACGTCCCGGCCGACCTGGTGGTCGTCGCCATCGGCGCGATGCCCTCAGTCGGCTGGCTGGCCGACAGCGGACTGACCCTGGACGACGGTGTGGAATGCGATCACACGTGCCAGGCCGTCCCCGGCGTCGTCGCCGCGGGCGACGTCGCCTCCTGGCACCATCCTCACCTCGGACGCATGCGCGTCGAGCATCGGATGAACGCCACCGAGCAGGCCACCGCCGCCGCCAAGACATTACTGGGGGCAGACACCCCGTTCGCGCCCGTTCCCTATTTCTGGACCGACCAATACGACGTGAGGATCCAAGCCTACGGCCTGACCAGCCCCGACGCCCAGTTCCAGATCGTCACCGACGATCCCGCCACCGGCCGCTTCGCCGCCCTGTACGGCGCCGACGGCCATGTCATCGGTGCCGTGAGCTGGAACCTCCCGCGGCAGGCGCGGCTCCTGCGCCGCCACGTCGCCGAGCGGGCCCCCTGGCGGCAAGCCCTCCGGCAAGCGTCCTGGATAACACCCAGGATTTCCCCGTCTCCGGCGGGCAGCGGCGTCACGGATCGAGCAGAAAGACATTCCCAGGAGCTATAGGTGTCAAGCAGCAGTCGATTCGGCATGTTGCGACCAAGCGGTAGCTTCGCCATAGAGCGTGCTGTTCTTGAGGCAGTTGTGCAGCATGCCGACGAGCCGGTCGTTGTGCACGGGAGCCGGGCACAACAGGAGGCCCCCAACCGGTCAGTGATCCGGCTGGGGCCCTCCTCGCGCGATACATGCAGATTCGATCGCGGCAGCAATCCACCTCAGGTGCTTCGCTCCGCGGAGCTCCTGAGCCAGGATGGGTGGCTCGTGGGTGGCCACCTCAAAGAGGGCCGGCCACCATCGCTCTCGGATCTCAGTTCAACGGAGCAGTCGAGCCTCTTCGTATATCCGGACAGTCGGCCGCCGATCACAGCGTCGAACCTCGGACGAGCTTCCCAGAGTGAGGACCTCTACGATATCGGGGTGTAGACGCAAGGAAGTCCCCTGCGCGTGTACGAGCCGTCGGAGTTCTTCTGGTATGCCTCAACGCAGAACGCGCGTCCATTGGCATAGTTACGACCGATATTCCGGTAGTGGATGAGCGTGTGGGGATTGTCCCGGTCGGAAGTGTTGTAGGCGAAGTCGGGGCCGAAGATGCGGAAGTGACCGTAGAAGCTGAGTACTTGCCACATGTTGGTATAGGCCTGGATCTGGTCCACCCGGCCACCGCTGCCTACGATCTTGACGCAGGCCCAGCCGTTGCAGCCGCTGTTTTCGGCAGCGTAGGCGGGCGAGGCGAAGCCCAGTCCGCCTACGAGCACCGACAGACATACTGCGAGACTTAATACAATTCTCTTTGACCGAGTTTTCATGGTCATCTCCATTTCCAAGAGTCGAGGATGACAGGTAAGGCCGAGTTGGTCTATGTGCCTCCAATCACCAGAACCATATCTTGACAGTTCGACTTCTTCGAGACATGCCCACAAGAAATGGACCTATGTCGACGTCGCAATGCAAGCATCGACTACGGATAGATATCCGGACAAGGACATTGGCAGGACATCAACAATGCCCTGCCAATGTCCGGTCAGCCCGAGATCGGCGATCTAGGTCGGCACCCGGTTCGTGCGCGTGCTCCGCGTGACCGCCCGCCCCTGAAGTTCACCGACAGCTTCGATGAGGTGTTCGCGGGCGACGACATTCAGGTGTTCAGATCCCGCCGCGTCGCCTCGCGCGACAACGCGCTTGCCGAGCGCTGGGTACGGCACCGCACACACGGAATGCACCGACAGGCTGCGGACGTGATCCCGCTGCCGATGGGCCGAATCGAGCGCCGCCAAGTCCTCGGTGGGCTCATCAGCCAATACCAGACGTATCCGATCCCACATGACCGCAGGTCAGACCACGATCAAAGTGTGCCCCGGCAGTATTCGAACGTGCGACCGTCGGATCAGAAGCAAGATCTTTAGTGTTGAGATGTGCCGTTGAGTGACGGTTCCTGCCACCACACCATGAATCGTGTTACCTCATAGCACGCAGGCATGAAGCACAGATGACGGTCACCGTGCTCGGCGTGTGCTCCACCCGGACGTCCGTACAGGTTGATTGCCTGGCAGACCGACCCTGCCTAGACCCCTGCCTATCTCAGGCCACCGACGGACAGCCCTCCGCGCCAGTGCCGCTGGAGCGTGAAGAAGGCGATGACGAGGGGAACAACCGACACGAGCGCGCCCATGATGATGAGGCTCCAGAGGGAGGTGCTGCCCGCGTTGTTCGCCGAGGCGATTCCCTGCCAGAGGCCGAGTCCGACAGTGACGGGGAAGAGGCGGTTGTCGGAAAGCATGGCGAGAGGCAGGAAGTAGTTGTTCCAGGACGCCACGGCAGACAGGAGCAGCACTGTGACCACCGCGGGCCGCATCAGGGGGAATGCGACCTGCAGGAACGTTCGTACCTCACCCGCACCGTCGGCCCGCGCCGCGTCCAGGATCTCGTCGGGAACCGCGTCGCGCGCGTATACGTGCATCAGGTAGACGCCGAACGGGTTGAGCAGTGATGGAAGGATCACCGCCCAGATCGTGTTGGTCAGGCCGAACTCGGAGAACATCATGAAGGTGGGGATCACCAGGGCCGTCGCCGGCACCATCAAGGCGCCGAGCACGAGTGAGAAGCTGAAGCGCCTGGCGGCGAATCGATACTTGGCAAATCCGTAGCCGGCCAGGACGGCCAGGATCGTGGCGCCGACGCCGCCCGCGAGTGCGTACAGCGTGGAATTGAGGATCCACCTGCCGTAGATGCCGTTGTCATAGGTGAACAGTTGCTCGAGGTTGCCGAGGTAGTCGATCCGGTCGGCGAACCACAAGGTGTTGCCGCCGCCGAACAGGCCGGGGGCATCCTTGGAGCTGTTGACGATGACCCACCAGAACGGCACGAGGAAATACACGACCAGGAAGCCGAGGAGCACCTGCAGGGGGAGGTGGCGTTGTGGCCGGCGGCGGACGCCGGCGCGGGAACGGTCCCTCATCACAGAAAGCTCCTCCGCTTGCGGGTGAAGAACAGGAAGGCATAGACGCCGACGAAGACGATCCCGCCGAGGGCGAAGGAGATCGCCGATCCGTAGTTGAAGTTCGCGAGTGCGAACGCCTGCTGATATGCGTACATGTTGGGGGTGAAATCCGGCCCGATCGCGCCGGCCGCAAGGGAACGCAGAATCTGCGGTTCGTTGAAGAACTGCAGGGTGCCGATAAGTGAGAAGACCAGGATCAGCAGCAGTGCGGGGGCGATCAGCGGGATTTTGATCCGGAGTGCGATCTGCCATTTGCCTGCGCCGTCCATGCGAGCGGCCTCGTAGAGTGCCGGGTCGATGCCCTGGAGCGCCGCATACAGGATGATCATGTAATAGCCGGCCCACTGCCAGGTGACCACGTTGACCAGACCGTAGAAGATCAGGTTGCTGCTGAGGAAATCAGGCGGGGCAGTGCCGAACAGGCCGAAGAGATCGGAGAGCGGCCCGAAGCTCTTGCTGTACAGAAATCCCCACATGACGGCCCCGATGACCGTGGGGATCGCATAGGGGAGGAAGATCATGAGGCGGGAGAAGCGGGCGAACAGAGAGGTCATGGCGTCCAGAATCAGGGCCATCGCGAGCGCGACGACGATCTGCAGCGGGATGGAGACCAGCGAGAAGCGGATGACGAACCATGACCCGGAAAGAAAGCTCGGGTCGGTGAACGCCTTCACGTAATTGTCGAGGAAGACGAAGCTGGTGCCGCCGATCAGCCTTTTCTGGAAGAGGCTGAGGTAAAGCGCGTACGCGAGCGGAGTGATGAGCAACGCCAGGAAGACGATCCCGAATGGCCCGACGAAGAGCCACCCCATCACATGCTCACGGAGGCGCACCTTGCCGCGAATTTTGTGCGTCCTGTTTCGGGTGCTTGGCACACTCTTGTCGATCATGAGGGTCAACCTGGACTCCGGGCTGTCGATGCTGAGGGATCGCGGGTGGGCCGGCGGAGTGGAAGACGGCCCACCCTTCACGTCACTGAACGGTGAAGCCTTGCTCTTTGGCGTAGTTCGCCACGTCCTCCTGGAGCCGGTCGGCGGCCTGCGCACCGGTGACGGAGCCCTCGATGAGCGCGCTGACCTGCTTGGTCATGGCGTCGAAGTAGTACTGGCCGAACGGGCTGTAGGTGACGCCCTTGTAGGCGTTGGCCGCGGGAACGTAGACCTCCTTGTTCGCCTGCTGGCCGTCGAAGAACGCGACCTTCAAGTTCACGAACTCGGGATCGTTGAGCGCCTTGAGGTTCAGCGGGAAGATGATCTGGTTGGTCCAGCCGTGGGTGAGCGACTCCTTGTCGGCGTAGAGTCCGTACGCCACCTTCGCCGCGAGTTCGGGGTTCTTCGCCTGGCTCGTCACGGAGAAGGCAGACCCGCCCCAGTTCACCTGCACCGGGTTGGCGGGATCCCACTGCGGGAGTGGCGCCGCCGCGAACTTGCCGGTGTCCTCGCCCTTGCCGACGCCGGCACCGGTGAGGTAGCCGGGTGCCCAGGCCGCCGAGATGTACGTCGCGTACTTACCGTTGATCACGCCTGAGATGTACTCCGGGGTGAACTGGTCCTGCGTCCCGACCAGCCCCTTCTTAGCCAGGCGCCCCCAATAGTCGAGAACGTCCTTGGAGGCCTGGTCGTTCAGCTTGACTCCGATTGAGCTCTGCTGCGCCGGATCGTAGGTGAACGGGGTCGCGCCCTTCTGGATCTGCAGCGCCATCGTCAGCGCTGACACGTTCGCGGCGAAGTCGCCGAACGCCGGCCCACCCGCGTCCTTCATCTTCTGGGCCGCCTGCTCGTACTCGGCCCACGTCTTCGGCGGCGTGATGTCGTACTTCTCCAAGATGTCCTTCCGGTAGATCATCGCCATCGGACCACCGTCAACCGGCACGCCGTAGACCGCGTCACCGACCGAGACGTCCTTCCACGCGCCCTCGCTGTAGTCGGCCTTGACGGCGTCGAAGCCGTACTTCTTGATGTCGACGAGCGCGTTCTGGATCTGGAAGGTCGGGATCCGATCCATCTCGATCATGATCACGTCGGGTGCGCCGGTGCCGGCCGAGATGGCCGTCTGGAACTTGTCGTACTCGTCACTGCCCTGGCCGACGTTGGTCCAGCAGACCTGCACCTCGCCGTTCTGCTTGTTGAAGTTGTCGACGACGAGCTGCATGTTGGGGTACCAGCCCCACATGGTCACGACCGGCAGATTCTTCTTGGGGATCGTGTTCGTGCAGTTGCTCGCGCCGCTGTCGCTCGCGGTGTTCGCGCCCCCTCCCCCGCCGGAGGAGCAGGCCGCGAGCACGGTGGCAGCGGCCAGCGTGGCCGCCGCAGAGAGCCATTTCTTGTTCATTGGCATATTTCCCCTGGGGATCGCAGCGCACGAAGGTTCATGCGCCGCCGTTGACATCGAGCGGATCGGCCGGGACGGGGCACGAGGTGACGCGACCCGCGCCCCGTCCTTCGTGCCGATCCGCATATGAGCGCTGACACAGCCCCCGTCCGGCGGCGAAGGCCGGGCGGACGGGCTCGCCTAGCGCTTGAACAGACGTGGCGCCAGGTCGATGAGGTTCTTCTGCCACACGTCCCAGCCGTGCGGCCCGGGGGTGACCCCGTCGAACTCGTAACGGATACCGAGGTTGTTCAAGGTGGTCAGGGACGTCATGAACGACGGGTAGACGAAGTCCGTCTGGTCGCCGACGTACAGACGCAACAGCTTGGTGCCGCTGTTGATCGCCTCCGCGTCGACACCGGCGGCACTGCCGAACCCGGCCGAGAACGCCGCGACGTAGGCGAACCGACCCGGGAAGGCCTTGAGCACACCGAACGTCTGCCCGCCGCCCATCGACAGACCGGCGAGGGCCCGCTGCGAGGGGTCGTCGGAGACGTGGTAGCGGGCGCGGGCCGCCGGGACGATGTTCTCCAGCAGTTCCTTGTTGAAGTCGGAGACGTTGCCGTTGCTCATCACGACCACCATCGGCACCAGGTCCCCGTCGAGGAACTGGTGGTCGAGGATCTGCTTGGCCCGTCCCATCTCCACCCAGTCCGTGTAGCTCTGGCCGCCGCCGTGCTGGAGGTAGAAGACGGGGTATGGCTGCGCGCGGTGCGGGTCGTATCCCGGCGGGGTCCAGACCAGGGCGGTCCGGTCCTGGTTCGCCACGCCGCTTCGGTACGTCATGCTCTCGACCTTGCCGCCCTGACCGGCGGGAACGTCCGTGAGCAGGCGTGCCTTGTCCCCGTTGACGAGGAAGGTGCTCCAGGTCGGCTCGGAGGTCACCTTCGTCGGGTTCGACGCGTCCTTGACCGAGACCCGGTCCACTATCAGCCGGTAATAGTAGAACCACGGGTCGAGCGGGCCCACGGTCGCCCGCCACCGGTCGCCCGCGCGGGACAGCGGGATGCGCAGCCAGCTTCCGTTGGGCGCCCAGTTCGCCCACACCTTGACGCGCTCGGCGGCTGTGAAGCCCGTCGTGGTCTCGAAGGTGACGAAGCCGTCCGCGGTGACGAACGGCGTCGGGGTGGTGCCAGGGGCCGGCGGGTTGAACTCGCCCTTCAGCTTCCCGTGCCCGGCGCTCGGACCGTGATCCGAGACCTTGCGGAACAGCCGCCGCGCGAAATCGATGAGGTTCTCCTGCCAGGCGTTCCAGTTCGCCCCGGCATCGGGGTTGACCCCGTCGAATTCGTACGTGATCCGGGCGCGGTCCAGCGCCTTCGTCAGGCGGTAGGTCGCGTTGTACGCGGGATCCGTCACGTTGCCCGTGTACAGGCGCACCAGCTTGACGTGGCGGTTGATCGCGTTCGCGTCCACCCGCCCGACGCCATCCGTCAGGAGGCCGGAGAACGAGCCGGCGTAGGCGTACTGGCCCGGGTGGGTCAGAGCAGCACGCAGTGCCTGCGTCCCGCCCTCGGCCACACCGGCGATCGCCTGGTGCGCCGGGTCGCGATGGACGCGGTAGCGATCGGCGACCGCCTTCCGGAGATCCTGCAAACCGTCACCGTCGCCGATCACCACCACCATCGGCTCCATGGCCTTCTGGAGCGACAGGTTGTCGAAGATCTGTTTGGCCCGGCCGAGGTCGAGCCAGTCTGTGGCGCTCCGGCCGTCGCCGGACCGCAGGAACAGCACCGGGTAGGCCAAGGGGCCCTTGGCCGCGTACCCCGGAGGTGTCCATACCAGAGCCGACCGCTCCTGGTGCTTGGCCCGGTAGGTCAGGGTCTCGACCTTGCCGCCCTGCCCCTGGGGCGCGTCCGCCAGCAGGCGCGCCGCGTCGCCCGGCACGAAGAAGGTACTCCAAAGAGGCTTGGACGCCACGCCGGTGTTGTTCGTCGGATCCTTGAGACCCTTGGTGTCATCGCCGGTGACCTGGTAGGAGTACAGCCCGGGCCTGAGCGGGCCGAGGACTCCTGACCAGACGTCGCCCCGGCGGGTCAGGCCGAACTCCGCCCAGGTGAAAGAGGGGCCGAAGTTTCCCTCGATGACGACCTGCGACACCGGGCCCACACCGGCCTCGATGGAGGCCGCCGGAACACTGAAGGACGCGTAGCCGCCCTCAGAGACGTTCAGCCACGGTGTGTCCGCCGCCACCGGCCGCGGTGCGAGCAAAACTGCCGCGATCGCCATCGCCCCGGCGGCGATCACCGCTGCGAGCCGACGCACCCCCGGAGGGTGTGACCTGCCGTGATAAAGTAAAAAAGGCATGCGAAAACTCCCTTAATGGCTGGCCACGGTTGTTGCCCGACTGGCCGGCCTGTTTCATGCGGTGGATAGTTCGTGGTTGGTGTTCGCACCTCCATCCGTCGTGAGGTCAGCTTGCCCACCTGCCGTTCGTTGCCGCGAACGTCAGGTGTGACGGGACGCCGTACCCCTGGGTGGTGTCACGGTCACAAAGGGTTCCTCGGTGCCGCGGTGGAGCCGCGAACCACCAGGCTGGTCGGGAGCACGATCTGGTCCGGGCCCTCCCAGTCGCCGCACACCAGCGACTTCAGCATGCGCGCGGCCTCGTACCCGAGCCGGTACATCGACTGGTCCACGGTGGTCAGCCCCGGCTCGGCCAAGGCGGACTCCGGAATGTTGTCGAAGCCGACCACCGACAGGTCGCCGGGAACGCTGAGCCCCAGGTCCTTGGCGACCTCCAGGGCCTTCAGCGCCATTCCATCGCTCGCCGCGAAGATAGCCGTCGGACGGTCCGCCTTGTCCAGCAGCTTCCGCGCGAGCGGTGCCGCGGACTCGGGATTGAAGTCGCCTCTTGCAATCAACTCCGGATCGACGGGAACACCGGCTTCGGCCAGCGTCCTGCGATACCCCTCCTCACGCGACCATGCGGCCGCCAGGCTGGATCGGCCCGCGATGAATCCGATACGCCGATGTCCCAGGCCGAGGAGATGCTCGACCACCGTGGTGGCGCCCGCGAGGTTGTCCGCCGTCACCGACGGCGCCGTCGAGTCCCTCGCCGGATCGATGACCACGACCGGAGTACCGCTCCGCACCTCGCCCGAGGGCGTGACCACGATGCACCCGTCGGTGAGCGTGCCCGCCAGGCGGGCCAGATGCCGCCGCTCCCAGCCCTCGGAGTAGGTCCCGTAGAGATCGCTGTCGGCGTAGATGATCAGGTCGAAACCCGACTGGCTCAGCGCGTCCATGACCCCCTTGAGCACCTCGGCCGTATAGGACTGGAAGCTGTGCGTCACCAGCCCCAGGACGTTGGTACGGCTGCGCCGCAGGCTTGTCGCCACCAGACTCGACTCGTAGCCGAGCCGCTCGATGGCCGAGCGGACCTGTGCGATGGTGCTCGCGCTGACGCCGTAATGCCCGTTGACCACCCGCGACACGGTCGCGGTGGAGACCCCCGCTAATCGTGCGACATCGCTCATCGTCACCGGCGCATTGCCCTTGGCCATGCCGCCTCACAAGTTGCAATCGTTATCGGTTACGTTTGCAGCCGCCAAGGTAAGCGATGACGATTGCGGAAACAAGACCTTTCGGCCCACCCTTCATCAGGTGGAAACGTTGGCCGCATCGCGCGGCCGAGCCGGGTGTTGCGGCGCCATGACGACGAACGCCGCTGCCGGCCTGGGGATTCGCGCAGTTCTGGGTGCTCCCGGATCAGGATGACGGGGCGGGGCCCGTGGAGTCGCGGACGCTGAGAGCCGTCGCCAGTTGGAGGTGCCGGGAGGCGGGCTGGACGCCGTCCGCCATGCCGAGGACGGTCTCGACGGCCATCCGGCCCATGCCGACGAGAGGCTGCCGGACGGACGTGAGCCGGGGCGTGGTCCACTGGGCCTGTGGCGTGTCGTCGAACCCGGTGACCGACAGCTCGCCGGGGACGGCGATGCCGAGTTCCTTGGCCGCGGCGAGGACCCCGACGGCGATCTCGTCGTTGCCCGCGACGATCGCGGTCGGCCGCTCGTCGAGCGCGAGGATGTCATGGCCGTGCCGGAGTCCCGCCTCGACGGAGAATGCCTCGTGGCGGATCAGTGCTCGGTCCGGCGTGACGCCGGCCGAGTCGAGCGCGGCCTGGTACCCGTGGAAGCGTTCCAGCGAGGGGGCAGAGCCCAGCGGGCCGCCGATCCAGGCGATCCTGCGGTGGCCAAGCTTGATGACGTGCTCGGTTGCCGAGCGACCTCCCGCCCAGTTGGTGGAGCCGATGCTGACGAGACGGGATTCGGTCGTGTCGATCGGATCGATCGTCACGATGGGCACCTCGAGATCCTCCGCGGCGAGGAGCACCGAGTCGGGCACGGCGACGGCGAGCGCGATGACACCGACGACACCGGATGCCTTCTGCTCCCCCATCCAGGCACGGGCCGCCGTGCGGCTCGTGCTGATCGGCTTGTCGAGCGGCAGGCGAAGGAGGAGCTCGGCCTGCGCGGAGGTCGCGGCCACAAGGATCCCCTGGAGCACCGTTCCGGCATAACGGGACTCCACGATGTCGAGCACAGTAACCAAAGTGCGATCCCGGGTTCGCTCATGTCGCACCGCCGTCGGCATGTAGCCGATCTCGGCCATGGCTTCGAGGACAACCTCACGCGTGGCCGCCCCTACATCGCTGCGCCCGTTGAGGACCTTCGAGGCGGTCGCCGACGAGACGCCGGCCAGTCGGGCGACGTCCGCCAAGGTGGCTCGCTCTGAACGACCTCGCCGTCGCATCAGGCTCCCTTCGGGTCCACGAAGTTGTTTCGAAACCTACCACGAACCCTTCTCGCCAGGGGCTCCCGCTCGTCCGCTTGTTGACACCGGACAGACCCGACATCTAATGTCCTCGCGACAACGAACAAGTTGCGAAATTTTTTCGTAACCAGCTCAGGATGAGAGGAGAGGCCCATGCGGCTCTCCCAGAAGATCGGGCTTGTTGCCGGGGTACTCGTGCCGATGCTCGAGCTGACCGCATGCTCGGGCAGCGGCAGCAGAGAACGGCGCCCTCGTCCAGAACCTCGTGATCACCTCCGCGCTGCTGACCATCGTCCCGTTGATCATCGCGTTCCTCGGCCTGCAGCGGTACTGGCAGTCGGGCCTGTCGCTGGGCGCCATCAAAGGCTAGAACTGGCGCACCTTTCCTTTTGAACGATTTCGTGAAGAACAGTGAGGCCATGAAGAGAGAGCCCCGGTACCTGATCGACGGTGAGCCGCGTGACGAGAGTGTGTTCCCGCACGTCTGGAGCAGATGCATCGGCGCCGGACGGGCGAACGAAGCACTGCGCGCGGACTGGCAACATCAATTCGCCGAGGCTGTCGCCGCATGCGGATTCCAGTACGTACGCTTTCACGGCATCTTTCACGACGACATGTTCGTTTACCGGGAGAGCTACGGCGGCGGTTTCGGCCCGAACACACCCCTTGCCGCGCCCGTGTACACATTCAGCTATGTGGACAAGGTGTTCGACTTCCTTGTGGACTGCGGGGTCCGTCCCTTCGTCGAGCTGGGCTTCATGCCGCGCGAGCTGGCGACGCAGACCGAGACCGTGTTCTGGTGGGGCGCTCACTGCAGCCCGCCCAAGGACATGGCGCGCTGGGTCGAGCTGGTCACGAGATCGGTCGAGCACTGGATTGACCGGTACGGGCTCGACGAGGTGCGGGAATGGCGCTTCGAGGTGTGGAACGAGCCGAACCTGGTCCCTTACTTCTGGACCGGCACGAAAACCGAGTACTTCGAGCTCTACGAGCAGACTGTCCGGGCGATCAAGAAGATCGATCCCGCCCTGAAGGTGGGCGGGCCCGCGACGAGCGTCTTCGTACCCGACGACCGCTACAAGGGCGAGACCGAGGACCGCTCCGCGGCGCTCGCAACGGCTGCCGCGACCGACGTGGACGCGCTCGACTGGCGCCCGGTCTGGATCGAGGACTTCATCGCCTGGTGCGTGGAGCGCGAGCTCCCGATCGACTTCATCTCGACCCACCTGTACCCCACCGACTTCGCGTACGGCGCCGACGGCGAGGCCGTGCACATCACCCGGTACGCCGATGCCACGTTCGACGACCTGACCCTCCTGCTGAAACTCGTGAAGAACAGCGCGTATCCCGATGCGGAGATCCACATCACGGAGTGGTCGACGTCGCCGTCGGCCCGCGACTTCATCCACGACACGCCGTTCGCGGCGACCTCCATCACGCGGTCGTATCTGAAGTGCGCCACCCTCGCCGACTCGATCTCCTACTGGACCTTCACGGACGTGTTCGAGGAGGGAGGCGCCGGGATCGGACCGTTCCACGGCGGGTTCGGGCTGGTGAACGAGGGCGGCATCCACAAACCCACGTTCCACGCGTTCACGATGCTGGAACGACTCGGCGACCGGCTGCTCCTCGCGACGTCCGACGGGGTCGTGACCCGTGACAGCCGTACCTCGGCCGTGTCGGCGGTGTTCTACAACTACCCCGAGGACATGGCCATGAGAGGTGTCGGCTCGGCGAACTCGTACCCGGCGGCACGCGCGCTGGCCGAGCTGGGGCCGAGCCGCAGGATCCATCACGCGATCGGCGGGCTGGAGCCCGGCACGACGTTCCTCGTCGAGATCGTGGACTGGGAGCACGGGAACGCCGCCGAAGCCTGGTATCGACTCGAATCCCCCCTCAATCTGTCAAAGGGACAGAGCGAGTACCTGAGCAGAGTCGCCGACTCGCTGCTCAGGTTCACGCTGACCGTGCCCGACGACGGCGTGCTCGATCTCGACGTCGAACTCGCGCCCTGGGCGGTGATGTCGCTGCGGCAGTCGGCTTGACCGCACCGCCGCCTGCGCGACGGCGCCGCCATCGGGGTCATGGATCTGGCCCTCAGGCGCGGGCCCACCGCTGGTTGGCGCCGCCAGAGCCGAATCGAATGATCTTATGCATCTGACTCTCCTTCTCATGCGGGCCGGTCAGCAGCGGGAGGTGCCCCGGCGTCGCAGGAAAGGGTGGGGGTGGCCGGGGCGCCGTTGGCGGTGAAGCCGAACGTGGTGGTGCCGTTGGCCGCGATGGAGCCGTTGTAGGACTCGTTGCGTACGGTCACACCGGCTCCGGAGCCGGAGCGGACGCCGTTCCACAGGCTAATGATCGTCTGCCCGCCTGGCCAGGTCCAGCCGACCGTCCAGCCGTTGACGGCGCTGCCGCCGGCGCGGACGGTCACGGTTGACTGGAAACCGCCGGACCAGGAGTTGACGGTCTCCATCGTGGCCGTGCATCCACTGGGTGCGGGTGTCGGCGATGAGGAGCTCCCGAACTGGGAGAAGAACTTCCACATCTCAGCCTTGGTCCAGGTCGTGACGCCGCTGTCGGTGTAGGTGCCGTCCACCGGTGCGGGCGTGTGGCCGTTGTCGAACGCGGCCCAGACAACCGGATAACCGGCCCGGCACCCGGAGTAGGCGGTGACGATGTGGCTACGGCTGCCCGAACTCGGCTCGGGCGGGTTCTGCGCGGTACAGCCGTTGTTACGGACGAACCTGTCACGCAGCGCCCGTCCCTGCGCGATGCTGAGCACCGTGTCCCCGATGCCGTGCAGCCCCATGTACGCGACCGGCTGGGTTCCGCCGCTGCACCCGCTGAGCTGCGCGCCGGAGAAGACCGCGACCGCCCGGAAGACCGTCGGCCGCGAGCACGCGAGAGAGAAGCTCATCCCGCCGCCGTAGCTGAAGCCGGTGGCGAAGCGCTGCGAGGTGTCGACGCAAAGATCCGCCTCGATGAGCCGGATCAGGTCGTCGACGAAGGTGACGTCCTCACCGTTGCTGTTCGCCCAGCCGTTGTTGAAGCCCTGGGGCGCGACGAAAATCGCGCCGTTGTTCGACAGCTGCCTGAGGCCGTAGAAGGACCAGGGATATCCGCTGGTTCCGCCGGAGTCGACGTCGGCGGCGGTGCCGCCCCGCCAGTGGAAGCCGAAGACCAACCGGTAGGGGGTGCCGTTGTGGTAGCTGTCGGGAAGCCGGAGGATGAAGGAGCGATTCTTGCCGCTGGTCTGAATCGAGTGTGTACCGCTCTTCAGCGTCGGGGTCTTGCCGCATCCGGCGGTGGTCGCGAGAGCGCCGGCGGGCACCGCGGCAGTGCCGGCGTCGCTGCTCATCGCCGCACGGCCGGTGACCAGTACGAGAAGTGCCGCGACAGCGACCGCGATCGTTGTGAAACGGGAGCCGCGTCCTGACATCACGTAACTCCGATCTTGGTGCGGATTCCGATGCGTCTGGATGGAGGAACCGTTCGCTGCTCCCTTGTTCGGCGAGAGCGTCGGCCGGCTTGGGACTACTGGAACGAGGCGTCGTCGATGGAGAAGCCGTCGGTGCCCGCGGCCGTCTCGACATAGAAAGTGGCGCCGGTCAGCGTTCCGCTCCACGACACGGTCGCCGTACCGGTGAGCTGGGTCCAGCCGCCGGAGTTCACCGGCGTCGCCGGCGTGAGCTGGAGGTAGCTCGTCGTGCCGCCGGCGGCGAGCGCCAGGGTCACCTTCGCGCTGGGCGTGCCGCTTTGCGACCGCACCCAGACGCTCGTCGTGTAGCTCTTGCCGTTGGTGAGCTTGGCGGTCACGTCCTGGGTGGTGCCGTTCCATGACGCCGTGCGCCCGGCGATGGACAGCGCCCGCGTGCCTCCGTGCACCGGGTCGGTGACGGACGACAGGGTTCCGCCGGACGCGCCCCAGGCCGTGGTGCCGCTCTCCATGTCGCCGTTGGTCAGCAGGTTCCCGCCGGCGCCAGTGCCGCCGGTGAACTGCCACCAGTTCACGTTGAACAGGTTGCCGCTGCCGCCGGTGTACTTGAAGTACAGGTCACGGGTGCCCGTCGCGCCGTTCACCGGGCAGGTGACCGTCGTCCACGTCTGCCAGCCGCCGGTGACCGGCACGGTGCAGGTCCCCGCCAGCGTGCCGTTGGCTCCGTCCAGGCGGAGCTCGATCCGGCCACCGCTGGTCGCCGAGGCCACCCGCGCGGTGAAGGACGTCGCGCCGGAGCCGAAGGCGACGCCCTTGACCTTGATGTAGTCTCCGTTCTCGATCCACCCGACGTTCATGCCGCCCTCGCTGGCGGGTTCGGTCTCCACGCCGGACTCCCAGGCGATCGTCTCGGCCTCCTGGCGGACGTAGGGGTTCAACGTGCCCACCTGGGGCGCTCCGGTCGTGGTCATGTTGATCGTGGGGATGGTTCCGTCGGCGTTGTAGGAGAACTTCTCAACGGCCACCGAGCGGGTGAAGCCGCCACCGCCCGGCAGGGCGCCGTTGTGGTAGAAGAAGTAGGATCCGCCCTTGTAGTCGATGACGCCGGGGTGGTTGGTGAAGCTGCTGCCCTGTGTGGGCATGACCGTCCCGCGGTAGCTCCAGGGCCCGGTGGGGCCGGGTGCCGTCGAATAGCCGATGAACTCCGCGCAACATCTCGCGGCGAAGACGTTGTAGTAGAGGCCGTTGCGCTTGTAGACCCAGGGGCCCTCTTCGTACAGGGTGGGACGGCTGGTGTTGCCGGTGCGGGTGCCGAAGCCAGCGGTGGTGAGAGGAATCTGCGTGGGACTGCCCGAGTACGAAATCATGTCCGGGTTGAGCCTGACGTACCACAGGTTGGGATTACCCCAGTACAGGTAGGCCTGCCCGTTGTCGTCGATGAAGACGGTGGGATCGATCTCACCGTTCCTGACCAGCGGGCGCCCGATGGCGTCGGTGAAAGGCCCGGTGGGGCTGTCCGAGATCCCGACGCCGATGGCCATCTGGCCGCTCGCTCGGTCTTTCACCGGTACGTACCAGTAGAACTTGCCGTTCCTGTAGACGGCCTGGCCGGCCCACGCGTCCGCGCTCGCCCAGCTGAAGGTGGCCACGCTCATCGGCGAGCCGTGGTCGGTCCAGTTCACCAGGTCCGCAGACGACCAGACCCGCCACTCCTTCATGGTGAAGTACGTCGAGCCGTCCTCGTCGTGTCCCGTGTAGAGGTAGACCCGGCCGTTGTGCACCAGTGGAGCGGGGTCGGCGGTGTAGATCGTCTGGACGATCGGGTTGTCCGCCCTGGCCATGCTCGGAATCATCGTCACGAAACTGAGCAGCGCCATGAGCACCAGCGCACCGCGCCCGGGTAAGACGCCGAACCGAAATTTCATGATCACCTTCCGGATCGAGGGCCGTAGTGTGTCAGGTGCGGATCCAGCGCTGGTTGGCGCCGCCGTGGCAGGAGTAGAGCTGGAGCCGGGTGCCGTTGGCGGTTCCCTGGCCCACGGCGTCAAGGCACAGCCCGGACTGCACCCCGGCGATGGTGCCGTCGGCGTTCACACGCCATTTCTGGTTGTCGCCGCCGTGGCAGGAGTAGATCTGGATGCCGGCGCCGTTGCCGATGCCGGCCGCGTCGAGGCATTTGTTGCCATAGACCCTGAGCTCCCCGGCCGAGGTGGCGGCCCACTGCTGGTTGACGCGCCCGTTGCAGTCCCACAACTGCATCGTGGTGCCATCGGCGGTGGCGGCGCCGGGCACGTCCAGGCAACGCCCGGAGCCGACTCCCTTGATCTGCCCGGCGAGTGGTGGAGTCGGCGTCGTGGTGGACGAGCCGCCGTCCAGGCCGAAGAAGCGGATGGCGTACGCGGCCATCCCGGTGCGCGGCAGGTCGTGGCCGGCTCCGGTGATGGTGTACGCCTCGACCTGCCCTGAGCCGAAGATCCGCCGGGTCCAGCCGGATTGCGGGCTGTCAGTGGAGGCGGGGGTCTGACTCAGTCCGTGCGCGTTGGTCCACTGGTCGACCTCTTCCTGCAGCATCGTGTACGGCAGCACAGAGTCGGCGGTGCCGTGCCAGGCCATCACGCGCGGGCGGGGCCCGGTGTAGCCGGGGTATGCGTTCCTGACCAGGTCACCCCACTGCTGCGGCGTCTTGTCGCCGCACCCGGCGGGACCGAGGCATCCGTAGGGAACCCCCGCGAACGGCGCGCCGGCCTTGAACACGTCCGGATACGTGGCGAGCAGGTTGTTGGTCTCCATGGCGCCGGAGGAGAAGCCGGTGGCGAACACCCGCTGCGGGTCGCCGTTGTAGCGTTGCAGCACGTAGTTCGTCATGGAGACGATCGACACCGGGTCGCTGCCGCCGCCGTGCCGCAGTGCCTCGTTGGACCACACGTCGAAACAGTTCGACATTCCGTTGGCGCTCTTGTTCGCCTGCGGGTAGATGACGATGAAGCCGTACCGGTCGGCCAGCGAGGCGAACTCGGTGCCCTGGTGGAAGGCCGGAGCCCAGCCGTTGCAGCCGTGCATCGCCACCAGGACGCCCGGCCTGGACTCCACTCTGTCGGGGACGTAGAGGTACATCCGCAGACCGCCCGGGTTGGTGCCGAAGCTCGTCACTTCGGTCAGGACCGCCGCCGACGCTCCCGGCGCAGCCGTGAGGAACACGGACAGAGCGGTGGCCACCGCCACGATCAGAGCCGCCAGGGCGGCTCCGATGCCCGCGTACCTTCTCGTACGCGGTTCGCTTCGCTTCATTGGCCCGCCTCTCTGCTGTTAGCGCTAACAAACAGCTGCCTGGTCGAGCTGTTGGCAGGACGGAGCAAATACGAGGCAGAAAGGTACTGTCAAGAGCGCCTTAACGTGCAGCGGGCCGGCAGAGGCAGCGCCCCAGCGCGCTCACCTCGAATTATCGAGTCTGCCCGCAGTCGATCAGCGAGAGCGTCGCCATGAAACTTTCACTCAGTCCCACCTTAGCGAGCTCGGCCGAAACTTTCAGAGGTGCTAACTTGCACATCGCGCCAGTACAGCCAAGCCAGACAGGGGCAGGCGTCGGCGAAAGTTTTCACTGCATCCTTGACAATTTTCGACGAGATTTCCACACTGAGTGCCCGAGGCGATCCTCCCTACCGGCTCGGCGGTGCTCAGCAGAGAGACTGCCGTCCCGATGCCTGTGGTGTGCGTCCTGACCGGGGCACGGCGTCGGTCCCGCAGGTGCCCAGCACGATCCCTTTCCCATGATTCGCATATGGAGGCTCGAACATGCGCGTCAACGCCATGCCCCCACCTACCGCCCGATGGCCGCTCGGCGCGCGCCGCCGGGCGCTGATCACCGGCGCGCTCGGCGCACTCGGCCTGATCACGACACTGGCGACGGCGATTCCGGCCGATGCCGCGGAGAGCACGCTCGGCGCGGCCGCCGCGCAGAGCGGCCGCTACTTCGGCGCCGCCATCGCCTCGGGCAGGCTCGGCGACTCCGCCTACACGACGATCGCCAACCGCGAGTTCAACATGGTGACGGCCGAGAACGAGATGAAGATGGACGCCACCGAGCCCAATCCGGGGCAGTTCAACTTCTCCGGCGGGGACCGGGTCTACAACTGGGCCGTGCAGAACGGCAAGCGGGTGCGCGGGCACACCCTGGCCTGGCACTCCCAGCAGCCGAACTGGATGCGGCCGATGGAGGGCAGCTCGCTGCGCCAGGCGATGATCAACCACATCAACGGCGTCATGGCCCACTACAAGGGCAAGATCTACGCCTGGGACGTGGTCAACGAGGCCTACGCCGACGGCAACTCCGGCGGCCGGCGTGACTCCAACCTCCAGCGCACCGGCAACGACTGGATCGAGGTGGCCTTCCGCACCGCGCGCGCCGCCGACCCGGCCGCCAAGCTCTGCTACAACGACTACAACATCGACAACTGGTCCTGGGCCAAGACCCAGGGCGTCTACAACATGGTCAGGGACTTCAAGGCCCGCGGCGTGCCGATCGACTGCGTCGGCCTGCAGTCGCACTTCAACAGCAACAGCCCCTACAACAGCAACTACCGCACGACCATCCAGAGTTTCGCCGCGCTGGGGGTCGACGTGCAGATCACCGAACTGGACATCCAGGGCGGCTCGGCCACCACGTATGCCAACGTCGTCAACGACTGCCTGGCGGTGCCGCGTTGTACCGGCATCACGGTCTGGGGGGTTCGCGACAGCGACTCCTGGCTCGGCGCCAACGCCGCCGCGCTGCTCTTCGACAGCAACGGCAACAAGAAGCCCGCCTACACCGCGGTGCTCAACGCGCTCAACGGCGGCACCACGACGCCGCAGCCCGGCGTGGGGCAGATCAGGGGCACGGCCTCCGGCCGCTGCGTGGACGTGTCCAACTCCAGCACCACCGACGGCACCGCGGTGCACCTGTGGGACTGCAACGGTCAGAGCAACCAGCAGTGGACGCAGACCTCGGCCGGGGAGCTGAAGGTCTACGGCAACAAGTGCCTGGACGCCGGGGGCTCCGGCAACGGCGCCAGGATCCAGATCTACTCCTGCTGGGGCGGCGACAACCAGAAATGGCGCGTCAACTCCGACGGCACGATCGTGGGCGTACAGTCCGGGCTGTGCCTTGACGCCGTCGGCGCCGGCACCGGCAACGGCACGGGGCTGCAGCTGTACAGCTGCCACGGCGGCGGCAACCAGAAGTGGACCTACAACGCGGGCAGCGCGTGAGCTTCACCGACTGGTCGCCCTGGCACCTGGGCTTGCTGACCCAGACCAGCTCCACCTGCTGACCGCGCCCTCCGGTGCGACCCTCCCTCGGCCGGGGCCGAGGGAGGGTGTGCCCGAAACTTAACCCCCAACTCATCGCAAATTACTCTGTTGTCAACCGGTAACTTCTGTGAAACTTTCACAGGTACGAGCAGTGCGGCACGATCTCCTTGGAAGGCGAATCTCCAGGTTGAAAGGCGTTCTCATGGCAACGCCTAGGTCGAGAGGAATGCCCCTTGTTGACGCCGGGCCGGACCGTCGGATGTACTCCGCGACAACGAACTCAACGGATTAGGCCGCCCACAGCTCTCGGCCGAAGGAAGTTAGCGCTACAGATTTCGCGGCGCCAACTGCGATCGAGTCAAGGAGCCCTGGATGTTACCCGTCATCCCTGGCGACGGCACAGGACATACCGTTCACCGGTACGTCCTTGTCCCGGGTGCCCTCAGCAGCGGAGTGTTAGCGCTAACAATAGGCCCGACAGCGATATCTCCGCACCGACAGCCCTGGCCGGCTTCTCCGAGGGCCTGACCCGGTGAACACGTGACCGGCGGCGGCCGGTCACCACCCCCCATCCCCAAGGAGCTCCGCATGTCCTTGAGCCGTCGTCAGCTCTTTCAGGCCGCAGGTGCGACCACCGCGCTCTCGGTCGCCGGCCAGGTAGTCGGCGCATCCCCCGCTCTGGCCGCACTCCCCTGGGCCAGAACCGACATCGGCGTCTCGGCCTACGAGTTCGACCTCGGCCAGGTCCGGCTCACCTCCGGTCGTTGGCTGGACAACCAGAACCGCACCCTTGACTACCTGCGCTTCGTCGATGTCGACCGGCTGCTGTACGTCTTCCGGACCAACCACCGGCTGTCCACCAACGGCGCGGCGGCCAACGGCGGCTGGGACGCGCCCAGCTTCCCGTTCCGATCCCACATGCAGGGCCATTTCATGACGGCGTGGGCGCAGGCCTACGCCGCGCTAGGCGACACCATCTGCCGGGACAAGGCCGGCTACATGGTGGCCGAACTGGCCAAATGCCAGGCGAACAACGGCGCCGCCGGATTCACCAGCGGCTACCTGTCCGGTTACCCCGAGTCGGACATCACGGCCGTGGAGAATCGCACCCTGACCAACGGCAACGTGCCGTACTACTGCATCCACAAGACCCTGGCCGGGCTGCTCGACGTCTGGCGGCTGATCGGCAACGCCCAGGCCCGAACCGTGCTGCTGGCTCTGGCCGGATGGGTGGACGCCCGCACTTCGCGACTCGGCTCAAGCCAGCTGCAGGCCATGCTCGGCACCGAGTTCGGCGGCATGAACGCCGTGCTCACGGACCTGTACCAGATGACCGGCGACTCCCGCTGGCTGGCCACGGCCCAGCGATTCGACCACGCGGCCGTCTTCGACCCGCTGGCTTCAGGCCAGGACCGGCTCAACGGGTTGCACGCCAACACGCAGGTGCCCAAGTGGATCGGGGCGGCCCGCGAGTACAAAGCGACGGGCACCACCCGCTACCACGACATCGCCGTCAACGCCTGGTCCATCACCGTGGGCGCGCACACGTACGTGAACGGCTCCAACAGCCAGGCCGAGCACTTCCGTGCCCCCAACGCGATCGCCGCCCACCTGACGAGGGACACCGGCGAGGCGTGCAACACCTACAACATGCTCAAGCTGACCCGGGAGCTGTGGCTGCTGTCGCCGACCCGGGCCGACTACTTCGACTACTACGAGAACGCCCTGCTCAACCACTTGATCGGGCAGCAGAACCCGGCAGACGCACACGGGCACGTCACCTACTTCACCCCGCTCAACCCCGGCGGACGCCGGGGTGTCGGCCCGGCCTGGGGCGGAGGCACCTGGAGCACGGACTACAACTCCTTCTGGTGCTGCCAGGGCACCGGGATCGAGACCAACACCAAGCTGATGGACTCGATCTACTTCCACAACGGCACCGCCCTGTTCGTGAACCTGTTCGTGCCCTCCACGCTCAACTGGAGCCAGCGCGGCATCACGGTCACCCAGACAACCTCCTACCCGGTCGGTGACACCATGTCGCTGCAGGTCACAGGCAATGTCAGCGGATCGTGGACGATGCGCGTCCGCATCCCGGCCTGGGCCCAGGGCGCGACGATAAGCGTCAACGGAGTCCAGCAGAACATCGCCACCACGCCGGCCACCTACGCCGATCTCACCCGGTCGTGGGCGTCGGGCGACACCGTGACCGTGCGGCTGCCCATGCGCGTGGTCATGAAGGCCGCCAACGACAACCCCGACGTGCAAGCCATCACCTACGGCCCGATCGTGTTGTCGGGCGATTACGGCAACACCAGCCTGTCGTCGGCCCCTGCCCTGACCCCTTCCTCGATCACCCGGACCAGTACCTCCTCCCTGACCTTCACGGCCACGGCCAACGGGGCGTCAGTGCGGTTGGGGCCGTTCTACGACGCTCACGACCACAACTATGTCGTCTACTGGAACACCGGTGGCCAGGGCAGTACCGGCGCGGCGAGCTTCCGGCTGATCAATGCGGCCAGCGGGCTGGCCCTCGGCATCCAGAACATGTCCACGGCCGACGGCGGCCTGGCCCTCCAGTGGACCGACAACGGCACCGCCGACCACGACTGGGTCCCCGTCATCGACGGCAGTGTCCTGCGGTTCCGCAACGTGCACAGCGGCAAGGTGCTCGGTGTCGAGAACATGTCGACCGCCGACAACGCCCGGGTGCTCCAGTGGGGTGACACCGGCACCGCCGACCACCGCTGGACCGTCAGCGACGTCGGCGACGGCTCAGTCAAGATCCGCAATGTCCACAGCTCCAAGCTGCTCGGCATCCAGAACGGCTCGACCGCCAACGGCACCCAGGTCGTCCAGGACTCCGACAACGGCAGCACGGACAACCAGTGGCGATTCATGCCGAACGGCGCGCGGCGTATCCAGAACGTCGGCACCGGGATGGTGCTCGGCGTCACCGACATGTCCAAGGCCGATGGCGCGCGCGTCGTCCAGTGGGGCGACAACGGCACCGCCGACCACCTGTGGACGGCGATCGTCGACACTGGCGGCTACCTGCGGCTGCGCAACTCCAACAGCCAGAAGGTGCTGGGCGTGGAGAACATGGGCACCGCTTCGGGGTCACGCGTCGTGCAGTGGGCCGACAACGGCACCGCCGACCACCGCTGGCGGCTGCGCTACGGGGCGGGCATCGCCTTCCGCATCCAGTGCGCCAACGGTGGCCGGGTCCTCGGCCTCGCCGGCACCTCGCAGGGCTCGCAGGTCGTGCTCGCCGATGACAACGGCGCGAACAACAACCTCTGGAGGTTCCTGTGACGCGCGTGCTCGCGGTTCTCTCGTCACTGCTTCTCGTGGGCGTGTTCCTCACGCCCCAGGCGTCGGCCGCGACGGTCGACACCAGCGCGTGGTACGTGCTGGTCAACCGCAACAGCGGCAAGGCGCTCGACGTCTACAACCTGTCCACCGCCGACGGCGGCCGCATCACCCAGTGGACCAGGAACAACCAGAACCAGCAGCAATGGCAGTTCGTCGACTCCGGCGGCGGCTACTACCGCATCAAATCCCGCCACTCCGGCAAGGTGCTCGACGTGTACAACTTCTCCACCGCCAACGGGGGCGCAATCGTGCAATGGGCCGACGGCAACGGCACCAACCAGCAGTGGCGACTGGCCGACAGCTCCGACGGCCATGTCAGGTTCATCTCCCGCCACAGCAACAAAGCCCTGGAGGTCCAGGGCGCCTCCACCACCGACGGCGCCAACATCGTCCAGTACGACGACTGGGGCGGCACCAACCAGCAATGGCAGCTCGTCCGGGTGGACGGCGGCGGCAACCCCGGTCCGGGCGGCACCTACACCAACCCGGTCGTCTGGCAGGACTTCGCCGACGGCGACATCATCCGGGTCGGCGACGCCTACTACTACTCGGCCTCGACGATGCACTACTCGCCGGGAGCGCCGATCCTGCGCTCCTACAACCTGGTCGACTGGGAGTACGCCGGCCACTCGGTCCCGAGGCTCGACTTCGACTCCGGCGCCTACGACCTCAACGGCGGCCGGGCGTACGTGAAGGGCATCTGGGCCTCGACCCTGAACTACCGGCCCAGCAACAGCACCTACTACTGGATCGGCTGCGTCGAGTTCAACCGGACCTACGTCTACACCGCCTCCGCCGTGGACGGCACGTGGACCAAGCGCTCGCAGATCAACAACTGCTACTACGACGCCGGCCTGCTGATCGACACCAACGACACGATGTACGTCGCCTACGGCAACGGCACCATCAGCGTCGCACAGCTCTCGGCCGACGGGCTCAGCCAAGTGCGCGCCCAGCAGGTGTTCCAGACTCCGAGCAGCGTCGGCACCCTGGAGGGCGCCCGCTTCTACAAGCGGAACGGCTACTACTACATCTGGCTGACCCGCCCCGCCAACGGCCAGTACGTGCTCCGCTCCACCTCGCCGTGGGGCCCGTACGAGATGCGCCAGGTCCTGCTCGACATGCCCGGCCCCATCTCCGGCGGCGGCGTCCCCCACCAGGGCGGGCTCGTCCAGACCCAGAACGGCGACTGGTACTACATGTCGTTCGTCGACGCCTACCCCGGCGGCCGCGTCCCGGCACTCGCACCGATCACCTGGACCGGCGACTGGCCGACCGTGCAGACCGTCAACGGCGGCTGGGGAGTCACCTACCCGAAGCCGAACATCCAGACCAGCCGCACCGTGGCGTCCATGATCGGCCCCGACACCTTCACCTCAGGCAGCCTCGGGCACCGCTGGGAGTGGAACCACAACCCCGACACCAGCCGCTTCTCCACCGGCAACGGCCTGCGCCTGCAGACCGCCACCGTCACAGGCGACCTCTACAACGCCCGCAACACGCTGACCCACCGCATCCAGGGCCCGTCATCGACGGCGACGATCGAGCTCGACTACTCGCAGATGGCCAACGGCGACCGCGCGGGCCTGGCCATGCTGCGTGACCAGTCGGCCTGGATCGGCGTCAAGCGCGACAACGGCGTCAACCGGGTCGTGATGACCAACGGCCTGACCATGAACAGCTCGTGGCAGACCACCGGCACCGGCGCCGAGGCGGCGAGCGCGAACATCTCGGGCGGCCGGATCTGGTTGCGGGTCAGCGCCGACATCCGGCCGGGTTCCGGCAGGCAGGCCCGCTTCTCCTACAGCACCGACGGGAGCACCTTCGTGAGCCTCGGTCCGGCCTTCACGTTGAACAACGCCTGGCAGTTCTTCATGGGCTACCGCTTCGGGATCTTCAACTACGCCACCCAGTCCCTCGGCGGCGCGGTCACCGTACGCCGCTTCGACCTCACCACCCCTTGACGCAACACGTCGACACCGAGGAAGGCACCAACCAGCAATGGCAGCTCGTTAAAGCCGGATAAATCGGAGCACATCATGAAATTCAGATCTCTGTCCGTTCTCGCGACGGTGGCCACCTTACTGGCGAGCCTGTTCGTCGCCCTGCAGACTCAGTCCGCCAATGCGGCCACCGTCGACACCAACGCGTGGTACGTGCTGGTCAACCGCAACAGCGGCAAGGCCCTGGACGTCTACAACCTGTCCACCGCCGACGGCGGCCGTATCACCCAGTGGACCAGGAACAACCAGAACCAGCAGCAATGGCAGTTCGTCGACTCCGGCGGCGGCTACTACCGCATCAAGTCCCGCCACTCCGGCAAGGTGCTCGACGTCTACAACTTCTCCACCGCCAACGGCGGCGCGATCGTGCAATGGGCCGACGGCAACGGCACCAACCAGCAGTGGCGACTGGCCGACAGCTCCGACGGCCATGTCAGGTTCATCTCCCGCCACAGCAACAAAGCCCTGGAGGTCCAGGGCGCCTCCACCACCGACGGCGCCAACATCGTCCAGTACGACGACTGGGGCGGCACCAACCAGCAATGGCAGCTCGTCCGGGTGGACGGCGGCGGCAACCCCGGTCAGTGCGATCTTCCGTCGACGTACCGCTGGACCTCGACGGGCCCGCTGGCGACCCCGAAGTCGGGGTGGGTCTCGCTCAAGGACTTCACCGTCGCCCCCTACAACGGCAGGCATCTCGTCTACGCCACGACGCACGACACGGGGACGAGGTGGGGTTCGATGAACTTCAGCCTCTTCAGCAACTGGTCCGACATGGCCTCGGCCAGCCAGAACACGATGTCATCTTCCACAGTCGCGCCCACGCTCCTCTACTTCGCCCCGAAGAACATCTGGGTGCTCGCCTACCAGTGGGGCGGGACCGCCTTCTCCTACAGGACCTCCAGCGACCCCACCAATCCCAATGGCTGGTCATCGCAGCAGGTGCTCTCCACCGCGAGCATCTCAGGCTCCGGAACAGGCCCCATCGACCAGACGCTCATCGGTGACAGCACGAACATGTACCTGTTCTTCGCCGGGGACAACGGCAAGATCTACCGGGCCAGCATGCCCATCGGGAACTTCCCGGGCAGTTTCGGCAGCACCGCAACGGTGATCATGAGCGACACGACGAACAACCTGTTCGAAGCCGTTCAGGTCTACAAGCTCCAGGGCCAGAACAAATACCTCATGATCGTCGAGGCGATCGGCTCGCAGGGCCGCTACTTCCGCTCGTTCACCGCCACCAGTCTGAACGGTTCCTGGACACCCCAGGCCGCCACCGAGGGCAACCCCTTCGCCGGCAAGGCCAACAGCGGCGCCACCTGGACCAACGACATCAGCCACGGCGAACTGGTCCGCACCAGCGCCGATCAGACCATGACCGTTGATCCCTGCAACCTGCAGCTGCTCTACCAGGGGCGCAACCCCAACTCCGGCGGTGACTACGGCCTCCTGCCCTACCGGCCGGGTCTGCTGACACTGCAGCGCTGATGGCGTGACACGGTCCGGCCCGGATGTTCCTGACGTTCGCAACGACGGCGTATGCCCATCGGCTGAGCGCCATCACGGCACGCGATCAGGTCCAGGCGGAGCCGGCGCGGCGGGCTCGGTGGAAGGCCGAGCCCGCCCGGATCATGCAGAAATGTCAGTGCCCATTATGGATCTCCTTCAGCGTGCTGATCATGGCCGCCTCCCCGAACTCCGTGACTAGACTGCCGCCATGACCATGGAGTCGTCCCCTCTCACCATCGCTCAGCTCGCCGAGCTGGCCGGAGTCTCCACCGCGACGGTCTCCAAGGTCGTGAACGGCCGTTCCGAAGTGTCGTCAGAAACCCGCGCCGCCGTGGAGGAGCTCATCCGCCGGCACGGCTACCGGCGGCAGCGCCGCCGTTCCATGCCGACGGCCATGGTGGAGCTGGTCTTCCACGCACTCGAGGGCGACTATCCCGTCGAGATCACCAAAGGCGTGGCGGGGGTCGCCCGTGAGCACGAGCTCATGGTGGGAATATCCGACCTGCACCGTGACCACACCGCCGGGGACACCTGGCTGGAGGGTGTGTTGCGACGCCGCCCGAGCGGCGTGATCGCGGTGTTCTCCGGTCTGACCGAGACCCAGCACGAACAGCTCGCCCGCCGCGAGATCCCGCTGGTCCTGCTGGATCCGGCCGACGCTCCCGCGCGGAACATCCCATCGGTCGGCGCCGGCAACTGGAACGGCGGGCTCACGGCCACCCGCCATCTCCTGGAGCTCGGGCATCGCCGCATCGCCATCATCACCGGGCCCGACTCCGCGCTGTCCAGCCGGGCCCGTCTCGACGGCTACCGAACCGCCCTCGACATGGCCGGTGTGCCCGTCGACCCGGAGCTGATCGGCCGTGGGGACTTCCTCATCGAGGGCGGTCTGGCCGAAGCGCACCGCATGCTGCGCCTGCCCGACCGGCCAACCGCGATCTTCGCCACGAACGACGGCCAGGCCATCGGCGCCTACCACGCGGCGCACCAGCTCGGCCTGCGCATCCCGGATGATCTCAGCGTGATCGGCTTCGACGACATGCCGTCGGTGCGGTGGGCCATTCCACCGCTGACCACCATCCGCCAGCCCCTCACCGAGATGGCCGCCGCGGCAACCACGATGCTGCTGACGCTGGCCCATGGCGAGCAGCTGCCACAGAGCCGCGTCGAGCTGGCCACCGAACTCGTCGTACGCGAGAGCACCGGGCCTCCCACACTTCCGACCGCCTGAGCCGAAGCGCGTCCTCGAAGAGGCAGCGGGGCAAGTTCGCAGCAGGAGCAGTCCCATCCGCCAGAGCGAACACCTCAGCGTCTCACGCCGACGCCACCTTCCGAAGTGCGCCCTGACCGGTCGCGGCGCGGAGCGTGCAGCGGTCCCGTTGACGGCATGCAAAGTCACAGCGGGTCCGCGCAGAGCGTGAGCGCGGGATGACGATAAACAATGGCGTGCGGCAGTTCGTCAGGGGTCTTGGTCCAGCTGGGAACGCCTTCGCCGCAGACTGATGCGTCAGCGGTCCCGTCTGACACTTTGGTGATCCGATAAGTCGCCGATGGCCCGCAGGTCACCTTGGACACCTTGCCGGTGGGGAAGCCGATCTCCTGGTGGAAGCAGTCGCCCTCCTTCGCGTTAAGCACCAAGCACAGCTGGTTGCGTGTCCGGCGGGTGCCGACCTGGACGTATCCGTTGGTGACGTCCTGGCAGCGGTCCCCCTTCTTGATCACCTTGTAGGCGGCCTCCGGAGTGCTGCACGCGACGATGCGGAAGTCGTCCCGGACGGTCTTGCCGCCCTTTCCGAGCGCTTCCAGACAGGAACCGATTTGGGCGTTGACCGGATCGTCCGCGGCGGCGCAGCCCGTAGCCACCGCGATCAAGAGCACGCAGGCGAGGACGGCGGTGAGGCGGGCGACGAGGCGGTGGCGATCATGCGTCGGGTTGGTCACGGCACAGCAGACTAACCAGGTCGCCGGACGCCTCCATTCATTTGAAAAATCGCCGTAGCGTCAAGACCGCCCTCCCTCGCCCTCCTGCTGCGGACACCATGGTCCGACTGCTGATCGGGTTTCTGACCGTCGATGGGGACAAACGTTGCGGTATCGCCCAGGGGTGACAAAAGGATCACCAATCCCGTAAGTTCACCGGATTCCCACCAATTGGAGGATCTACGGTGACCACCCCCCGACCTCGTATGACTGCGGCCTGCTTGGCGGTCGGCGCCATCACGGCGCTCCTCGCGCCGGGCACCGCCCAGGCCACGACCGATCCAACCGCCACCGTTTTCTACCCCAACGCGGTCCAGAGCACGGGCGACGAGTCCCTCGTCGACGACCACGACCGCGACGGCGCGGCCTTCGCCCCGGCATACCGCACCGTCACCCTCACCGATCTGGACGGCTCCGGCACTCTCACCGGCCGCTACGTCAAGGTCAAGAGCGAGACCGGCAAGCCAGCGGAGGCGGTGAACGGGGCCTTCCCGGCCTGGCATCGCGACAGTGACCAGTTCGAGCAGGTCATGGGCTATTACTGGGTCACCACCGCCCAGCAGTACATCCAGTCGTTGGGCTTCGGCTCCCGGCTGCGCCCGGTGAACCAGCGCCAGATCGAGCTGCGGATCAACCAGTACGGCGGCGACAACTCCTTCTTCAGGGAGGACAAGGCCAACATCACCCTCGGCAAGGGAGGTGTGGACGACGCCGAGGACGGCGAGGTGATCGTCCATGAGTACGGCCATTCGGTGCAGGACGGCCAGGTGACCGGCTTCGGCACGACCCTGGAATCGGGCGCGATCGGTGAGGCCTTCAGCGACTACCTCGCCGTGGCCGTCAGCAGTTGGAAGACCGGCGTACCCACACGGACTCCCGAGGCATGCGTGGCCGACTGGGACGCGGTCTCCTACACGTCAAGAGTCCCGCACTGCCTGCGCCGGTTGGACGGCACCAAGCACTACCCCGAGGACATGGTCGGCGAGGTGCACGCGGACGGCGAGATCTGGTCGTCCGCCCTGTACGACATCCGCAGCAGGCTTGGTGACACGCTGGGCAGCACGGTCATCATCGACGCGCAGTTCGACTTCGCCAAGGACACCACCTTCAAGGCGGCGGCCGTGGCCACGGTGAACGCCGCACAGCGGCACGGCGGCGACACTGCCGCGGCAGCCGTACGTACCGCGTTCACCTCCAGAGGGCTTCTCTAGCTCTGCCGGAGCGCGGGCATCGGGATCGGGATGGAGTAGGCGGTGACACCTCCGCCTACTCCGCCCTCGCACAACCCCCAGCCATGGCCGAAGATGGCCCCGCCTTCGCGAGGAGCGCCATTTTGACCCTCGTGTATCACTTTCGATAGCTCGTCGACCAGAACCGATGATCGCTCCGGCTGCGATGAGGGCTGAAGTGGTGTTCCGGATGCGCCGTGGCGCGGGCCGACGACCGGTCACCGCGGCTGGTCCGGGTGAACGCGGCAGCGCCCGGCGGCCATGCTGATCTCGGCCATGGCGTTGGAGAGGTCCATGGACATGACCTGTTGTGCCGTGGCCACAGGCGGTGCACCCTGACAACCATGCACGACGAGAACCTGCTGGGTCTCTGGGACAGCGGCCCTTACGACTACGGCGTCATGGAACCAGCTGGATGGGATTCCTGCCGGACGGTCGCGGCTGGAGCGCGTGGGCGAACTGCATCGGCGGCATAGACGTCGGCCGCTTCCGCTGGCACTGCCCGGAGACCGCGGTTTTGTATCTCCGTTATGAGTGGCACATCGCCGGTGAATGGCAAGATTCGGACGATGAATTCCGGTTCACCACGATCAGCAGCCAACGCCCAGCGGACGACGTGGTGGACACCACGTACACCATCAAGCCAGACGAAACGCTGATGAGCCCGGAACCGTTTACCGCTCTCTACCTGGAGAAGTACGTACAGTTCTGCTCAACCTACGGCCTGCGCCGACGTGAAATCTCACCTGAGGACGACCCCGCCCACCTTCTCGCACCGTGGCACTGAAGAGGACAGCCACGCCATCGCGCGCAAGCCCTCTGAACTAGCTATTTACCCCTGAAAAGGTCGGTCGCCGGGGAGAATGACGCCGCTGTCATTCGGGCCGGAAGTGGCGGCACCCCCGAACACGGGTGACCCGAGCGACTGGAGACGATGAGATGACCGATATCCGAGCCGCATCGCCACAACGTGATCAATATGAACTGCTGGCGGCGCACGGGTTCGATGAAGCCTTCTTCGGGCTCTGGGTGGAACGCGACGACCTCGACGAGCTCGCCGGATTGCTGCGCCTGGATCCGCAATCCAGGCGTGACGTGCGCTTGATCCAGGAAGCGGCCACGATGACGGACTGGTCCGTCCCACTGGACGAGAAGGACAGTCTCTGGATCGGACCTCACAGTCCTGGCTGGTCCGTCGTGATCAGTACCAGCGGCCCGGAAACGGGAGGGTGGTGGCTCAGCTCCGGAGATCGAGGAATGCTTGTGGTCAGTTGGCACCGGGAGATCGACGGACTGTCCGACCTCGACTATTACCGCGATGGAAACCTGGTCGCAGAACTCCCGGCGTTGTCATCGGGCGAACTGCTGCCCGGGCAGCAATTCGAGCCCTATGCCCAGGGGCTGCCCCGGGACGAGGATCCGAATAAGGGCGAAGAGCGGCTGGCGCACGCCTTTCTCACCATCGTGGGACGGATGACAGACCGCTTCCTCGACGAGGACTGGTTCCGCACGCCCGGTCGCGCCTATGGATTTCCTCTGGTCGACACGCACGCATAGGTACGCCGACGAGACCGGCTCGGCGGGGATATTGCGATCACTACAACGACCACCCGATCAATGAGCATGTGGTGATGCCGATGGAAGGCCGGATCGAACGCCACAAGGTACTCGGAGGAGTGATCAACGAGTACCGCCGGCCCGCCTGGCCCGACTGGTAAAACCCCCTCCACTCCCGAAGCAGGAGCTGCCTGTGATCATCCGCCGTCTGACCGGCCTTGCCGTGGCGGCCGGCCTCATGGCCACCACCCTGGCGACTGCGGCGTCGGCCGCCGGCACCACGACCGACCTCGGCGTATCCCTCAGCTACGGCTCGAGCAGCGGTGACCTTGCCGTCGGCGGCGGCAAGGTCTTCGTCTCCGCTCAAGACCGGATCATCGTCACGAACGCCCAAGGCGATCTGACCGGCTCCATCGCGGGCCTGTCCAGTGTGTACGGCCTGGCCGCCAAGGCCGACGGCTCCTCCCTCTACGCGGCAGTGGCCGTATCCAACCAGGTGGCCGAGATCGACACCGGCACCCTCGAAATCAAGCGCCGGCCGTCACCCGTGTGGGACCTGAACGTTGTGGACGAGAAGAAAACCTCGCTGGCGGAGGTGCTCGCACAGGTCGGGGCAGCCATGGAGTACGAGTATTACCTGGGTGACAGCTGGCGGCATGACATCGTGCTGGAGGAGATCCTCGCCGCGGAGGAAGGGGTCCGTTACCCGGCGCTGGTGGACGGATCGGGCGCTTGCCCGCCAGAGGACGTCGGCGGCATCGGCGGCTACGCATACTTCCGTCGGATGCTGGCCGATCCCGGGCACGAGGAGCACGACGAATATGTCCGCTGGGCCGGTCGGGACCCATCGCGGCAGCGCCGACCGCCACACCCCCTGAGCTGCCCACCGTACCCCGGACACTTGACCTGAGGCCAGCTCCGGTCGAAGGCGAGCCCT
Source organism: Nonomuraea sp. NPDC049400 (assembly GCF_044466425.1). Taxonomy (NCBI): domain Bacteria; kingdom Bacillati; phylum Actinomycetota; class Actinomycetes; order Streptosporangiales; family Streptosporangiaceae; genus Nonomuraea; species Nonomuraea sp. NPDC049400. The sequence continues at coordinate 355,757 of NZ_JBITMP010000008.1, forward strand.
GGCCGGCGCGTCTGTCGTCGCACACCGTGGGGGTGGAGGTGGGACCGATGGCAAAGACACGTGTGCAGGTCAGAAGGCGATGCGGTTGTGTGGATGCGGAGACGCGTAAGCGGCAGGCCGCGCCTTGGCCGCGGCCACCACGACGGCGCGGGGGCCGGATGCACGCTCGGGCAGTGGCTGGCACGCTGGCCGGCCACCAAGGACGCCCTCCGTCCGTCGGCCCGGCAAGGCTACGCCACACCTCCGCCTCTACCTCATCCCCAGCTGGGACGGGTCCTGCTCCACCAGCTCACCTATCGCGACGTCAACGGACTGCTCGCGACGCTCGCGACGCGCCCCTCGCGCTTCGGCCAGCCGAACCTTGCTGTGCCATGAGAGGGTAAGGAGATGGCCACAACGCCGCTCATCGAGAGCGTCTGGGTCTTTCACCGAACGGGTCAATGGTGCCCCGGCCGCCGGATCGGAGAGGTTGTCGCCTACGACGCGCAGCTCTTACCTGAGTATCACGTGGCCGGACGGCCGACCATCGATCGCAGCTTCCTGTTGCTCGACCAAGGCATCCAGTTGACCAGGCCCGTTGTGTTCGAGGGCCCGGTAGAGGGTTGGTGGTACGTCGACCTGGTCGAGGTTGAGCTGACCGAGGCTGGACTTGTCGTCCATGACCTCTACGTCGACATCCTGGTGCCACCCGGTGCTGATCGCTACCACGTCCTGGACCTCGACGAGCTTGCTGATGCCCTCCACCAGGGCCAGATCACAGCCGCTCAGTGCGCCACGGTCCTTAACAGAACTCAACGCTTCATCGACCGACACCTGCGTGCAAACGAGGAAGGTTCCGTTGATCCTCCGCACCAGTTTCCGCCGGCCGGCATCACAGTGCTTGAGTCGCTTCCTTGCTTCTTCGAACAATCACCAAGCACTGACGTGCAGCCAGGGCCAGGGACATGACCTGACTTCGTCCCAGGTCCTCCAGGGACGCATCCCTCGACGGCAACTCATCGGAGTCGAATAGCGCGGCTTACCAGTTGCCAGGAAGGGGCGATCGGTGACATCGCAGACGATCGGCATGGGCTCAGCCTTCGTGTTCGTCATGCCCCTCTGGGACATCCTGGCTCATGCGCAGGGCGCGCAGCTGTTGCAAAAGCTCCCGCAGCTGCGGCACGGGAAGGGCGTTCTCCAGACTCGAGAGGTCGCGGACGGTAGTCGGCACTGGCAGCTCGGACAGCCTGCGAATGATGGCCATCGCCTCGCTCATGTCCAAGCCGAGTTCGGCAGCCTCTGACTCGACCTCCAGCGCGGCACGACGCCGTTCGGCGCGTACCCGTACCTCGTCGATCTTACCTTCGAGAGCGCGGCGGGCCAGTTCCTGGAACGCCTCAGTCAGCGCAGGATCCTCGGTGCTGAGCTCGCCGAGCGTCGTTTGCAGTGCCTCGACCCCCCACGCGGACAGGGCGTTCTCGATGGTGGAGGCGAGTTGGCTTTTCATTTCCGCGTAGCCCGCAATGATGTCCTGGATCGTGGATGTGGCGGCCAGGTGACTGAAGAAAGACGCGACCGTCGCACCGAGGACCGTGTCCACAAAGCGCCGGACGGGCAGCGTATCGTCGACCAAGCCTCCGAGCCCGGAGGCGCCGCCGTAGGCGCTGACCAGCCGCGGCGCCGCGCTTGGCGTGATCCGCAGCGTCTGACTCAGTCCGAGCCGCAGCCGATGCTTCTCGACCGTGAGGGTGATCTGATCGAGCTCCGAATCGTACATGTCAGCTTCGTCCTGCGACCGGTCACGCCACTCCACGATCAGGACTCGGATGGGAACCAGCACGACCCGGACGAACCATGGATTCAGCGCGTACACCCTGCCTTCGCCGAGAATCTCCTCCTGCACGCCGCGCACGCCCCCCTGCTCCAGGAAGACCCACGGGAGGCGGAAATTGCGGTGGCCCGGCACGGTCGGACCGACCTCCGCTTCGCCGGAGCGCTGGGGGTCGGCGCCGTCGAGCGTGACGACGACTCCGGCGAAGCCTGGGGGAATCTCGATCTCCCTCAGGTGCTCGGCGCTCAGGCCGTCGTCGGCGTCCGCGATGGTGTCCGCGGTCAGCACCGTGAACAATCGGGGATTGATGTCGTAGACGGCGCCGCCGCCGAGGACAGCGAGTTGCCGGCCCTGCTCGCCACCGTGCTCGAGAAACGCCTGACCGTCCTGGAAACTGTCGCACTCGACATGTCGGGCGAACGGCTGGTCGGTGGGCCGCACGCGTCCCGCCCGGGCGATTACCAGCCCCACGGTGCCGGCGGGCACGTGGGTGCGCGGCACCATCTCAACCTCGAACATGCGTGTATTGATGTAGTAGGAGGCCCCGCCGGGCAGGATCTCCACCTGAGGTCCCTGCTGGCCGCCGTTGAGCAGGAATGCCTGGCCGTCCTGGAAGTGGTCACACTCCACGCGCCGGGCCAGCGGCGCCCCGGGAGGCCGCAACTCGCCGACCAGCGCGATGACCACGCCCACCTGGTGCTCGGAAACATAGACGCGAGGGACGAACTCCACCGAGTAGAGTCCCGGAGGCAGCCACCACATCCGGCCCTCCAGTAGGGTGCGGGCCTGGATTCCACGAGCGCCGTCAGGAACGACGTGACGCAGGTGCCGGTCGACTGGGCCGAAGCGGCGCACCACGATGCCCACGTGCCCGGCTGGCACCGTGACGAAGCCGCGCCAGGCGAGATACCCCGCAGCCACGACCACGGCCGTGGCCCCGGCCAGGAGGACCAGCAAGGTGCTCATCGATGTTCTCCGGCTTCACTTGATCGAATCGTCGGCGTGTGACCCATCAGGCATGGACCAGGAGCAGGACTGCGTTCGAGGCAGCGGACCTCCGATCCGCCAAAGTGATGAGCGCGAACAGGGCCTCGGCGAGCGGTGCCGAGACGTCGGGACGCGGCGTGGAGTCGTGGCGCAGCAACGCCAGGGCGGCCAGAAGTTCGACACCGGCAGTGGTCAGGACACGTGGCAGCATGGGTGCCCTGCGCTCCAGGACGGGACCGATCAGGCCGAGCGCATGCTCGGCGAGATGGCGCACGTCCGGCTCGTAGGGGCTGGGAACACCGCGCGCCAGCGCTTGGAGCGCCTGCCGGATGTTGCCGGCTGGGTCGGCGGCGGGCCTCGGCGCCCGTACGGCGCTGTCGGCCAGCAGCCCGGCCAGGAACTCCTCGAAGGATCGGCGGACGTGTCCGGCGCGCGGTTGCCGTCGCCCCTGGCTCGCGCCTGCCCAGCAGCGCGACAGGCAGCTGAACGCGGTCACGGCGCTGGTCAGCAGGTCCCGGTGGTAGGTGCCCACGTCGAGCGCAAGATCGCGCGCCAGGTCCAGGCTGGAGTCGGAACCGGGCACGCTGGTCCGGCTTAGCGCCAGATCGCGGATGAGACCGCGGGCCAGATCGCCGCCGAGGTCGGCGTTACGGGCGTGGGTGAGGGTCAGGGCGCGTTCGAGGTCGAGGGCGAGCTCAGCTGACTGCCCGCGCACATGATCGTATGTGCGGGCGAGCGCTCGGGCGAGCGCTCGGGCGAGTTCCCGGTCGAGGTCGCCGACCAGATCGAGCACCCGGTCAAGGTCGAGGACACCCAACTCCCTGGCCTGCGCCAAATCGCGGGACAGGGCCTGGAAGTGGTCGAAGGTCAGGGTGAGGTCCTGTACGGGATCGAGGGCCAGGGTCAGCCCGAGCGTGTAACGCAGCGCCCGGTCGAGATCGCGAGCGACGGTCCGAGCGCGATCCAGCGTCGGCTGCCCGCCCTCCCGTACCGCCAGCCGCAGATCGAGGACGAGGTCGCGGGTGAGGTCCCGGGCGAGGTCCAGGTTGAGCACCAGCTCCAGATTGGATGGATTAGACCCATCGGCGGTGCGTTGGGTGATGAACGCGTGGATGTAGCCCAGAACGTGGGAGGGCTCCAGCGAGGTTCGGTTCGTGGTGGCCTGGGTCAGGCGCAAGGCCAGCTCGACGTAGTTGCGCACGATGGATGGGTAGCGCGCGAGCTGCTCCGCGCTGGGTGCGTACGGCCAGGCGACGCCGTCCGGCTGGTGCAGGCCCGGCCCCGGACCGGTCCAGACGGTGTGCTCCTTGAGACAGGCGATCAGCTCCGTGTCGCGGTGGCACAACTCCTCCCGCGTGGCCAGCCGGAACTCCGTCCCGTCGTCGAACAGACCGTTGAGCCAGCCGAGGAAACGTGTCACGTCGCCCGACTCCATCCCGACAGCCGGCGCGTCACCGTCGAGGCCGACGGTGGTGTCGAGCGCCGGAGGCTGGCGTCCAGCCGCCATCTCGTTCAAGGTGAACAGGTGATACAGGGCGCGGGTGACGGGCCGGGCGCAGACCGGGATGGTGCCGCCCACCCAGATGACCTTGCGCAGGCTCCGCGAGGCCGTCACCGCGGCGATCAACCGATGACGCTCCTGGGCCCCGCCGTGGCCGCCGTCAGGGACCAGCAGAAGGCGGTTGAGCCTGGCGCGCGTGTCCGGCTGGATGAGCCGCGCCTCGTCGGCGCAGTCGAAGGCAAGGGCAAGCGCCCGGGTGGTGCCTGTGTCGAGGCACGCTTCGATGACCGGGGTCGCGTCGCCGAGCGCGGCCCACAGCAGTGACGTCTCCCGCCACCAAAGATCGTCCACGCCGTCTCTCAGCAGCTCCAGGAAGTTGCCGGGCTGATCCCGGATCAGCGCGGCGGCCAGATACTCCTGGAAGGTGAAATGGGCGAAACCGTAGGCTTCCTGCTCATGCTCCACGATCAGCCCGCCCTGGAGCACGTCGTCCAGGAACATTTGCGGTGTGACCCGCCCCTCCTCCGTAACCAACCGCAGCGGCTCTGCCACCACCTCGTGAACCTCCGCAAGGGGAATGGCCCTTACCTGGCGCCGCATCATGTGCAGCGCCAGGTGCCGCATGACGATCTCCTTCTTGGGACCCTCGAGACCGGTGCGGTCGGGAAGGGGTTTCGCCTGTTGGCGGCGGTGGACGAGCACGTCACACATCTCCGCGTACAGCTCGGCGCGGCTGGCCGGCAGCGCGCTGCGGTACCGGTGCACGTTTGCGATCATGGTGAGGAGCAGCGGATTGGTGCCCAGCTCGTACAGGGCAGGCAAGCCGTACACCTGGGCAAGCAGGTCGTCCGCCTTCCGGGCGGCCAGTTCGCGGACGTGCTGTCCGGACTCATCGCGTGCGCGGCTCTCGTTCGCGTAGTACCACGCGTGCAGGAACGCTGAGATTTGGCGGCCGCTGAATCGCTCTACCTGCAGGACGTCAGCATTCGGCAGCGGGTTGGACAGGTAGCCGTAGGGACGCGAGGTCAGCACCCAGACGTTGCCTGGATACCGCTCCATCTGCCGGCGGACCCACGCCACCGCCCGCATGCGATCCTGCTCGCCCACGACCTCATCGAGACCGTCCAGCAGCACCACGCAGCGTTGCCGGTCGAGGCACTGCCTCAGCCAGTCGCCGCGGATCTTGCCGTCGAGCCATCCCGCCCCAGCCGCCACCGTCGGCAGACCTGGAGGATCCGTGCCCAGGATCGAGGCGGCATGGTCGCGCAAGTAGATCAGCACCGGCAGCGGGCGCCGGGCGCGGTACCGGGCCTGGTCGCACAGGGTCAGCACGGTATGGCGAAGCAGGGTGGTCTTGCCCGACCCTGGGCCGCCGAGAACCACGAACACGCCGCCGTCGCTCAGGTAGCCGATGAGGGGTCGTCGCTTGGCCTGAATGTCCTCCTGCGGCCCGATGCCGTCCATCCAGGCGACGTTCTGCGGGGGGCGAGGGCGCAGCAGCATGTCCACGTACACCTGCCGCATCATCAGTACGAACTCGCCCTGCGTCCGCACCCCGATGGTCTCCATGGCCGAGACACTGGCTCGTAACTGGCGCAGGTACGTGGCACGCGTCCCCCACAGACCTCGGCGAACTGGTGTGACGCCGGCCTCCTGCTGCGACGCCGCGGCGGCAGTGAACACCGAGGCCAACACGGCGAAGCCGAAGGCGAGGTACGCCCAGGTGAAGCTCAGCCGGCCATCGGTGAGAATCTGATTGGTTGCCACGCCCATCATCACGGCCGAGGAAACTCCGATGAACAGTTGGGCAACCCGGCGCACACGCACCCCCGGCTCCAGAGCGGTCACAGCACAGGTACCACACCTGGCCGCTCAGAACGACCCTCATTGGGCAAGTGATGAGGCGCCCACTCGCAGTGAAGCCCCACCCCCCGTACTCGTGCAGGCTCTCGCTGTTCATCCGACCACGGCCATGCGGTATGCAAAGCTCGCGGGCGCGGACTTCCTCAGCTATCCCCGGCCAGGCGATGTCAATGGATGACCAGAGGCACCAACTGAAACGCCTTTGCGTGCCGGCCTGGGAGCTGTGATCATGCCGCTCATGAGTCGGTCCTTGGAGGGTTGATCATGTCGTCCGATTCCGTGGAAGCCGTGCTGGTCATCGTGGACCAGGACGGTGCCGTGCTGTGCGACATGACCGGCGGCATTCCGGCGCTGCCGCGGATGCGGTTCGACGGCAGGTGGCCGCCGATGGACAGCGAGTTGACCGATCGCGTTCGTCGCGAACTCGGGCTGACCACGGTGGTCCTGGAGCCGTTGGACTTCACGACCGTGGTCCTGCTGGCGGCGGGCGCGACGCGGCCGGTCTGCGCCGATGGGTTCGCGTGGCACGGCCATGCTGCGGTGAGCGGGCAGAGCCCGGTACTCGACCGCCGGGCGGCGCGATCCCGGCCGCCCGCCTCCGACTGGTTCAGGCCCGGCTGGTTCCAGCGAGCCGAGTCCTACATCGACGGGGAGATCAAGGCTGCCGGTCGCGTGCGGCTCGGTCCGAGCCGCCAGATCAAGCACTGGAGCATGTCCGCAGTGCTCCGCACGCCGACTGACCGGGGTGACATGTACCTGAAGGCGGTCCTGCCGAGGCTTGCTCGCGAACCGGACATCACTCGGTACCTGGCGTCATTGCGTATCGCGCCGTTCGCCACCATCACCGCGGTATCACCCGGTGACCGCTGGTGGCTCGCCGAGGACTTCGGCGGCGTGGACGGCTGGGCGGTCTCCGAGGAGCAGCGTCGCGCGTGCCTGACCCAGCTGGTCATGGTGCAGAAGGAGACCATTCACCGCGGGAACGAGCTGATCGCCGTGGGGTGCGTGCCGCTCACGCCGGCCTCGCTGGCCGACGGCGTACGGTCGACCCTGGCCCGCGACGACATCTGGCGGGCGCCCAAACTTCCGAAGAACCTGGCCCGGGCGCTGAGCGGCGAGGAGGCCGACCGGCTGCAGGCACTGGTCCCGTACCTGGTCGAGTGCGCCGAGCGCCTGGACGAGGTGGCCATCCCGGCGACAATCGTCCACCGCGATTTCCACCCGGGCAATGTGGTCGTGCGCGACGACGAGATCCTGCTGCACGACTGGAGCTTCGCCACCATCACGAACCCGCTGTTCGATCTGGCCTCATGGCTGCACGACGTGTCCGAGCCGGACGCCGCGACCTACCTCGATGCTTTCTTCGCTGCCTGGGCCGACACCGTCGCTCCGGAGCGGATGCGGAGCGCGTGGCGCGTGGCTAAGTCGCTCGCCGCGGTGGTGGAGATCATGAAGCTGATCGAGCTGGCCGACATCGTCGGACCGGATCACGACTTCAACTGGCTACCGATGACCTACGGTTGGGCCCGGCGGCTGCTGAACGCAGCCACCGACCCCGACCTGACCATCAACGGGTGGCGAAAGTAGGGCTCAAACGATTTAGGAGAGGATCGGGGGATCGCCGCCCTGGCGGGAACCGCAGGGACCGCCGTCATAGAAGCGGTGCAGTCAGTAGCCGGAGCGCTGAGCACCCGGTTGTTACGAACGTGGGCCTCGTGGTCCCTGTGGACCGTTCGGGGAAGCGTTCAAGGCCTAAGGCTTCGGTCGGCACGCTCTGCCACTCCGGTCGTCGACCGGTTGTGCCTGCTCGGCCCGTCCTCCCGCGCATGTGGACTGGGCCACGCCGAGCTCAGCGAGCTCGGCGTGGCCCAGTTCCGCTCTCCTGATTCAGGGTGTGCCGAACCAGCCGGAGAGTGCTTCTCGCAGCGCGGGGGCGGCGGTGTCGGCGGGTTCGTCGATGGTTGCGGCCCAGGCGATGTGGGCGTCCGGGCGGATCAGGAGGACGTCGGCCGGTCGCTGATCGGTTTTGGCGGTGTGGATGTCGACACGATCCTGCCAGTCGCGGGCGGTCTGGCGGAGGTCTGGGCGGTCTGTGAGGTCGAGGAGGAGGGGCCGTGCGCTGTGCAGGAGTTCCGCGACGCTGGTCATGCCCTGGTCGGTGTGCAGGGTGAGGTTGGGGGCGAAGGTGCCGGCCAACGGGTGGTGGTTGGCGCCGGGCATCGGATAGCGGATGTCGGTGCCGGCGACAAGGGCTCCCATCCGGCGCAGCGGTTGTTCGTCGATGAGCAGTTCCTGGAAGACTTCCCGGAGCGCTTCGGCGGCCGGGTCGTGCCCGCGCCGCAGTGCCACCTGGGCTCGGGTGTGCAGCATGGTGCGGGCGCCGGCGAGGTGGCGTTCGTCGTGGTAGGTGTCCAGCAGGCCGGCCGGCGCCCAGCGGTGGATGTCGGCGGCCAGCTTCCAGGCCAGGTTGACCGCGTCCAGCATGCCGGCATTGATTGCCACACCGGTGGCGGGGAACAGATGCGCCGCATCACCGGCCAGCAGAATCCGTCCTTCCCGGTAGCGCTCGGCCTGCCGGGCCTTGAAGGTGAACCGCGACAGCCGCATCGCCTCTTCCACGGGGAGGTTCACACCGAGCACGCGGCGGAGGCTGTCTTGGAGTTCGGTCACGGTCATCAGTACGTCATCGTCGTATTCGGTGGTCTCGTCTTCGATGGTGTAGAGCGAGACGACCTTGGAGTCGGGCGATGAGCCGACTCCGAAGAGACCATGGTCGGTCCGGGTGAAACCCGCGCGGATCGTGCCGAAGCCGGGGACATCGAGATCGCCGTTGCCGAGGATGGTCACCGTGTCGGGCAAGGTGACCTGGGCCAGTCGGTTGACCTCCGGATAGGTGGTGCCGGGGAAGCCGATGCCGGCCCAGTCACGGACCCGGCTGCGTGCGCCGTCGCACCCCACGAGGTACCGGGCGTGCACCTGGTATGGCCCGTCCGGGCCACGCACGTCCACGGTCACGGCGGCATCGTCCTGGCTGACCCCGCTGACCTCGTGTCCGCGGCGGATGTCGACACCGAGCTCTCCGGTGCGTTCGTCGAGCAGCCGCTCGAGCAACTGTTGCGGAAGCGGCAGGGCGTGCATCGGGGGATCCGCCAGCTGGGTGAAGTCCAGATGCACGCCGCCGAACGGGAATCGGGGAGCCGGAACAGGGGCGGTGCAGGCTGCCTCGAAACGTTCCAGCAAGCCTCGGTAGCGCAGCAGCTCCAGGATCTGCCCACCGAGACCACCGGCCTTCGGGATGTCTCGGCGCTGCGGCTTCCGCTCCAGTACCAGCGGTCGCACCCCGGCCAAACGCAGTTCGGCAGCCAGCATGAGACCTGTCGGGCCGGCGCCCGCAATGATCACGTCGACGTCTGTCACTTGCCATTCCCTTCGCGGTCGTTCGTGGCATCCCCACACGACCCGGTCGTCACCAACATCCCCGCGGGTTGCGGCGGCCTCGGCTGACGAGCCCGCGGCACGCCTGGGGTCCTGCCCAAGCCGTCGATCTCCCTTACGGCCTGGACGATGGCATCATCGGCCTCGATGTACATGCGGCCGGGCGAGACGTACTTGAGGAAGCGATGCTCGCCATCGGTCACCGACGCGGCCAGGGCGTCAAAGACCGCGTGTTTGGCCTGGGCGTGCTCGCACACACCCTCTTCGGACCTGATGGCCGCGCCCTCAGGCAGGACCACGTCCGCCGGTCCGCCCGGGCCCGTGCGGTACACCAGTAAGCGGCGTCCCTCCACCGCGAGATACTCACCCGGCGGCGGCGTGGCCAGGGTGAGATCGTAATGCTTCAAATCGATCGCCTTTCAATCGTGTCATTCGACCGTGTGCGGGCGAGGATGGCGGCGACCGGTTCCTCGGGCGCCTCCGGCGGCAGCGTGTGGCCGCGACGTGCGTCGACACGGTCGGTCTGTGTGGTCTTCTTCTCTGCCTTCTTGCACGGTCAGGCGACGTTGGCCCTGTCGACGTTGGAGCGTAGCCGCCGGTCGTCGAGGTGGCCGTTTCGCCAGACAGGGTAGCGGCGGATCATGCTGCCCTGCTCCTTGTGACTGACATGGTCGATACCGTGGAGGGTGGCCCGGGCCCGTCTACTGAGCCGGTTTGGCCTCGTCGGCCGCCCCGGGCTGCCCGCCGCAGAACACCTCCGTGACAAGCTTGTCCACCAGCATCTGGAAGTCCTTTGCCGGGCCTCTTGTGGCCTCGTCCACCCAGGTCACCGAGGCGGTCAGGGTCTTGCTGCCGTCGGGTGAGCTGTACATCAGCGCCCCGTAGCCGTGCGGGGGGCTGCCGTTGTGCTGGTAGACGGTGCCGCAGTCCGGGCCCAGGTCCTGCACGAACAGCCCGAAGCCGTAGTTGTACTTCCCGTACGGCTTGCGCATCTCGGCCAGCAGCGGGGCCGGCAGGAGCTTGCCGGCGTTCACGGCGGAGATGAACGTGTGCAGGTCCTGGGTGGTCGATACGATGTCGCCGGCGCCGGCCAGGAGGGAGAGGTTCTGGCGAGTGATGTCGACCACCTTCTCCTGGCCATCCTCCTCATACCGGTAGTAGCCGTGGGCGTGCGGCCCGGGGAGCTCGGTCCGGTTGCCCGGCACCACGGTGCCCTTCAGGTCGAGCGGCCGCAGGATCCGCCGCTGCATCTCTTCGGCGTAGGAGCGGCTGGTGATCTTCTCGATGAGCAGCAGGGCCAGCGTGTAGTTGGTGTTGGAGTAGTTCTGGTCCGTCCCCGGCTCAAACCGTGCCGGCTTGGCCAGCGCCAGCCGGACCAGCTCTTCAGGCTGGTAGCTGCGGAACCGGTTGTCCAGCCACTCCTTGCCGGTGGCGGGGATCCCCGGAACGACCGTCCCGTCGTCGTAGTACTCGCCGGTGTAGTTGAACAACCCGCTGGTGTGCTGCAGCAGCATCCGCACGGTGATCCGCCGGTCCAGCCCGAGCTCGGGCAGGTAGCCGGCCACCGGGGCGTCCAGGGCGATCTTGCCCTCGGCCACCAGTTGCAGCACCAGGGTCGCGGTGAAGGTCTTGGTGACGCTGCCCGCCCAGAACCGCCCGTTGGTCGGCGGCTTCGCGGCCTCGCCCAGCTTGCGCACCCCGGCGCTGCCGACCCACTCGCCCCGCTGATCGTGCACGCGCAGCTGCATCCCGGCGAAGCCGGCATCGACGAACTCCTGGATGGCCTTCTGCAGCTCCGGGCGATCCTGCCCGGCAGCGGCCATCGGCACGGCCGTGCTGCTGTCCGCGGCGGCCACCCCGGGTACGGCCACTCCGCCCAGGAGCGCGGCCGCCAGCGCCGTGACCGCCACCCGCCGGAAGACCTTGCCGCGGATGACCGGGCGCTGATGCACGCCGTAGATGCGCGCCCCGGTCTCCGTGGTCGCTGGTGAGGATTGGGTTTTCATGATTCCTCGTCTCCGATGTCGCGCTCAGGCGAACAGCTCGCCGAGCAATTCGGGGTCGATGGGGATAGGGCGGGGCGGTACGCCGGCAGCTGCGTGCCCATCAGGTCGCGTCCCAGGCGCGCTTGCTGTAGCTGGGCAGGTCGACCTCCCCTCAAGCGGCGTCGAGGGCTCCGGTGATCTTGCGGGCCATCTCGGCCAGGGTGGGGCTGGGCTGGTCCTTCTGGGCCCGGGCGGCTGCTTCGATGGCGACAAGCACGGTGTTGCGGAAGTTGTCGGCCTCTGCCGGAGCCTGCCGCTTGAGCAGGCTCATGGCTGCCGTCAGGGCCGGCAGCACGTGGTCGGCGAGTTCGGCGACGGACTTGCCGTTCAGGTTGATGTCCTTGGTTTTTGCGGCGAGCACGTGCCCGACCAGGCCGGTCGCAGAAGCCAGGGCAAGGGAGCCATCGGTGGCGATCCTGTGCGGCGAGCCGGCGGCTCCGGCGGCTCCGGCGGCGGCCAGCAGCGAGACGGCGCCGTAAGCGGCGGTGCGCAGGGTGGTCTTGTCCTGGTCGGTCAGGGTGATGGACATGGTGGTGCGCTCCTTCGATGGAACAGTCGGATGGTGGAAGGCGGCCCTGCTGGGCGGCCGGGGTTGTTCGACCGGGGTCACCCGAGGGATCGCACCGTCGGGCCACGGTTCGGCTGCCAGGGGTCTACCGGGCGGGGCCCAGGTGTCAGTCGTCCCTACCGTTGAAGCGTCTGAGCTCGTAGGGTTCAGATGCCCCGGGAGGGGCGGGTGTGGCTCTCAGTCGTCTGCCGCTGGTGTGGCTCCCT